>JAVBUN010000272.1:0-25077 GCA_031555335.1 Microbacterium sp.
CCGCCCACGACCTGCGTGCCGGCCTTCAGCATCAGCGCGGTGTGCTTGGTGCCCTCGCCGCCGGTGATGCCCTGGACGATGACCTTGGAGTCCTTGTTGAGGTAGATCGACATTTCTGTGTCCTTATCCGGATGCGGCGCTCAGGCGTTGGCCAGGGCGGCGGCCTTGTCGGCGCCCTCGTCCATGCCTGCGGCGAGAGTCACGAGCGGGTGGTTGGCGGCGGCGAGGATGGCGCGACCCTCCTCGACCTGGTTGCCGTCGAGGCGCACCACGAGGGGCTTGGTGGCGGTGTCGCCCAGGATCTCGAGGGCTTTGACGATGCCCTCCGCGACCGCGACGCACGACGTGATGCCGCCGAACACGTTCACGAAGACGCTCTTGACCTGCTCGTCGCCGAGGATGACATCGAGTCCCGCGGCCATGACGGTGGCGGAGGCGCCGCCGCCGATGTCGAGGAAGTTGGCGGGCTTCACCCCGCCGTGGTTCTCCCCCGCGTACGCGACCACGTCGAGGGTCGACATGACCAGGCCCGCGCCGTTGCCGATGATGCCGACCTGACCGTCGAGCTTGACGTAGTTGAGGTCGTTGGCCTTGGCCTTGGCCTCGAGCGGGTCGGCCGCATCCTTGTCTTCGAGCTCTTCGTGCGAGGGGTGGCGGAAGCCGGCGTTCTCGTCGAGCGAGACCTTGCCGTCGAGCGCGACGATGTCGCCGTCCTCGGTCTGCACGAGCGGGTTCACCTCGACGAGCGTGGCGTCCTCACCGGTGTAGACCGCGTAGAGCTTGACGAACACGTCGGCGACCTTCTCGGCGAGGCCGTCCTCGAACTTCGCGGCCTTGGCGATCTCGAGCGCCTTCTCGGGCGTGATGCCCTCGAGCGGGTCGACCTCGATGCGCGCAAGCGCCTCGGGCCGCTCCACCGCGAGCTCCTCGATCTCCATGCCGCCCTCGACGCTGGAGAGCGACAGGTACGAGCGGTTGGCACGATCCAGGAGCACCGAGAAGTAGAACTCGCGGGCGATCCGGGCACCCGCGGCGACCATCACGCGCTTCACGATGTGGCCCTTGATGTCGAGGCCGAAGATGGTCTTGGCGGCCTCGTAAGCCTCATCCGGAGTCTTGGCGACCTTCACGCCGCCGGCCTTGCCGCGCCCGCCGGCCTTGACCTGGGCCTTGACGACCACGACGCCGCCGAGCTTCTCGGCTGCCGCTTTCACCTCCTCCGGGGTGTCCGCGACGATGCCGGCGAGTACCGGCACCTCGTACTTCTCGAAAAGGTCACGTGCCTGGTACTCGTACAGATCCACTGTGCAGTCCTTCGCTGGAACGAGGTGGGGGACGACGCGCAAAACGTCTCGACGTCGAGATATCGACCAGTGCCCCAGCCTACTACCGCCTCGGAGTGCGACCTGTCGGCGGCCGGGCCGGCCTCAGGGCGCGGGGGCCGACCCGGCGTCGCCCGCCGCCGGCCGGATCGCGGTCAGGTCCCGCAGCGCCGGGCCCTCGATGCGCGTGCCCGCGGCGGTGAACCGCGACCCGTGGAGCGGACAGTCCCAGGTGCACTCCGCGTTGTTCCAGGCGAGCACACCGCCCAGGTGCGGGCAGATCGCACTCACCGCGCGCGTCGTCCCGTCGACGGTCGAGACGCCGACGGGACGCCCCGCGCGCTGCGCGACGATGCCCGCGCCGTCGGCCGGCCGTGCCACGGGGGTCGCGGTCCGTTCGGCGTCCGCCCAGCCGGAGGCCGCCGCCGCGACCACCTTCGCGTTCTCGGTCGCGCCGCGGGCGAGGTCGGCCGGCACCGTGAGCCGCGTACCGAGCTGTGTCATCCAGCGCGGCCGATCACGCCGCGGGATGCCGCGCAGCTCGGCGTGGATGCGCAGCGCCGCCGCGGGCCCGTTCGTCAGCCCCCACTTCGCGAACCCGGTCGCGATCCGCACCCTGCCGCGTGCACGCGGCAGCACTCCCACGAACGGCACGAGGTTGTGGGACTCGTAGTCTTGCGCCGACCACCGGTGCGTCTCGACCGCCCCGGGGAAGTGCGCACGGGTCCAGGCGACCAGATCCTCGTAGCCGGCCCGCTCGGACGCCTCGCGGCCGACCGGATGACCGTTGCCGCCGACGACGAGTCGCGCCCGATCCACGGGTCCGTCGCCCCCCGTCACGGACCGGATCGAGCGGGAGGGGTCGTCGGCGGAGAGGAACATCCCGGACGGCAGGTGCCCGGGCACCTCGAACGCGACGCACAACGATCGGTGCGCCGACAGCTTCGCGAAGTACAGGCCCCGGTCGAGGATCGGGGTCCCGGTCGCGATCACCACATCGCGCGCAGCCATCGCGCCGTGGTCGGTGCGCACCCGCACCCGCGGCAGGACCGAGACGCCCCTCACCCGCACCCCGGTGTGCAGGGTGCCCCCGACGGCCAGGAACTCCCGGGCGAGCGCGGCGGCGACCGCATCCGGATCGATCGCGACCTGGTCGTCGAGCGCGACCGCGCCCACGGCGGGGAAGGGCAGGCCGGCGAGCTCGTCCGCGGTGACGCGACGAACCGGCAGCCCCGCCGCGCGGGCCGCCTCGAGCTCGCGCTCGACGGACGCCAGACCGGCGGTCGTCTGCGCGTAGGTGTACGCCGTGCGACGGGTGAACGGCACGCCCGCCGAGGCCGCGACGCCCACGAGCCAGTCCTGACCGTCGCGGTTGGCGTCGACATAGGCGCGCACGAGGGCGGCCGGATGGTGCGCGCGCAGCGTCGAGAGCCGGGTGCCCTGCAGCAGCGACGCCTTGCCGGTATTGGCGCCGGTCGCGAGCTGCGCCACCTCCCCCGCCTCGAGCACCGCGACGTCGACGCCGTCCCGGGCGAGCATGAGCGCGGTCGCGAGCCCGGTGATGCCCGCCCCGACGACGACGACCTCGTGCGGAGTCGTCGTGAACGGAGTGCCCGACGGGGCACGGTGCGTCGTGTTCCACAGTGCGGTCATGCCCGCAGTCAATCCCGCACCCGCCCGCGCCGACGGGGCTTGACAGTCCCCGACGATCGCGTCGCGCATCCCGCCGCGACGCGGGTCTAGGCTGCTGTCGACATGAGCGAGCAGCCCTCCCCGTCCACCGCGCGCAACGGCGTCGTCGCCGCGGCGCTCGACCTGTTCGCGCAGCAGGGTTTCGAGGCGACGTCGGTCGATCAGATCGCACAGGCCGCGGGCATCTCGCGGTCGACCTTCTTCCGCCAGTTCGGAGGCAAGGACGACGTCGTGTTCGCCGATCATGAGGTGCTCATCGGGCAGCTGCGCGAGTATCTCGCGAACGAGCACGCCAATCCGTGGGAGGCCGTCTGCGAAGCGTCGCTGCAGGTCTATCGCCACTTCGCCGCCGACCCGGACCTCGCCCGCCGCCGCTACGCCGTCGTGCGCGGGGTGCCGGCCCTCCGCGATCGCGAGATCGTCACGGTCTTCCGCTACGAGCGGCTCTTCGACGAGTACCTGCGCGGCGCCCTGCCGGGGCTCGACCCGCTCGACGCCGTGGGTTTCGCCGCACTCGTGACGGCCGTGCACAACCATGTGCTGCGTCAGCTGCTGCGCGGACCCAAGCGCGTGCCGGCGACGGTGCTGCGACGGGCGCTCGACGACGCCCTCGACCGGTTCGGGGTCGGCGACGGCGCCCGCGAGGGCGCATCCGACGACGTCGTGGTCGCGGTGTTCCCGCGCCGCATGCCGCCCGCCGAGCTCGCCCGACGCCTGCAGGCCGAACTCTGACCACCCGCCGCCGGCTGCTGGGACTGAGTTCCAGGACTCGCGGCACAGGGTCCCATCGGGTTATCGTGGCGGCATGAGCACGGTCCCCGGCGAGCGCACGAGCACCCTTCCCGGCGAGCGGGTCGCCGACTACGACGTCACGACTCGCCGCGAGACCGACTACTACGCCGTCTTCGCCGACATCCCGAGCGCCGACCGGGCCGTCTGGGACCGCGCCCGCGCATTCGTCGACGAGGTCGGGGACCGGATGCGGGCCGCCTGGGACGCGGCGGAGTACCCCGTCGAGCTCGTCGAGCGGATGGGCGCCCTCGACCTCTTCGCCGACGGCATCGACCACCCCCGCCTCACCGCGTTCTCGCCGCTCGCCGCCGGACTCGTGAACATGGAGATCTCCCGCGGCGACGGCTCGCTGGGCACCGTGATCGCCGTGCAGGGTGGCCTCGCCCTCCGCACCCTCGCCCTGTTCGGCAGCGCCGCCCAGCAGGAGCGCTGGCTCGAGCCGCTCGCCCGGGGCGAGGTGCTCGGGTCGTTCGCGCTGACCGAACCGGACCACGGCTCGGACTCGGTGTCGCTCGAGACGACCGCCCGCCGCGTCGGCGACGGCTGGGTGCTCAGCGGCACGAAGAAGTGGATCGGCAACGGCGCATCCGGCGGCATCACGTTCGTATGGGCGCGCGTCGACGACCCGGATGCGGCCGAGCACGACGCCGTGCGCTGCTTCCTCGTCGCCCAGGACGCCCCCGGGTACACCGGCACCGTCATCACCGGCAAGGCGTCGCTGCGCGGCATCCACCAGGCGCACATCCGCCTCGACGACGTGCGCCTGCCGCTCGATGCCGTACTGCCGGGCACGCGTTCGTTCAAGGACGCCTCGGTGGTCCTCTACTCGACGCGGTCCGGGGTCGCCTGGTCGGCGCTCGGACACGCCACCGCGTGCTACGAGGCGGCCCTGTCGTACGCGCAGCAGCGCATCCAGTTCGGGAGGCCCCTCGCCCGCTTCCAGATGGTGCAGGAGCGGCTCACCCGGATGCTCGAGGACCTCACCGCCATGCAGCTGTACTGCCGGCGGATGGCGGATCTCGAGCGGGACGGGCGACTGCTGCCCACGCAGGCCTCGCTCGCGAAGTACCACAACACCCGGGCGGCGCGCCGGATCGCGCAGACGGCACGCGACCTGCTCGGCGGCAACGGCATCCTGCTCGAGAACGGGGTCGCGCAGCACATGGCCGACATCGAGGCCATCCACACCTACGAGGGCACCGAGAGCGTGCAGGCGCTGCTCATCGGGCGCGACATCACCGGGATGAGCGCGTTCGTCTGAGCCCCGGCGCTGCATGCCGCGAGGCCCGGCGTCAACCGGCCGCCTCCGGCCGGCCGACGCCGTTACGGTCGACGCATGGGATTGTTCCGACGCTCCGCGCCCGATGTGCCGCCGACCGCCCCCGACACCGAGCAGCGGGCGACGCGCCCGCCATGGAGCCTGTGGGCCGACCCCTTCGGTCAGCTCGGCATCCGCGCCCTGCAGATCATCGTGGTGGTCGTCGTCGCGGCCGGCATCTTCTTCGCGATCCACTCCCTCACCCTCGTCACGATCCCCCTGATCATCGCGTTGATCTTCGCGGCGGCTTTCGCCCCAGCCATGGGCTGGATGCGGCGACACGGCGTGCCCGCTCTGCTCGCGACGATCATCACGCTGCTGGTGATCGTGGTGCTGTTGGGCGGCGTCGGCTGGCTCATCGTCTGGGCCGTGCGCGACCAGTACGACGATCTGTACACGCAGGCCGAGGCCGGGGTGCAGGAGTTCCTCGCGTGGGTGAACACGCTGCCGTTCGCGCCGACGCAGGATCAGATCGACGACTGGCTGCAGGCGGCGGGCGACTTCGTGACCAGCTCGCAGTTCGGCTCGGGCGCGATCGCCGGGGTGAGCGCGGTCGCCAACTTCGTGACCGGGGCGGTGCTGATGGTCACCATCCTGTTCTTCTTCCTGAAGGACGGCCCGCGGATGTGGGAGTTCCTCCTGCGCCCCTTCCACGGCTCCCGCTACGAGCGCGGCCGTCGCATCGGCGACAAGACGATCACCGTCCTCGGCTCCTATGTGCGCGGCACGGCGACCGTCGCGCTCGTCGACGCCGTCGGCATCCTGATCGGTCTGCTGATCCTGCAGGTGCCGCTGGCGATCCCGCTGGCCGTCCTCGTGTTCGTGCTGGCGTTCATCCCGATCGTCGGTGCGACGCTGGCCGGGATCCTGGCCGCACTCGTCGCCCTCGTCGCGAACGGCTGGGTCAATGCGCTGTTCGTGGTGGGTGTCGTGGTGCTGGTGAACCAGCTCGAGGGCAACTTCCTGCAGCCGTTCCTCATGGGCCGCTCGATGAAGCTCCACGCGTTCGTCATCCTCGTCGCGTTGACGGTCGGCACCGTGCTCGGCGGGCTCGTCGGCGCGATCCTGGCCGTGCCGATCGCCGCCACCGTGTGGGGCATCGTGCAGGTCTGGGACGGGCCGCACACCCCCGCCCGCTGGGCGCGTCCGAAGCCGGTCGAGGCGCAGCGGTAGCCCGCTCGGGCGCAACCGGGTGCGCGCGAGCGGCCCCGGGGGGCAGGATGAGCGCATGCGTTACGAGATCCCGGCGCCCATGCTCGCCAAGGCCGTGCCGACGGTGCCGGATGCGGCGGGCTACCTGTTCGAGCCGAAGTGGGACGGGTTCCGGGTGCTCGCCGCGTGGGACGGCGAGAGCGTGGAGCTCGGCTCCCGCGGCGCCAAACCGCTGACCCGGTACTTCCCGGAACTCGTCGCGGCGCTGCGCGAGATCCTGCCGGAGCCGTGCCTGATCGACGGGGAGATCGTCATCCCGGTCGGCGCCGCGGGCGCGCAGCGGCTGGATTGGGAGACCCTGAGCCAGCGCATCCACCCCGCGCAGTCACGCGTCGATCGACTCGCCGCGCAGACCCCGGCGCTCCTCATCGCCTTCGATCTGCTCGCCCGCGGCGAGCGAGACCTGCAGCCGGAGCCGTTCGCGACGCGCCGCGCCGAGCTGGTGGATCTGCTGGGCACCGTACCGCCGCCCGTCCACGTCACCCGCACGACGGATGACCCGGATGCGGCCCGGCGCTGGCTCGCCGACTTCGAGGGCGCGGGGCTCGACGGCGTCGTGGCGAAGCGTCTCGATGCGCCGTACTCCCCCGGGAAGCGCACGATGCTGAAGATCAAGCACGCCCGCACCGCCGACGTCGTGCTGCTCGGGTACCGGGTGCACAAGAGCGGCACCGGCGTCGGGTCGCTGCTGCTGGGGCTCTACGACGCGGACGGGGTGCTGCGGAACGTGGGCGGCGCGTCCGCGTTCACCGACAGACGCCGGCGGGAGCTCGTCGAGGAGCTGGCGCCGCTCGTCGAGCGCGATGCGGACGGTGAGCCCATGAGCGGTGAGACCGAGCGGTCGCGGTTCGCGGCATCCAAGGACGTCTCGTTCGTGCGGCTGCGGCCCGAGCGCGTGGTCGAGGTGCGGTACGACCAGCTGGAGGGTGCCCGGTTCCGGCACACCGTGCAGTTCGAGCGCTGGCGCCCCGACCGCGAGGCCCGCTCCTGCACCTACACGCAGCTGGAGCAGGTCGCCGCCTACGACCTCGCCGACGTGTTGGACTGAGCCCCGCCGCGCGCCGCGCGCCACGCGCCCCGGGGAATCAGGACAACACGCCGCATCAGGACGCCACCCCACCCCCGCATCCTGAACCCACGCGTTCTCCTGAAACCGCGCGCACCCCGTGCCCCTGCACCCAGACCCCTACGCCGATCCTCCAGCGGCCGACTGCTCGCCCCTGCCACGGCCGCGCGCCGCGCGCCACGCGCCACGCGGAATCAGGAAAACACACCACATCAGGACGCCACCCCACCCCGCATCCTGAACCCACGCGTTCTCCTGAAACCGCGCGCACCGCAGCGATGCGACCCACGCCGCGCGCCCCGCACCCCCGCGCCCCGCCGCGCCCCTGCACCCCGTGCCTTCGCGCCCCTCGGCCCCGCACCCCCGCGCCGATCCTCTGGCGGCCGGCCGACCGCTGGCCCCTGCCGCGCGCCGACCGCCACGCCGAATCAGGACAACACCGCACATCAGGACGCCACCCCACGCCCGCATCCTGAACCTACGCGTTCTCCTGAAACCGCGCGCACCCGCGCACCCCGCACCCCAGCACCCGGCCCCAGCCGATCCTCCGACGGCCGGCCGACCGCTGACCCCTGCCGCGCGCCGGCCGCCACGCCGAATCAGGAAAACACCGCACATCAGGACGCCACCCCACGCCCGCATCCTGAACCTACGCGTTCTCCTGAAACCGCGCGCACCCGCACCCCCGCGCGCACCCGCAACCCCACGCGCCCGCACCCCGTGCCGGGCGCGCGCAGGGGCCGGGGCTACTCGGGGGCGCGAGCGCGGGAGGGCTGCACCCGCGGCGGCTCGCCGGGCATCTTCGGGAACTCGGGCGGGAACGGCAGCTCGCCGAGGCCGTCCGCGAGATCGCGCTCCCACCATTCGAGCAGCGTGTCGATGCGCCCGGGGTGCGCGGCGAACTCTTCCCAGGGGTCGCCGACGGTGCGCAGCCGCTCCGGTATGGTGCGCACCGTGAACGCGCGCGGATCGACGCCGGGCAGCTCGTCCCACGTGATCGGCGTCGACACCGTCGCACTCGGCAGCGCCCGCGGACTGTACGCCCCCGCGATCGTGCGATCACGGTTGGCCTGGTTGAAATCGACGAAGATGCGCGCGCCGCGCTCCTCCTTCCACCAGTTCATCGTGACCCGGTCGGGCTCGCGCCGCGCGAGCTCGCGGCCCGCCGCGATGACCGCGTGCCGCACATCGAGGAACTCGTGGGTCGGTTCGATGGGGCAGAAGAGGTGGATCCCCCGATTGCCGCTCGTCTTGATCCACGAGTCGAGACCGGCCTCCGCCAGCACGTCCCGCATGAGCGGCGCGACCGCCACCGCATCCGCGAAGTCCGTTCCCGGTTGCGGGTCGAGGTCGATGCGCAGCTCGACGGGATTGTCGGGGTCGGCCGCGAGCGATGCCCACGGGTGGAAGACCACGGTGTTCATCTGCACCGCCCACAGGATCGCCGCGGGCTCCGTGAGCACGACCTGCGGATGCCGCCGCCCGCTGTTGTACGTCACGGTCACCGCCTCGACGAACTCCGGCGTGCCCTTGGGCGGGTTCTTCGAGAAGAAGCTCTCGCCGCCGATGCCGTCGCGGAACCGCTCGAGCGAGACCGGCCGGTCGCCGTTCGCGCGCAGGAAGGGCCCGGCGACGGCGAGCGCGTAGTCGGCGAGCTCACGTTTGGTGATGCCGACGTCCGGCCACACCAGACGGTCGGGGCTCGAGAGCGCGACCTCGCGGTCACCGTCCGGGCCGGGAACCGTGATCGTCGTGCGCTCGGTCGCCATGCCTCGACCCTAGGGGCCGGGTCACGGCATCCGATAGGGCACCGGCGCACGATTCCGGATGCGGCAGTCCTGTGCGGCGCTCAGCCGTCCGCCGCGAGCAGCGGATGCAGCTGTTCGCGCGTCAGCCGGATCCACGGGCCCGCCGGATCCACCACGACGCCGCTCAGCCCGATGTCGCCGCGCAGCGCGGCGGTGAGCTGCGCGGCGTCGATCTTCACGGGCTGGTCGCCGCGCCCGAGGGCGAGCAGCTCGAGCGGGTGCGAGAACAGCTCGAGCAGCCGCTGTCCGTCGGGCGTACGGAGCTCGGCGATGCCCACCTGACCGGCGTCGGATCGGCGCGCCGCGACCCAGAGGGGTGCGGCGGCGAGTGCCTCGGCGACCTGGCCGGCGGTCTCGGGTGTCCGCTCGCCGGCGAGCAGCGTCTTGATGCGCACCTCGGGATCGAGGTCGAGGAGCGCGCGCTCGATGAGGGCCTTCGGGATGAGCGCCGACCCCGGGCGCGACGCGTGGTCGACGGCGACACCGGCGACGGGACCGGACGACACCTGCTGCAGCAGTCCGACCGCGGGTTGGCCGAGCGCCGACGTGCCCGCCTCACCGTCCGCCTTCACGGCATCCTGCAGCGCCTTGCCGCCCGAGTAGACGAGCATGTACTTCTCGTCCTTGAAGGTGATCATGGTCGTCGGCAAGCCCTTGCCCTGCGCGAGGAGCTCTCGCGCATCGCCCTGCACGCGGATGTACACATGCCCCTGCAGCAGCTGCCGGGCGACGTTGATGAGCTCGGCGGGCTGCGCCTGCGCGGGGAGCGTCGCGAGCGCGTCGCGCAGCAGCACGTTGTCGCGCAGGCCGGGAACGGTCTCGACCCGGGCCGATGCCGTCTCGGCGGCGGACGCGAGGTGGGCGGGGCGCGCCACGGCGGCACCGGATGCGGCGGGGGCGGCGTTCCCCGGCACGGGTGCGGCCGCGGTGGCATCGGACGCGTCGGACTCCGAGCCGCCGGGCGCGACCGCCGGGGTCCGCCCCGCGGACCCGAAGGCCGTCACCGAGATCGGCACGTGGGGCACGGCGGGTTCGGGTGCCGCGGATTCCTCCGTCGCGGCGGCGGCATCCGTTGCGGTCGTGGGCTCCTCCGGCTGCGGATCGTCCTGCGGGGAATCGTCGCGGGACGACGTCGGGCGGCGCGAGAAAAGAGCCATGCCGTCAGCCTAACCGCGTCCCGCGCACGCCTCTCCCCCACCGGTGGCAGGCGGATTCCGGGCTCGGCGCGCGGCGAAGGGCCGAGGACGCATCGGCGTCCCCGGCCCGTCGAGCCGTCGGTGTCAGGTGCGACGGATGCGGCGCCTGAGGAGCAGCGCGGCGGCGCCCAGCAGCAGCAGAATCAGCGCGAGGCCGAGGCCGACCACCTCCCCGCCGGTCGCCGACAGCGCACCCGACGCCGACGCCGGAGCCGTCACCCGGAGCGCGTCCCACCCGATGAGGGTGCCGTCCGCAAGCGTCACCGCGATGCGGTGCACACCCGCGGGCACGTCGGCCGGGATCGTGAACATCGCCTCGCCGCGCAGGTTCACCGTCGCCGACCCGAGCGCACGCGGGTCGGAGTACAGCCAGCCGTACACCGTCAGCCCGGCGTACTTCGCGCCCACCTGCACGGTCACCGTGGACCCTGCGGCCGCGGTGTCGGGCGCGTCGACCAAGCCGCGCACCGCGTCGGTCAGCGCATCCGCCGCCGGCGCGCCCGTCGAGGGGAGTCCGGGCTCACTCGGCGTGCCCGGCCCGCCCGGCTGCCCGGGAGTTCCCGGGTCACCCGGCTCCCCCGGCTCCTCCGGCGCGCTCACATCCGTGAACACGAACGACCAGCTCGTCTGCGCACCCTCGGGGATCACGTACCCCTCGACCGCTCGCGCGGTGACGGTGACCTCGCCCGCACCCGGATGCGTGCCCGGCGCCACGACCGTGTCGCCGACGAGGTATTCGATGCCCGCGACCGCCGGCACGGTGTAGGCGTCGTCCGCAGAGCCGTCGGCGTCGACGAAGGTCACCGCCGCCGGGGTCGCCTCGATGACCTCGGGCGCCTCGGCCGGCGTCAGCAGCGTCACCCGGTCGATCGAGATCGTGCCCGGATCGAGGCGCAGGCTGAACGTCGGAGCCCAGGACTCGAGGCGCTCGGTGTCGACCGTGAACGGCAGGTATCCCGTGCGGATCCGCTGCCACTGGCCGCCCTTCTCGATCCAGCTGGTCAGCTCGCCGTGATCGAGCACCGTCGCGAAGCGGTCCCCCGGCTGCCACGACACCGACTTCTCGCCGACGCCCTGCGAGATGCCCTTCCCCGCACCGTCCACGACCACATCCAGCGAGCTGAGGCTCTTGGTGTTGTTGAACCAGCTGTGCGCGCGGTTGCCGGGCCCGTCGGTGAGGCCGACGAAGAGGCTGTCCTCGTTCGCCCGGTTTCCCGCGAACGACTCCGGTTCGACGATGAGGGCGAACTGCTCCCCCGCGTCGGCAGGCAACGCGATGTGACTCCAGCGCCGTCCGTCGGCGGTCGCTTTCAGCACGCCCGCGGCCGTGTCCACGGAGAGCTGCGCGGACGCCTCGCCACCCTCGCCGGAGATGTCGTACTCCGAGAGGCGGTCGGTCGAGAAGTCGTCGTCGAAGGCGATGTCGCCGTAGGTGTCGTCGTCGAACGGCGCACTCGAGGCGCGGTCGACGTTGACGGGCGCGACGTCGGCGCCGGGGACGGGCATGCCCGCCTCGGTGACCCACTTCGCACCGTCCGGGCGCTTCGTGATCGTGAACTCGTCGAGGGTCTCGCCGACGCCCGCCGGCGCAGTCCCGCCGTCGCGGTTCCAGGTGACGACCGACGTGTAGCGCAGCGTGTCGCCGTCGACCCGGATCGCCTGGTAGGCGGCGAGGTCGGTGCCACGGGTGACCATGGTGGCGTTGTTGCGCGTGAAGTTGTTGTCGTCGTCGGGCGTCATCGGGTAGACCTTCGACCCGCCGTTCGAGATCGCGTACACCGGGCCCGAGGTGACGCCGTCCAGCTCCGTGTCGTCGGAGTTGTGGTAGCCGCGCACATAGGTCTGGTCGTGTCCGGCGAGCACCAGGTCGACGTTGTTCCGCTCGAGCACCGGCATGATGTACTGCCGCCAGTCGCTCTCATCCCGCTGGGCGTTGTTCGCGATCGCGTTGGAGAGCACGGGCTGGTGCGACGTGACGACGCTCCACTCGTGGGGGTTCTCCCGGAGAACACGGTCGAGCCACGTCGCCTGCGCCGTCATCCATGCCCGCCTCCCGGCGTTGCAGTCGGTCTGACCGCCGGATGTCACGACGTCGCAGATGTCGTCGCGGTTGGCGTTGAGCGTGATGAAGCGGACGCCCTGATAGTCCGTGTAGTACACGGTGTCCTTCAGGATCTTCGACACGTGCGCGCCGAACGTGTCGGCGTACTCCCCGGCGTCGGCCGGGACCGGCCCGTTCGCGTCGTACTCGAAGCTGTCGGAGAAGTTCTCGAAGAAGTGCTGTCCGCCGATCTCGTGGTTGCCGAGCGCCGCCAGCACGTTGTGATTCTCACGCAGCCCCTCGGTCGCCTCGAACCAGTCGTCCCACTCGTCCTCGCTCGTCGCCGTGTTGATCAGGTCGCCGGCGAACAGGCCGAGCTCTGCCTCCGGGGTGTCCGCGATCGCGGTCTCCATCGTGTGGCGGAAGACGGTGTCGATGCCTTCCTGCGCGTCACCGAGGTAGAGGAACGTGAACGGCTCCGCGCCGACCTGCGCCGTCGTGAAGGTGTTCCACGCGCTCCACCGCGACCCCGACGCCACGCGGTACTCGTAGACGGTGCCGGGCTTCAGGCTGTCGAACCGGGCCGAGTGGCTGCGCGACGGGTATCCGTTCACCGACCGCTCCGGCTTCTGCACCGCATCGACGGTCGTCGCCGTGCCGCCCGCCTCGCGCACCTGCGCCGTGCCGGTGAGGGCGAGCGGGCTGCGCGAGCGCCACGTCACGTACTGGGACGTGGCGGCATCCGCCGTGGAGGTGAGAACGATCCGCTCGGGCTCGCCGGTCGGTGCGTTCGGGTCCACGAACTCCGTCTCCGAGGTCGCGACGTCGAAAATATGCATGATGCCGCTGCCGGTGCCGGCGGGAAGCGTCACCGCGGCGACCTTCTTCGACAGGTCGAGCAGCGCGGGTCGCGTGCCGAACACCCGGAAGGTGCCGTTCGCGCTCGTGCCGTTGGCGTTGTTGCGGCTGCCCACCGTCACGAGGGTCGCGCCGCCGGCGGCGGGGTTCGCGCTCCAGTCGGCGAGTTCGACGGTCACGTTCTGCGCCGATCCGTCGGTGTACTCGACGACCGCGGTCCCGGTCGAGGGTCCGTTGGTCGCGAGCCCCAGGAACGAGATGCTGCCGGCGGTCACGCCCCCCATGTCGATGCGCTGACCGTGCACGATCCAGTTGTCGGGCTCACCGGGCGCGGTGTCCGGCCAGGTGAACTCGATGCCGTTGGTGTGCGGGATGGCCGCTCCGGGTGCCGCGCCGGCCGCCGCGAGGGACTGCCGCGAGAACGACCAGTCGCTCACATCCATGGAGCCCATCGAGACGGCGCCGTTGTCGGTCGTGCCGATGTTGTTGTAGCCGTCGGCGCCGTCCGTGTAGGACGGGGGCACGTCGCCGGCACCGGTGCCCCAGGCGCCCGGGGCCGCCGACATCGTGAACGCGAGCGTGCCGCCCTCGCGGGCGAAGTCCTCCCCGATCCAGGATGCGGTCTGCGTCTTCCCGTTGACGGACAGCCCCGTCGTGTACTTCGCGGCACCGCCCGCGCCGGGCGCGCTGATGTCGTACACGCGGTCGCTGCCGACGCTCGAGATCGTGATGTGCTCGAACATCGGCGCGGTCACGAGCAGATTCGCGGTGCCGTGGATCATCGGCGCGATGCCGAGATTCGCGAAGACGTACCACGCGCTCAGCGCACCCTCGTCGTCGTTGCCCGGCAGACCCGACGGCGTCGTGTCGTACATCTCGTCGACCGCGCGATACAGCACATCGGTGGCCTTGTGCGGCGCCTGCAGCCAGTTGTAGACCCACGGCGTGGTGAAGGCGGCCTCGTTGGAGAGGTAGTTGCCCGACTGGGTGTAGGCGCCGGCATCGAGCTGGGCCATGAGGCTGTCGAGCTCACGCATCGACTTCTCCACGCCGCCGCGCTTCTCCACCAGCGTGCCGACGTTGTGGGGCACCATCCAGCCGTACTGCAGACCGGTCGACTGGTTGAACTGGTCGCCCGTGCGCCCCGCACGGTTGCGCAGATCGAAGTCGCGCTCGAAGCTGTTGCGTTCACGCGGCCGGATCTGCTGTGTCTGCGGATCGAAGACGTTCATCCAGTTCTGCGCGCGCACCATCATGGTGTCGTACGCGTCCTGGTCGCCGAGGCGCTGCGCGAGCTGCGCGATCGCGAAGTCGTCGATGGCGTACTCCAGCACGCGCGAGGTCGCGTTGTCGCCCTTGCGGCTCTCGATGAGACCGGTCGCGGCGTACTGGAAGGCGTTCGAGCGGGTCGAGCCGGTCGCCGGCAGCTGCTGCGTCTTCAGCGCGGAGTCGAGCGCCGCCCGGCGGTCGTAGTCGGTGGCGCCGAAGGCGTCCAGCATCGACAGCACGACCTGGTAGTTGTCGCCCGACATGCGCGCGGCGCCCGGCGACCACTTGCCGGTCTGCTGGGTGAGCAGCACGATCGACTGGTTGATGTCGTTCGCGACGTCGGGGAAGAGCATCGCGATCAGGTGCGCCTGGCTGCGGTACATGTCCCAGCCCTGGCCGGCGAAGTTGATGCGACGGTAGAAGTCGCGTCCCGCCTCGACCTGGTGCAGCTCGTTGTCGAAGCCGAGGTACGTGCCGTCGACGTCCTGCCCGATCGTGGGCTGCAGCAGCGAGTGGTACAGCGCGGTGTAGAACTTCGTGCGCTCGTCGTCGGTGCCGCCCGCGATGTCGATGGCGCCCAGGGCCTCCTCCCACGCGGTGCGCGCCGCGGCGCGCACCTGCTCGAAGGAGGCGGTGCCGGTCTCGGCCGCAGCGTTCGCCGCGGCGGACTCGACGCTGACGTAGCTGAATCCGGTCTTGGCGGTGACGACCGCGTCGTCGGCGAAGGTCACCCAGCCGCCGGTCTTGTGACGCTGGTCCGAACCCGTGTCCCCCTTCAGCTCCGCACCGGTCGAGCCAGCCGTGATGGCGCCGTTCGTCCAGGTGCCGAACGAGGCGAAGTCCTGGTCGTAGGTCGTCGAGAAGTAGGCGCGGTAGTTGTTGCCGTTGTCGCAGACATCGGCGCCGTACATCGAACCGCTCACCGTGCGGGTGGCGGGATCGATGTCGAGGTCGACCTCGAACGTGCGGTTGTTCGCACCCGAGACGTCGAGGATGAGCGTGGCACCGTCGGCATCCGAGAAGTCGAAACGGCTGACCGCCGTGCGAGCCGTGGCCGTCAGCTCGGTGCCGATGCCGTTCTCGGTGGTCACGCTGTAGTAGCCGGGCTGCGAGACCTCGTCGTCGTGCGAGAAGTCGAGGAAGTACGACCGGAGGTCGGCGGCGGGGTTCCGCGGCAGCGACCCGTCGGCGGCGAGGTCGCCGGCGTAGGGGATGGTGGGGAACTCGTAGCCGCCGAAGCGGGTGTGGCAGCCGGTGCCCGAGTACCGGGTCATGCCGAAGCCGCGGATCTGGTCGGCGGTGTACTCGTATCCGCCCTTCTCGCGGACGAGATCGTTGGTCTCGCCGACCTTGTAGGTCGTCGGGCTCGGCTGCACCATGCCGAACGGCACCGAGGCGCCCGGGTAGGTGTTGCCGTACGCGTCGTTGCTCTTGTTCTGCGAGGTGTCGAGCTCGGTGCCGATGAACTGGTTCACCGCGTCGAAGGGAGCGAGTTCCTCGGCGGCGACCGCGGGGGTGGCGACGAGGACGCCGGCGGGGATGAGCGCGACGAGCGCTCCGGCGGCGAGAGCGGTCAGGCGTCGGCGAACGCGCATGCGTCCGTCGGACGCGCGAAGCCGAGAGGGCATGCGGGGTCCTTCCGAGAAAAGGGGGATGCCCCTGATGCTCGGCCCCGTCGGCGACCCTCTGGTGTCGTTCCACGAACGCGACGATGAACGATCGCGGACCGGGCGCGTCACCTCGGTGTGCTATGCCGAGCGATCACTCGGCATTCGCTCGGCTCAGATCTTCTCGATCGGCGCGATCTTGATGAGCAGCTTCTTCGCTCCGGCGCTGTCGAAGCGCACGTGGGCGATGCGTTTGGCGCCCTCGCCCGTGACCGCGTCGACGCGGCCCTCGCCGAAGTCCTCGTGACGGATGCGGTCGCCCGCCGTGAGCTCGAGATCGCTGTTGTCCCGCACCTTGGCCGGGATCTTGTTCGGGAACCGGTCGAGCGAGGTCGACCGGGGCAGGAGCGCCGGCGGGTCGTCGCGGCGCCCGCCCCACCCGCCGCCTCCGCCGGGTCGGCGTGCGTTGAGCGCACGGGAGCCGGCGCCGCCGCGCGAATTCACGTCGCCCGGCGACTGCCGCCAGTCGATGAGCTCTGCGGGGATCTCCTGCAGGAAGCGGCTGGGCATCGCCACCGACACCTCGCCGAACTGCGCCCGGGTCATCGCGAGCGTGAGGTACAGGCGCTTTCGCGCCCGCGTCACGCCCACGTAGAAGAGGCGCCGCTCCTCAGAGGGTCCGCCCGGCTCGCCCGCCGAGATGCGGTGCGGGATGAGGTCCTCCTCGACGCCGGTCACGAACACCGCGTCGTACTCGAGACCCTTCGCGGTGTGCATCGTCATGAGCGACACCGACCCCGACGCGTCGTTCAGGTCGTCGGCGTCGGCGACGAGCGCGACCTCGGTGAGGAAGTCGATGATCGTGCCCTCGGGGTTGTTGCGGGCGAACTCCCGCGCGACCGCGACGAGCTCGTCGAGGTTCTCGAGGCGCGCTTCGTCCTGCGGGTCACGACTCGCCCGCAGCGCATCGAGGTACCCGCTCTTCTGCAGCAGCACGGTGAGGCCGTCGGCGACCGCGGTGGGCGGCGCCAGCTCGCCCGAGGCGGGCAGCATGATGGCCGTCGCCTCGGCCAGCACGCGGTCCAGCTGTGCGATCGAGGCCTGCAGCTTCGGACCGAGACCCAGCGCGTCGCCCGCGGCCAGCGCATCGCGGAAGGTGAGATCGTTGTCCTCGGCGAACCGGGCGATCGCCGTCGCGGTGACGTCGCCGATACCGCGCTTGGGCTTGTTGAGGATGCGCCGCACCGCCATCTCGTCCGCGGGGTTCGCGACCGAGACGAGGTAGGCGAGGGCGTCCTTGATCTCGGCGCGCTCGTAGAACTTGGTGCCGCCCATGATCTTGTAGGGCAGCGCGGACCGGATGAAGATCTCCTCCAGCGCACGGGACTGCGAGTTGGTGCGATAGAACACCGCGATGTCGGAGTACGCCATGCCGCCGCGGTGCAGCCGTTCGATCTCGTCGGCCACGAACTGCGCCTCGTCGTGCTGCGAGTAGCCGGTGAAGCCCACGATGGGCTCCCCCGCCCCCACATCCGTCCAGAGCTTCTTGTCCTTGCGGTCGAAGTTGTTGCTGATGACGGCGTTCGCGGCCGACAGGATGTTCTGCGTCGACCGGTAGTTCTGCTCGAGCAGCACGACCTTGGCGCCGGGAAAGTCGCGCTCGAACTCGCTGATGTTGCGGATGTCCGCGCCGCGGAACGCGTAGATCGACTGGTCGGAGTCACCCACGACGGTCAGCGACGCCCCCTCGAGCTCCGGGGCCCGATCGGCCTCGAAGATCATCATGCCGCCGGCGGAATACGGCTCGGATGCGGCACCCGTCACCGGTCGGGTGAACTCGTGGATCAGCGCGTACTGGGCGTGGTTGGTGTCCTGGTACTCGTCGACGAGGATGTGGCGGAACCGGCGGCGGTAGACGTCGGCGACGTGCGGGAACGCGCGGAAGAGGAACACCGTCTGCGCGATCAGATCGTCGAAGTCGAACGCGTTGGCGCGCTGCAGGGCACGCTGGTAGTCGCCGAAGATCTCGACGAAGATTCGCTCCGCCGGATCGCTCATGTTCGCCTGCCGCGCGTACGACTCGGCATCGGCCAGCTCGTTCTTCAGCTTCGAGATCCGGCCCTGGACGGACGCCGGGGTGAGGCCGTACGCATCCGCCTCGTGCTCTTTGACGAGTCGTTTGATGAGCGCGCGGGAGTCGCCGGAGTCGTAGATCGTGAAGGAGCTCGTGAAGCCGAACTGCTGAGCCTCGCGCCGCAGGATGCGCACGCACGCCGAGTGGAAGGTCGAGATCCACATGCCGCGGGCGCTCTCGCCGACGAGCTGGGCGACGCGCTCGCGCATCTCGCCGGCGGCCTTGTTGGTGAAGGTGATCGCGAGGATCTGACTGGGCCATGCCTCGCGCCCGCGCAGCAGCGACGCGATGCGGTGGGTGAGCACGCGGGTCTTGCCCGACCCGGCACCCGCGACGATGAGCAGGGCGGGCCCGCGGTACGTCACGGCTTCGCGCTGGGGAGGGTTGAGTCCGTCGAGCAGATCGGCGTCGGGGCGCGCGGCAGACCCCGCCTGCGGGCCGCGATCACCGCCGACGATGAGAGGCGTGGATGCGTCGGTCATTGCGATTCCAGTCTAGGCGCGCGCTCCGACATCTCCCTCTGCCGGCCCGACCTCCGGCGCGAGACGTCGCAGACGAAGACAGGTGGACGGCGCACCGGCATCACCCCAGCGTCGACACCGCCGCCTCGAGGATGATGCCGCGCGCGGTGCGGTCGTCGGTGTAGTCGGCGTACGCCAGCCCCAGCACGGCGACGACGCTGAGCGCGCCGAGCGCGCGGAAGAGTCGTTCGGTGTCGTTGGCGCCGGCGGGACGCTCGAGATCGAACATCGCGAGCATCGCGTCCGCGAGCCGTTCGAGATCGGCGCCCAGTTCGCCGCGCTCACGGACGGTCACCGAGGAGATCGCCAGCGCGAGGAAGCCCTGCCACCGCATTCCGAGATCGATCAGCGCGGCGAGTCCTGCGCGGTCCTTCGCCGGGCCGGCCGGCAGCGCCGCCACCTGCGATCGCGCGTCCTGCCCCAGCTCGACGCACTGCCGGAGCGCCCGCTCGATGAGCTCCTCCTTGCTGCCGAAACGCTGGAAGATCGCGGCCTTCGAGTAGCCGACCGCATCCGCCACCAGCTGCGTGCTCGTCGCGCGCACCCCGTGCCGGGCGATCAGGCCGGCGGTGACATCGAGGATTCCGCGATCGATCTCGTCCTTGCTCGGGCGCGCGCTCATCGGATCATCGTTCCATCCGGGCGACGGATGGGGTGAGGTCACCCCTCATGGGTCGCCTCGTCTTGACGGGCCGCCCACGCGAGGGCGTTCACCCCCGCCACGATCGCCCAGACGAGGATCGGATACGCGGCGACGCGCTCGAAGAGACCGAAGAAGTGAGCCGGCGCGAACAGCAGCACCACGACACTCACGAGGCCGATCGTCCCGAGCGCGATGCCGGACCACGCGGCGGCACCCCATCCGCGCCGACCGACGAACGAGGATCCGAGCAGGATGATCGCGGGAAGGCCGAGCAGGATCGCGGTGACGGCAGACGGAATGTGCAGAGCGCTGACGTCTTCGGGGTTCAGTCCCACGGACACGAGCGCGAGCCCGGCGACGAACAGCAGCACGCCCCCCACGCGAGAGCGCCATCTGGCGGACAGGAATCGGTGCATCAGAATGACGCCGAGGCTGACGGCGACACCGGCGAGCACCCAGGACGCGTTCGCGGCCGGATGCCAAGGCGAGCAGATGTCCCGGCCCTCGAACTCGCCGCAGGCGACAGCCCCGAGATCGCTGATGGCGTTGACCACCAGGCTGTACGGCGTCGTCCAGGCCGCCTGTACGACCAGCAGCATGACAAAGTACTGGACGACCGAGACCCAGACGATCGCGCCGGCGATGAGCCGCCCCCGCCCTCCGGTGGCGGGTCGCTGAGTCCGGGTATCACTGGTGGCCATGCTCATCTCCTCGCTGCAGGATCACCGCCGCGAGATCTCGGGGCATCTGTCCTGACCGATTCGATCATACTATGACCGCTTCGGTCACTTTTCGCCGGACTGCGCGAGACGTCACGCACGACATGGCACGCAGCCGTCCTCCGTGACGTCTCACGCGAGCGTCAGGCCCGGCGCCGAGAAGCGACGACCATACCGCCGGCGAGCAGCAGCAGCACGGCCAGCAGCAGCGCGCCGTCGGCGGAGGAGCCGCCCGTGGCGGCGAGCGCCCCACCGGTGATGCGGATGCCGGTCCAGCCGATCAGCTCGCCGTCCGCCGTGTAGACGGCCAGGCGGTGATCGCCGAGCGGCGCGTCGGCGGGAATCGTGACCACGATGCGACCCGAGGCGTCGAGCGTGCCCGCACCGATCTGCATCGGCGTGGAGTACAGCCACACCGTGACCGGCGTCCCGGCGTGCGGCGCTCCGGCCGAGACCGTGATGCGGCCGCCCGCCTGCGCCGTGGCCGGAGCGAGGACGCCGCCGCGGTTCGCATCGACGAGTGCGGTGCCCGGCAGCGGGGCGCCCGAGCCGCCCGTCTCGGGCAGCGTGGGCGTCCCGGGGCCGCCCGGGAGGCCGGGGGTCGTCGGGCCGGTCGGACCCGTGGGGTCGCCGACGGCGGGCAGGGTGCCGAGCCGCAGCGCCCCCGAGGTGACGCCGTCCGCGAACCACCACGCGGGTCGCTCGACGCCGCCCGCCAGCGCACCGGGGAGCGTCGCGAAGCCCTCGTTGTTGAGGTTCGGCATGCCGGCGGGGCGCGCGACGTGGGCGATGCCCGGCTCGGACGTGCCGTTGAGCGCGACCTGGGCGGCGGCGCCGCCGCATCCGTCGTCGCAGACCGCCCACATCACATCCAGCGCCGTGTCGTAGTCGAGCGCCATGACACCGGCCAGGCCCGGGTCGATCGTGGCGACCAGGGTGGCGCCGCCCGCGGGGGTGAGGGCGAAGGCGTACAGATCGCCGGTGTCCTCGACCGCGACGAAGAAGAGGCCGTTGCCGTGGTCCGGGTAGTCGGCGGGGTCGTAGGGCGCCTGCGTGCGGTCGTCGTACAGCTTCGCGGCCAGGTCGCCGTCGGCGACCCACTCGACCGCCTCCATGCCGAGGTTCGCACCGACCGCCGGCAGGAGCGCCGTGAGGTCCCACTCCCGGGTCGCGACGACATCCGGACCCGCCGCGTTCGGGTCGAGCTGCAGCACCAGATTGCGGTTGACGTCCTTGGCACTGTTGTCGCGCTCGACCGCCAGGTAGACGTATCCGTCGTCCGCGACCGTGATGCCCTCGGTGTCGGGCCCGGCCGCGCTCGGATCGGCGGCGTCCTTCTGGAGCCGCGCGCGCTTGCCCTGGTCCCAGCCGGGCACGAATGTGGTCGAGCCGTCGGCGGCGACCGCGAGCTTCCAGAAGGCGCCGGTGCCGTTGTCGACCGCCCAGAGGAACGTGCCGGCGGCGGTCGTCTGGGCGTCGAGTCCGGAGCTGTCCTCGAGGAACGTCGGGGTCTCATCGAGCACGGTGACGTCTGCCGCACCGGGCCAGGGGCCGACCGGGATCTCACCCGCGCAGACGTTGGCCGCACCCTTGGTGGGCTCCGCGGTCACGGCGAAGGCGCCCGTGGTGTCGGGGCACCGGCCCCACGTGGTCGCCGCGTGGTCCGCGCCCCAGGCGGTCTCGTCGATCACGAGGTCGCCGTCGAACAGCCGCACGGCGTCGCCCTTGCCGAGGCCGAAGCCGAGGTCGTCGATCACGAGGTGCCCGCCCGCCGCGATCGTCGTCCCCGCGGGGATGGCGTAGGCGTGGGCGTCGTCGTCGTCCTTCACGACGATGCCCGAGACGTCGAGCGTCGCGGCCGTGGGGTTCACGAGCTCCACCCAGTCGTCGGGCGATCCGCCGTCGGTTTCGACCTCGTTGATGCGCACCGGGTTGCCGCACGCGTTGCGCTGGCCCTTGGTCGAGACGGCCACATCCGCGAAGTCGCCGATGCCGTCGGCGCACCGCGCCCAGACGCCCTTCGCGTGCGCGGTGTACGCGTGCTCGGCGACGGTCGCGCCGGCGGCATCGCGCACCGTCACGGTGTCACCGCCGCCGAGACCGAACGTGAAGTTCACGGGCTGATCGAAGACGAAGTAAGCGCCCGGGGCGAGCGTCGTGCCCGCGGGAAGCGGCGTGGTCTCGGCCGCGTGACCGACGGGGTCGCTGTCCATCAGGCTCCACCCCGACATGTCGACGGCGGTCGCACCGGTGTTGACGACCTCGACCCAGTCGGTCGCGTCGCCGTTGGACTCGATCTCGTTGATGACGACGGCGGGCAGCACGCACTCGTTCGCGGCACCGGGCGTCGCATACGCGAGCACGAACGCGCCCTCGCCGTCGGGGCAGCGCGCGAGGGTCGCGGCCGCCGCATCCCCGTCGATCGCCGCGTGCCCGTTCCAGGGCAGCGTGTCGTCGAGCTGGGTGCCGGTCGCGTCGTAGAGACGGATGCGGTCGGCGCTGCCGATGCCGATCGGCGCACTGAACTTCTGCGGCGTGCCGTCGACCGTGCCGATCGTGTTCTGATCGACGACGAGGTAGGCGCCGGCGGCGATGGTGGTGCCGGGCAGGAACTGCCAGCGGTGGTCGTCGGAGTTGTCGCGGATCTCGTAGCCGGAGATGTCGAGCGGCGCCGTGCCGGGGTTGAAGAACTCGACCCAGTCCGAGGGCTGCGAGTCGACCTCGTTGATGACGATCTCCCCCGCGGGGGCGGGCTCCTCGGGCTCCTCGGGCTCTTCGGGGGCGGCGAACGTGTTCGCGGCACCCTTGGTGGCGGCATCCGTCAGCGCCCAGCCGCCGTCGGGCGCGACACCCCACGTCGTCGCCGCGTGCGCGGTCCAGGTGTACTCGTCGACGAGCGCGCCGGTCGCGTCGAACAGACGAGCCTGGTCACCGCCGCCGAGGCCGAACGGCAGCTGCCCCTCGCCCGAGTCGAGCAGCTCGTCGAGCACGAGGTATCCGCCCGCGGCGACCGTCGTGCCGGCGGGGATGACGTACGACGGGGAGTCCTTGGAGTCCTTCACCGTGAAGCCGTCGAGCACGATCGGCGCGTCGGTGGGGTTGTAGAGCTCGATCCAGTCACCCGGGTCTCCGCCGGAGGATTCGACCTCGTTGATGCGGATGCCGGGCTCGGCGGCGAGGGCGGCGGTGGCGGGCAGCGCGACGGCGGCGGCCGCGCCGAGCGCGCACACCATCGTTGCGGCGAGCGCGCGGGGCAGGCGGGACATGGGACTCCTGAACAGAGGTGACCGGGACCCGCTCAGACCATCGGTTCGCGGTTGCGGCCTTCAGGACGCCGGGTTGCCGGACGGTGAACGGATGCTGGCCGCATCCGGTCCGGGTCCGCACCCGGACGACCGTGGTGCGCGCGCCGGACGCGACGACGCCGGGGCATTAGGCTCGGCGCCGTGACGACACCGCATCCGCGACACCGGGAGCACCGGTTCGCGATCGGCGTGTTCATCGTGAGCAGCGTGGTGCAGGCGGTGCTCATCGTGCTCGGCCTCGCGTACATCCTGACGCCGGCGCCGACGGTGTCCCTGGTCCTCCTCGTGACGTGGTGCGTGATCGGCACCGGGTACACCGTCGGGATCTGGACCGTGCTGCGCGTCGCGAGCAGTTCGGCCGAGACCGACGAGCCGCCGGCGCTGCTCGAACTCGGCATCGTGCCCCGCGCGATCTCGCTGATCGCCACCGCCCTCGTGAGCCTCGTCGGCGTCACGGCGACGCTGCAGCATCTGCTGCTCGATCCGCAGAGCGACGTCGACTTCGCGATCGAGGTCGTCGGCGTCTGGGCGATGATCCTCGCGTGGATGCTGTTCCACTGGGGTTTCGCGCAGCTGTACCTGCAGCTCTACTACCGCGAGAAGTACCCGCCGCTGCGGTTTCCGTCGACCGGCGCCCCCGGCATCCTGGAGTTCGCCTACCTCTCTTATACGGTCGCGGTCAGCCTCGCGGTCTCGGATGTCGAGGTGCGGGACCGGCGCATGCGCTGGCGCATCCTCCTCCACTCCGTCATCGGCTTCTTCTTCAACGGCCTGATCATCGTCACCGCCCTCGGCGCGATCTCGGAGGTCGGGCGCGGGCTGCTCTGACCCGACGCACGGCACCGGATGCGGCGGCCACACGGTCATACGCCGTCACGCGATGTCATCCCTCGACATGTGATGGCGCGGCCGCATCTCGGGGCATTAGCGTCGTGGCATCGCGGCGATCCGGGTGGTCCCGGGCACCGGCTCATAACCGGGGGCGTTGCGGGTTCGACTCCCGCCGTCGCGTCCACTCCGCCGCATCCGCGCGCCACCCGCGCCCGCCCGCCTCTCGCCCCGCGTCCCCACGCCCGTCGGGTTCGGGGCGGGATTCACGCACCCAGGTCGGGTTCGGGGCGGGTTATGTGCTTTGGGGCGCGAAATGCGCGCCCCAAAGCAAGAAACGCGCCCCGAACGGGTCTCCGACCGCGCCCGGGGGCAGGGTGTCACACCGCGACCGTACCCGCCGAAGGCACACACCCCTGGCACTCTCCCACCGAGAGTGCTAATCTGATGACAGTTGAGTCACATCGACTCAACTCTTCGATCACAGAGACACAAGGAGATGACCATGGCAACCAACGACCTGTTCCGTGACTTCGACCGTCTCGCCGCCTCGCTGACGGACGGCCGACGCGGGCCCCGCCGCATGCCGATGGACCTGTACCGCGACGGCGACCACTACGTGCTGTCAGCCGACCTTCCGGGCGTCGACCCGGGATCGGTCGACATCGACGTCGATGGGCAGCTGCTCACGATCCGTGCGCAGCGCACGCTCACCGCGGGCGACGACGTCAAGTGGATCACCCGGG
>JAVBUN010000087.1:0-15235 GCA_031555335.1 Microbacterium sp.
CCTCGCGCCGGTGGATCTCGGGCTCCCGGGGTCGCTGCCGGTCGTGAACGAGCAGGCGGTGCGCTTCTCGATCAGCCTGGGGCTCGCGCTCGGCTGCTCGATCGCTCCGACCTCGCGCTTCGCCCGCAAGAACTACTTCTACCCGGACCTCGGCAAGAACTACCAGATCTCGCAGTACGACGAGCCGATCGCGTTCGAAGGATCTGTCGACGTCGAACTCGCCGACGGCACCGTCGTGACCGTGCCGATCGAGCGCGCGCACATGGAGGAGGATGCGGGCAAGCTCACCCACGTCGGCGGGGCGACCGGCCGCATCCAGGGCGCCGAGTACTCGCTCGTCGACTACAACCGTGCGGGTGTGCCGCTCGTCGAGATCGTCACGAAGCCGATCTTCGGGGCCGAGCACCGGGCGCCCGAGATCGCGAAGGCCTACGTGCAGACCATTCGCGACATCGTGCTGTCGCTCGGCATCTCGGACGCGCGGATGGAGCGCGGCAACCTGCGCTGCGACGCGAACGTGTCGCTGCGACCCCGCGGCCAGGAGAAGCTCGGCACGCGCACCGAGACGAAGAACGTCAACTCGATGCGCTCGGTCGAGCGTGCGGTGCGGTACGAGATCCAGCGGCAGGCGGCGATCCTCGCGGCCGGCGGCACGATCACGCAGGAGACGCGGCACTGGCACGAGGACACCGGTCGCACCTCGCCCGGTCGCCCGAAGTCGGATGCGGACGACTACCGGTACTTCCCGGAGCCGGATCTGCTCCCGGTGGTTCCGGCGCCGGAGCTCATCGACGAACTGCGCGCTGCGCTGCCGGAGCCGCCGGCGGCCCGTCGACGCCGCCTGAAGGCCGACTGGGGCTTCACGGATCTGGAGTTCCAGGATGTCGCCAACGGCGGCCTGCTGGCCGAGGTCGAGGCGACGGTCGCGGCGGGCGCGAGTCCCGCGGCCGCGCGCAAGTGGTGGACGGGGGAGATCACTCGCATCGCCAACGCCCAGGAGCGGGAGGCGGCCGAGCTCGTCTCTCCCGCCGACGTCGCCGCGGTGCAGGGGCTCGTCGATGCGGGCACGCTCACCGACAAGCTGGCACGCCAGGTTCTCGAGGGGGTCATCGCGGGCGAGGGATCGCCGCAGCAGGTGGTCGACGCCCGCGGGCTCGCGGTCGTGTCCGACGACGGCGCGCTGATCGCCGCGATCGATGAGGCACTCGCATCGCAGCCCGACGTGCTCGAGAAGATCCGTGACGGCAAGGTGCAGGCCGCGGGAGCGATCATCGGTGCGGTGATGAAGTCGATGCGCGGTCAGGCCGACGCCGCCCGCGTGCGCGAGCTCATCCTGGAGCGCGCCACCGCCTGACCCCCGCCCCCGCCCCGCTCCGCGCTCCCGCTCCGCGCTCCCGCTCCGCGCTCCCGCCCCCGCGCTCCCGCCCCCGGCGTTCCGCGAAACAGCATCCGTTCCACGAAACAGCGCGTGACCCGTGCTGTCTCGTGGGGCGGATGCTGTCTCGCGGCCGGGGGAGCGGGGGAGCGGGGTGGCGGGGCGGCGGGAAGGTGCGGCGCGAGCGGATGTCGGCGGGGCGGGGGAGAATCGACGAGTGGGACGCGGCGATGGAACAGGACGCCTCGTGTCGCCGGACGGCGCCGACGACACGGGTGCCGGCATCCTGCATGTCGACATGGACGCGTTCTATGCGGCGGTCGAGGTGCTCGACGACCCGTCGCTCGCCGGAAAGCCGATCATCGTCGGCGCACCCGAGGGGCGCAGCGTCGTCTCGAGCGCGTCGTACGAGGCGCGGCGATTCGGTGTGCGCTCGGCCATGCCGGTGTCGCAGGCGCTTCGGCTCTGCCCGACCGCGATCGTCGTGCGCCCGCACTTCGATCGCTACGTCGAGACGTCACGGCAGGTCATGGGCATCTTCCACGAGATCACCCCGCTCGTGGAGCCGCTGTCGATCGATGAGGCCTTCCTCGATGTGCGCGGCGCGGGGCGGCTCTGGGGAAGCCCCGGCACGATCGCGCGGATGCTGCGCGCCCGCGTGAAGGACGAGACCGGCCTGACATGCAGCATCGGGGCGGCGGCCACCAAGCACGTGGCGAAGATGGCGTCGACCATCAGCAAACCGGACGGGCTTCTGATCGTTCCGGCCGATCGCACGATGGACTTCCTCATCCCGCGCTCGGTGCGTGCGCTGTGGGGCGTCGGACCGAAGTCGGCCGAGGCGCTCGAATCCCGCGGCATCCGGACGATCGGCGATGTGCTCGCCGCTCCCCGCGGCACGATCGACCGGGCGCTCGGGCCCGCGATGGGCGCCCGCGTCTGGCATCTCGCGCGCGGCGAGGATGCTCGCGAGGTCGAGACCGAGCGGGTGGAGAAGAGCATCGGCCACGAGGAGACCTTCGAGGACGACATCGACGACGATGCCGTGCTGGGCGCGGAACTGCGGCGGCTCGCCGATCGGGTCGGCGCGCGGCTGCGAGCCCACGGTGCGGAGGCGGCGACCGTCGCGATCAAGGTGCGCTTCGCCGATTTCCGTACGGTCAGCCGCTCCGTCACTCTTCCCGAGCCCACGGCGGTCGGCCAGCGGATCGGCGACGCGGCCCGTGAGCTGTTCGGGGCGCTCGAGCGTCCGTTGCCGATCCGGCTGATCGGCGTGCGCGCCGAGAACCTGCGCGGCGCGGCCGCCTCCGCGATGCTCTGGGACGACGACGCGGAATGGCGCCGCGTCGAGGAGGCGATGGACGACGCCACCTCGCGTTTCGGGCGCGGCGTCGTCACCCGTGCCGCGCTCCTCGGTCCGCGGCGGGCCGGGTCGACGCTGCCCTCGCACCCACGTGCTCCCCGGCCCGACGCGGACTGAGGCCGCCGTCAAGTGCTGTGCGGAGCGCCGCCGCCGCACTAGCGTGGACCCATGTCCAACTTCGTACTCGAACTCGGCAAGCAGGCCACGACGTTTGGCGTCAACGCCGTCTACG
Organism: Microbacterium sp.; assembly: GCA_031555335.1. Classification (GTDB taxonomy): domain Bacteria; phylum Actinomycetota; class Actinomycetes; order Actinomycetales; family Microbacteriaceae; genus Microbacterium. The sequence goes on from JAVBUN010000087.1 coordinate 2,971, forward strand.
GCGAGCAGCAGGATGTGGACGGCGTCCGCATCATCCCGGTGGCGTTGACCTGGAGCGGCTTCGGCGGCGGCGGCGACGAATCCGGCAACTCCGGTGGCGGCGGCGGTGCGTACGCCGTCCCCGTCGGCGCGTACATCCGCAAGGGCGACGACCTGAGGTTCGAGCCGAACATCGTGTCGTTGATCGCGGTTGCGGTTCCGTTCGTGTTCTTCGCGGGTCGCGCGCTGAGCCGTGTCATCCGCGCCCTCAAGAAGTGACGCCGCGCCGCTGACCATCGACGCCGCGGCCGTGCAGATCGTGGCCGCGGCGTTCGGGATGCGCGCGGCGCCCCGCATCCTCATCGACGGCCGCTCGGGGTCGGGCAAGACGACCCTGGCCGCCGCCGTGCGGCGCCTGCGCCCGGATGTGCAGGTGCTGGCGCTCGACTCGGTGTACCCCGGATGGGACGGCCTCGCCGAGGGGGCGGACATCGCGCGTACGCGCGTGCTCGACCCGCATGCGGCGGCGACGGCCGGAAGGTGGCGCCGCTGGGACTGGGCGGTGTCCGCATGGGCCGAGGAGCACCACGTCGATCCGACGCTCCCGCTCCTCGTCGAAGGGTCCGGGGTCCTGACGCCGGGCAGCGCCGCGGTGGCGGATGTGCGCGTGTGGGTGGATGCGGATGCGCCCATCCGGCGGCGCCGTGCGATCGCCCGGGACGGCGCCGCGTACGAGCCGCACTGGGACCGCTGGGCGGCGCAGGAGGACGAGCACCTCGCTCGGCACCACCCGGAGCTCCTCGCGACCCACCGCCTCACACTGGCGTGATCAGACGGCGGGCGGGCCGTCGCTCTCGGACGCTGCCCGGGTCAGCCCGTCGAGGCGATAGCCGAGCCACTCGTACACGCCGAAGCGCGCGTCCTCGGGGTCGTGGTCGTCCTCACTCGTCACACCGAGACGGGATGCGAGAACGAGGCGGAGCGCCGCGAGGGTACGCAGCCACACCGTCGTGCGCTCGGGGTCGAGCGCGATGACGAGTTCGCTCAGTGCGTCCTCGGGCGCCATGGCCTGCGGGTCCTCGACGTCGCCGGCCGCGGCGAGATCGGCGAGCACCGCACCTGCGTCGTCGGCGCGACGCCGTAGCAGGTCGACCTGCGTGGCCGACCGGAAGTCCGCATCGGATGCGGCGTCCTCCGGGTAGGCGGAGGGCACCAGGCGTGCGACAGCGGGGTCGGCCGCCGCATCGGTCGTGTCCGCGAGGAGGCCGACGAACTGGTCGACGAGGCCCCGGAGGTGGACCGCCTCGATGCGGGTCAGCTCGAGCACGACGGTCATGCCGTCGGCGCCTTTCTGACGGTCGCCCACAGGCCGAAGTCGTGCATCGCCTGCGCGTGCAGCTCCATCTGCTCCCGCAGGCCCTCCGCGACGACCGCGTGTCCGTCGTGGTGGACGCCGAGCATCAGCGTCGTCGCCTCGGCGTCGGAGTAGCCGAAATAGCTGCGGAAGACATGGACCACGTAGCTCATCAGGTTGACCGGATCGTTCCAGACGACCGTCTGCCAATCCGGGTCGTAGACCGCGTTGCCCGAAAGATCGACGTCCTCGGTCGTGTCGGGTGTGGCGAGCGGCGCCATCATGCCCACCCCAGCTCGTGCAGGCGCTCGTCGTCGATGCCGTAGAAGTGCGCGATCTCGTGCACGAGCGTCGTGTGCACCTCACGGCGCAGCGCGATCTCGTCGGAGCACTCGGCGAGATGCGCCTCGCGGTACACGACGATCCGGTCCGGGAGTTCGCCCATGCCGTATCGGTCGCGCTCGGTCAGTGCCCAGCCGTCGTACATGCCCAGGAGGCCCTCGTCGTGACGGTCCTCCACCACGAAGACGACATTGTCGAGGCCGGACACCATGTCGTCGGGCAGCCGATCCAGCTCGTCGACGACGAGTTCTTCGAATCGTGCGTGGTCCATGTCGAGCATCAGAGGTCCGATGTCAGAGGGTCACGACGGCAGGGTCCCGATGATCCGGCCGGATGCCCTGCCTTATTGGGGTGGCTAACGGGACTTGAACCCGCGACCCCCGCGACCACAACGCGGTGCTCTACCAACTGAGCTATAGCCACCATGTCTCCCGCGAGCGGGCAACCAGAAGATTCTCTCACACTCGCGGGGCGAATGCGGACACCACGGAGGCCGCCACGGCGCGTGCGTCGTCGCTGGAGGGTCCCGGTGCCTCGACGAACACCGCCTCGCGGTAATACGCGAGCTCGCGGATGGATTCGCGGATATCGGCGAGGGCGCGGTGGCCGCCGTCCTTGCCCGGTGCCGCGAAGTAGACGCGCGGATACCAGCGGCGGGCCAGCTCCTTGATGCTCGAGACATCGACGTTGCGGTAGTGCAGCCAGCGGTCGAGCCGCGGCATGTACCGGGCGAGGAATGCGCGGTCCGTGCCGATCGTGTTTCCCGCGAGCGGCGCCTTGCCCTCGATGGGCGCGAAGCGCTGGATGTACTCGAGCGCCTGGAACTCGGCCTCGGCCACGCTCACGCCGTTCGGGATCTCGTCGAGCAGACCCGAGGTGCGGTGCATGTTCGTGACGAACTCGCCCATGTTCTCGAGAGCCGAGGCATCGGGCCTGATCACGAGCTGGAAGCCTTCGTCGAGCACGTTGAGCTCGAAGTCGGTGACGACGATCGCGATCTCGACGAGCTGGTCGACGTCGAGGTCGAGACCGGTCATCTCGCAGTCGATCCAGACCAGCCTGTCACCGTCGGTTCCACTCATGACGTCATCCTCCTCCTCGCCTCCGACAACGCGTCGAGGCGCGTGTCCCCCCGGGGTGACTCGAACACCCGACCAAGAGATTAGAAGGCTCCTGCTCTATCCGCTGAGCTACGGGGGGGTAGCGGCATCAAGGCTATCGCGGTCGATCTGGTGCGGCCGTGCGCCGCGGCGTAGCGTCGGCTGCACCGACCGAGAGGAGTTCGATGATGAGCGCAACGGATGGGCTGTGGGTGGCGTACGGCGACGCGGGAGTGGTGGGGACGATCCGCAAGGATGCGGGCGAGTACGTCGTGACGATGGCGGATGCGGCCGCATCCCTCGGTCGCTATCCCACGATGGATGTCGCCAAGGGCGCGCTCCACTCGCATCTCACGCCCGGGACGGACTGGCCGCAGTTCCGCCAGCACTGACAGCGCGCGCGGAGCCGGCGGTGCCGTGACGCTCCCGGATCGCGAGGAGCGGCATCATGACGTGCACGAGCGGTCCGATCGTCACGGCGAAGACGACGGTGCCGACGCCCACGTCGCCGCCGAGGAGCCAGCCGATCGCGAGCACCGTCAGTTCGACGCTGGCGCGCGCCAGCCAGATCGGCCAGCCGAGCCGGCTCCGCAGCCCCGTCATCAGCCCGTCGCGGGGGCCCGCCCCGAATCGCGCTCCGAGGTAGAGGCCGCTCGCGGCAGCGACGGTGACGATCCCGCCGGCGAGCAGAGCGAGGCGGGGAAGGAGGCCCGTCACCGTCGGCAGCACCGTCAACACGAGCTGCATGGCGGTGCCGACGATCAGGATGTTGGTCACCGTGCCGACGCCCGGACGCTGGCGTAGCGGGATCCACGCGAGCATGACGGCGAGCCCGACGAGATTGGTCACCCACCCGACGCCCACCCCGGTGTGGAGCGAGATCCCCTGCGCGAGCACGGTCCAGGGATCGACGCCGAGTCCGGCCTCGACCACGAGTGCGATGCCCGCGCCGTACAGCGACTGGCCGATGAGCAGGTGCAGGACGCGGCGGAACATGTCCTCCATCCCAGCGCGGAATTGGACCGTTAACCAGAGGCCAATTGGCCTAAGGTGGCTCCCATGGATTCCCGCATCTCGGCTCGCGCCCTCGCCGCTCTGCTCGGCGAGTGGCGCACGAGCGAACCCGCGTACGAAGCACTGGCCGACGGCATCCGGCTTCTCTCGCTCGACAATCGCATCGCGCCGCGCACCGCTCTGCCCGCGGAGCGCGAGCTCGCCACGGCGCTCGGTGTGAGCCGCACCACGATCGCCGCGGCCTACCGGAGTCTCCGCGACTCGGGCCACATCCGGAGCCTGCGCGGTTCCGGCAGCGTCACCGAGCCGCTGGGGCGGGCCGCCGGCGCGCGCACGACGGTGTCGGACCCGTCGGCGATCGATCTGCAGCAGGCCAGCCCCGCCGCCTGGCCGGGGCTTGCGGGCGTGCTGGCCGAAGCCGCGGGCTCCGCGATGACGATCCTCGCGCGCCCGGGGTACGACGTGCTCGGCAACGATGCGCTGCGGGCGGGCATCGCCGAGCGGTACACCCGGTCGGGACTGCCCACCGATCCCGGTGAGATCATGATCACCAACGGTGCGCAGAGCGCCCTGCACCTGCTGGCGACGACGCTCGTGAGTCGCGGCGACCGCGTGCTGATCGAGACGCCCACCTACCCTCATGCGGCGGACTGCTTCCGCGCGGCGGGGGCGAGACTCGTGAGCGTGCCGGTGACGACGCGGGACGGTTGGGACCTCGACCGCGCCAAGCAGGCGTTCGCCCGCGCGCTTCCGACCCTCGCCTACCTGATGCCGGACTTCCAGAACCCGACGGGGCGCTCGATGAGCGACGAGGAGCGCGAGGCCATCGAGCTCGCTGCCGAGCGCGCGGGCACGCTGGTGATCGTCGACGAGACCACCGCCGACCTCGATATCGACCGGCCCGTCGCTCCGCGTCGGTTCGGGTCGGATGCGGCGGCTCGGACGGTCGTGCGCGTCGGCTCGCTCGGCAAGACCGTCTGGGGCGGACTGCGCGTCGGGTGGATCCGCGCGAGTCCGGACCTCATCCGCCGCATCGTCGCCGCCCGCTTCGCGGTGGAGCTCGGCACGCCGGAGTGGGAGCAGCTCGTGGCGCGAACGCTCCTGCCGCGCCTGCCCGAGATCGTCGCCCAGCGCGCACACCTGCTGCGCGCGGGGCGCGACGCCGCCGTCCGCACGCTCGCCGCGGCACTGCCGCAGTGGTCGGTGCCGCGGGCGGACGGGGGCGTCTCGCTGTGGGTCGAGCTCGATGCGCCGCTCAGCGGAGCGCTCGTGATGGCCGTGCGGTCCGAGGGGGTGCTGCTTTCGGCGGGACCCCGGTTCTCGGTGGACGGGGGCTACGAACGCAACCTGCGGATCCCGTTCACCGCGCCGGCCGATCGCCTCGAACGCGCGATCGAGTCGCGCGCGGTCGCGTGGGATCGGGTGCGGGCGGGGGCGGCGCCGGTGATGATCGACCGCATGGATGCGGTCGTGTGACGGGCGGCAGCCGCTGCATCACGCCGATCGCAGCACGGCCGCCGCGTCCTCGAGCCGCCAGAACTCGCCGACCTCGAGGAACGCGCGCTCGCTCCATCGGTAGCGGAGGGCGCGGAAGCGCGTGCCCTGCGCGGTCGCGCGCTCCTCGATCAGCCCGGCGACGTCGCCGCTGCGGGTGAGGACGCGCCACCGCCCCCAGCCCAACCGCACCAGTGCGCCCGCATCTGCGCTGCGCACTGCCCCCGACGTCGTCGCGATGCCGTCCATCTCCGCCCCCCTCGTCGATGCCACGGTACGGCCGACCTCCGACACCGCCGCCGGCGGTCCTCCCCAGCGGCCCGGTCGGGCGACCTTGTCCACATCCGCTCCGGAGGGGGCACCGGGGCGAGCCGTCCGCGACCACAGTGGGCGGCAGCTGCGGCGCCCGATGGGCACGCGGGCGTCGCAGCATCCGGGGACGGTCCCCGGGGAGAGGAGACGGACACATGGGTGAGAAGATCACCGTCATCGGCAACGTCGCGACCGTTCCGGAGCAGCGGCAGCTGCCCGGCGGGGGATCGGTCACGAGTTTCCGGCTCGCCGCCACGACGCGCCGGCTCGACAAGAACTCGTCGACGTGGGTGGACGCCTATACGAACTACTTCAGCGTCAGTGCGTTCCGCAACCTGGGCGAGCACGTCTACCGTTCGCTGCATCGCGGCGATCGCGTGCTGGTGACCGGAAAATTCCGGCTGCGGGAGTGGGAGACCGACGCGAAGAAGGGAGTCTCGGTCGAGATCGACGCCGAGGGGATCGGTCACGATCTGCTGTTCGGCACGTCGGTGTTCGCCCGCGACGCCGAGACGTCCGCCGCGTCGCCCCCGGCCGCACGTGAGCCGAGCGCGGCGGTCGCCCCCGACACCGTGGAAGCCTGGGCGGCGCCGGGGGAGGAGCGCGACCTCGCGACCGCGGGGGACACGCCGTTCTGACGCCTAGACTGACGGGGTGACCTCGACCCGCTCCGGCCGACTCGCCGCATCCGTGCTCGCCGTTCTGGTCGGGGCGGCGACGCTCGCGGGGTGCACGGCCCCGGCAGCAGCCCCGTCGGCGACGCCCACGTCCACGCCGGTCGTGACCGCCACGCCCGCACCCGCAGACCCGGTCCTCGTCCCCGACGGCACGGCCGACGACAATCTGCCGGTGTTCGCACAGGTCGTCGAGTCGGTCTGGAACGGGCCCGACCAGGCGTCGGGCCGGGCGTACATCGACGCGCTGACGGCCACCGGCTTCGACAAGGCGGCGATGCAGGTCACGGCCGACCAGTCGACCGTCGGCAATGCCGCCGAGAGCATCCAGTTCTCGGTGCGGTGGGGCGAGGAGTGCCTCGTCGGCCAGGTGGGCCCCGCGACGGGCGCGCCGGTCTCCGTCGTGCTGCCCGGGTTGCCGGACGGCGGGTGCCTGCTCGGGCAGACGCGAGCGATCGACTGGTGACCCCGGTCGCGCCCGGCGCGCGGCGGCGTGCCCTCTAGACTGGAGCGGATATGGCTGAGTACATCTACCAGATGGTCCGTGCCCGCAAGGCGGTCGGCGAGAAGCTCATTCTCGACGACGTCACGATGTCGTTCCTGCCGGGGGCGAAGATCGGGATGGTGGGCCCCAACGGCGCCGGTAAATCGACGATCATCAAGATCATGGCGGGCCTGGATCAGCCCTCCAACGGCGAGGCGAAGCTCACCCCCGGCTTCACCGTCGGCATCCTGATGCAGGAGCCGGAGCTCGACGAGACCAAGACGGTGCTGGAGAACATCCAGGAGGGCGTGGCGATCAAGCCGAAGCTCGACCGGTTCAACGAGATCTCCGCACTCATGGCCGACCCGGATGCGGACTTCGACGCGCTGCTGGCCGAGATGGGCGTGCTCCAGGAGGAGATCGACGCCGCCGACGGCTGGGACCTCGACTCCCAGCTCGAGCAGGCCATGGACGCACTGCGCACCCCTCCGGGCGATGCCGCCGTGTCGAACCTCTCGGGTGGTGAGAAGCGCCGCGTCGCGCTCGCGAAGCTGCTGCTGCAGAAGCCCGACCTGCTGCTGCTCGACGAGCCCACCAACCACCTCGACGCCGAGAGCGTGCTCTGGCTCGAGCAGCATCTGCAGTCCTACAAGGGCGCCGTCATCGCGATCACCCACGATCGCTACTTCCTCGACAACGTCGCGGAGTGGATCGCCGAGGTCGACCGCGGCCACCTGTACCCCTACGAGGGCAACTACTCCACCTACCTGGAGAAGAAGGCGCAGCGCCTGGATGTGCAGGGCAAGAAGGACGCCAAGCTCGCGAAGCGTCTGAAGGACGAGCTCGAGTGGGTGCGCTCGAGCGCCAAGGGGCGTCAGACCAAGTCGAAGGCGCGTCTGGCCCGCTACGAGGAGATGGCGACCGAGGCCGAGCGCACGCGCAAGCTCGACTTCGAGGAGATCCAGATCCCCGCGGGTCCGCGGCTGGGCAGCATCGTGATCGAGGCGAAGAAGCTGCAGAAGGGCTTCGACGGACGCTCGCTCATCGACGGCCTGAGCTTCAGCCTGCCGCCGAACGGCATCGTCGGTGTCATCGGCCCGAACGGCGTCGGAAAGACCACCCTGTTCAAGACGATCGTCGGTCTCGAGCCCCTGGACGGCGGCGACCTGAAGATCGGCGAGACGGTCAAGATCAGCTACGTCGATCAGAGCCGCTCCAACATCGACCCGAACAAGTCGCTGTGGGAGGTCGTCTCGGACGGGCTCGACATCATCACGGTCGGAAAGATCGAGATCCCCTCGCGCGCCTACGTCTCGAAGTTCGGCTTCAAGGGCCCCGACCAGCAGAAGAAGGCCGGCGTCCTCTCCGGCGGTGAGCGCAACCGCCTGAACCTCGCGCTCACGCTGAAAGAGGGCGGCAACCTGCTGCTGCTCGACGAGCCCACGAACGACCTCGATGTCGAGACGCTGGGCTCGCTCGAGAACGCCCTGCTGGAGTTCCCCGGCTGCGCGGTCGTCATCACCCACGATCGGTGGTTCCTCGACCGCATCGCGACCCACATCCTGGCGTACGAGGGCACCGACGAGAACCCCGACAAGTGGTACTGGTTCGAGGGCAACTTCGAGGCGTACGAGCAGAACAAGATCGAGCGTCTGGGCCCCGATGCGGCGAAGCCCCACCGCTCCACGCACCGGAAGCTGACCCGTGACTGAGGCCGGTGCGGCCGCCGCCGGGCGGCTGCACATCCCCATCCATCTGCGATGGGGTGACCTCGACGCGTTCAACCACGTCAACAACAACTCGATGCTGAAACTGCTCGAGGAGGCACGCGTCCGCGCCTTCTGGGAGCCGCCGGCGGGGGAGACGTCGTACCCGACGGCGGTCGTGCCGCCGAGCGAGACATCGGGACGGCTCACCCTCGTCGCGCGCCAGGAGATCGAGTACCTGCATCCGGTGCCGTACCAACGGGCGCCGCTCGATGTGCAGCTCTGGTTCGGACGCCTCGGCGGATCCAGCATCGAGGTCTGCTACGAGGTCTTCAGCCCCGCCGGGGACGACCCGCAGACGCTCTACGCCCGTTCGTCGACGGTCGTCGTGATGGTCGACGCCGCGAGCGGCCGCCCGGTGCGCCTGACCGACCGGATGCGGGAGGCATGGGCGCCGTACCTCGGCGACCCCATCGCGTACTCGCGGCGCCGCTGAGCACGCGCGGGTCGATCAGCTCCCCGCGGCGGGGAGGCGCACCATGACCTCCTGCGCGACGCTCGCGATGAGCGTACCGTCGCGCTGATAGATGCGACCGGTGGCGAGTCCCCGGCCCCCTCGCGCGGTGGGGGACTCCTGCACGTAGAGCAGCCACTCGTCGACACGGGCCGGACGGTGCCACCACATCGCATGGTCGAGGCTCGCGACGCTCAAGCCCGGGGTGAGCCATGTCAGCCCGTGCGCGCGCAGGATCGACTCCTGGATCGTCATATCGGACAGGTAGGCGAGTGCGGCGCGATGGAGCAGCGGGTCGTCCGGGAGAGCCCGTCGGGCGCGCAGCCACACGGCCTGGTGCGGCTGCGCCGCCACCGGATCGCCGCCGTACAGCGGCCCGGGCACGTGCTTCACCTCGATCGGAAGGTCGCGGAAGCTGCGCATCGTCATCGGATGCAGGTCCTCGCCGTCGAGATCGGCGATGTCCTCGGGGCCCGGAACGCGCGGCGCGGGGGCCTCGTGGTCGAGCCCGGAGTCCGATGTCTGGAACGAGGCGATCATCGAGAAGATCGGCACGCCCTCCTGATAGGCCTGCGTGCGGCGGGCGCTGAAGGAGCGTCCGTCGCGCAACCGATCGACCGAGAACGTGATGCCGCGGGACGAGTCGCCCGGGCGGAGGAAATACCCGTGCATGGAGTGGATGGGTCGGTCCTCTCCGACCGTCCGCGACGCCGCGACCACGCTCTGCGCGAGGACCTGCCCGCCGTAGACGCGCCCGAACGGCATGGCGTGCGAGAGGCCGGTGAAGATGTCCTCGGTCGTCCTCGCGTCGCCCGAGGCGAGGTCGAGGACGGAGATGAGGGACTCGACGGGGTCCTCCGACTCGGTCGACGCGTGGCCGGACGGCTCGGTTCCGGATGCGGTCACACGGGCTCCTCGAGTCTCGGGCGGGCGGGCTTTGCTAGTTTAGGTCGGATGTCGTCACGCCTTCAGTTCCCGGATGCCGACGCGGCCGCCGATGCGCTCACGTTCGCCCGACGGGCCACCGCGATCGATGCGGACGCGAGCGTGCGACTGGTCGGGGGGTCGGGTGCGCTCGTGATGACGGCGGGGGTGCTCTCGGCGCGGAGCCTGCTCGAGGCGATGCCCACGGTGATCGCGATGCGGGTGCTGCCGGTCGATCCGGAGCTGGAGTGCGACCTCACGGTGACGGCGACAGGCCTCGTGGCGACGCCGATCCCGACCGAGGTGGGCCTGCCCGATACCGCCGTCCGAGCCGCATGGGCCGGGGTGTCGCCGCCGCGGGCGGGCTGGACCCGCGAGGGCGCCATCGCATCCGCCGTGCTCGCGTCGCGGGCGCAGTGGGGGATGGCGGCCGTTGCGCACGAGCTGCCGACCGACCCGGGCGAGGACGTCGTCCGTGCGGTGCGTTCCCGCATCTGGGGCGAGCCTGATCCCGAGCTGCGCGACCTCGCTCGTGGCGTCGCGTTCGCTGCGGTGTCGATGGGCTTCGTCCACGGCGAGGAGGACGCGCCGGTCCTCGCGGCCCCCGGATGGACCCGCGTCACGCTGCGACGCGGACACGTGCTCGTGCGTCAGCCGGTCCGCCAGGGTCTCACCGCGGTGCGGACGACCGGGCGCTGACGCCGGGTCAGCCCCGCGGCGTCTCCGGGGCGGGTGGGGTGCCGGTCAGCCCGTGCTCGCCGCGACCGCCCGCGGCCGGTCCGATCCCGCTCGGCTCGAACGTGTTCACCATGGCGAACGCGGCGCGTTGCAGGTAGTCCCAGAGGGTCGCTGCGAGGATGGGCGGCAGATCGACCGCATCGACCGCGCGGCGCATGTGCGCGAGCCAGCGATCCCGGGCGTCGGGGTTCACGTGGAAGGACGCATGCCGCATCCGAAGCCTCGGGTGCCCGCGGCGTTCGCTGTAGGTCGTCGGGCCTCCCCAGTACTGCTCGAGGAACATCAGCATCCGTTCGCGCGCCGGACCGAGGTCCGCGTCGGGATACATCGGTCGAAGCACCGGGTCGTCGGCGATGCCCTCGTAGAAGACGCCGACCAGCCGCTCGAAGAACGCATGCCCACCCACCTGCTCGTAGAAGGTGATGGGCGTCCCGGGGTCGCTCATCGACTCGTCTCCTCGTCTGCGGTCGGGCCGTCGTCGGATCGCTTACTCGTTGCGGGCGCCTTTCGGGGGGCGCGCCGCGGCTTCGCGGGGGCCACGGCCGCATCGTCTTTGCCCTCGGCGCCCTCGGGGTCCGTCGCGCTGCCGGTGCGCTTCGCGCGCCACACCGGTCGCTCGGTGGCGGTCACCGGAGTGGGCTTGGTCTTCGGCGGGTTCGCGCCGCGCACGCGCTGGGCGCCCTCCAGGCCGGAGAGGGTGATGGAGTTCAGCTGCGGCAGCCGCACGTCCATGGCGTCCATCGCGCGCTTGAGCCGTACCCGCAGCTCGCGGGCGACGTCGTCCTTCGCGTTCGAGCGGGTCTTCATGACGAGGCGGATGACCAGCGCGTCGCCCGACACCGACTCGAGTCCCCAGATCTCGGGCTGCTCGATGATGCGGGTGCGCCACTTCGGGTCCTTCGCGAGGGTCCGAGCCGCGTCGAGCATCGCCGATTCGACCCCCTCGAGGTCGGCGTCGGCCGGCACGGCCAGGTCGATGATGACCCGGGACCAGCCCTGGGACATGTTGCCGATCCGGGTGATCTCGCCGTTGCGGACGTACCAGAGTGTTCCGTTGACGTCGCGCACGTGCGTGACGCGGACGCTCACGTACTCCACCACGCCGGTCGCGAGCCCGAGGTCGACGACGTCGCCGATGCCCACCTGATCCTCGGCGACGATGAAGATGCCGTTCAGCACGTCCTTGACGATGTTCTGGGCGCCGAAGCCGAGCCCCGCGCCGATCGCGGCCGTCAGCAGCGCGAACGAGCCCAGCACGTCCGGTGCGACGACGTTCACGATCAGCACGATCGCGACGATCACGATCGTCACGCCGGCGATGTTCTGGAGGATGGATCCCAGGGTGCGGGTGCGCTGTACGAGCCTCACCGCGGCGAGGGGCGACCGATCGAGGGCCTGCGTGTCATCGACGCGGGCCTTGTTCTTCGCCCCCGCGACGATCCGTTCCACGACCCGATGGATGACCTTCTTCAGAACCAGGGCGACCAGCAGCGCGCCCGCGATGATGAGGACGACGATGAGGAGCGTGCTTCCGAGATCGAGGAAGAACGTGCCGAGGTCCGCCCAGAGATTCGGGTCCGTCGTGCCGGGAGTCTCTGCGTTTCTCATCGACCCGATGTTACCGACGAGGG
>JAVBUN010000232.1:0-5480 GCA_031555335.1 Microbacterium sp.
GTCAGGCGACGCCGAGGACGTCGAACAGCCAGGCCAGCTCGAACGCCCGCTCCCGCCACGAGTTGTAGCGCCCGCTCACGCCGCCGTGGCCGGCGACCATCTCGCACTTGAGCAGGGCGTCCGCATCCACCTCGCGCAGACGCGCCACCCATTTCGCCGGCTCCACATACAGCACGCGCGTGTCGTTGAACGACGTGACGGCGAGGATGCGGGGATACCGTACCCCTTCGCGCACGTTCTCGTAGGGCGAGTACGACTTCATGTACGCGTACACGTCGGCGTCGTGCAACGGGTCGCCCCACTCGTCCCACTCGATCACGGTGAGAGGCAGCGACGGATCGAGGATGGTGGTCAACGCGTCGACGAACGGCACGTCGGCGAGCACTCCCGCGAACAGCTCGGGGGCGAGGTTCGCGACGGCGCCCATCAGCAGGCCGCCCGCGGATCCGCCCTCGGCGACCAGCTGCGACGGCGTGGTGTACCCGTGGTCGACGAGATGCAGCGCGCAGTCCACGAAGTCGGTGAACGTGTTGCGCTTCGCGAGGAGCTTGCCGTCCTCGTACCACTGCCTGCCCATCTCGCCGCCGCCCCGCACATGCGCGACCGCGAATATCACGCCGCGGTCGAGCTCCGACAGCCGCATCGCCGAGAATGACGGTTCGATGGAGTGCTCGTACGAGCCGTAGCCGTACAGATGCACGGGCCGGGGCGCGGCCCCCGCATCCCCGAACGACCGACGCCACACGAGCGAGATCGGCACCTGCGTCCCATCCTGCGCCGTGGCCCAGACACGAGCCTGCGCGTAGTCCGCGGCGTCGTATCCGCCCAGCACCGGCTGCTGCTTGCGCAGGGCGAGGCCCCCGGTGCGCGGGTCGTAGTCGTACACGGTGGACGGCGTCACGAACGAGCCGTAGCCGAGCCGCAGGAGCGGCGGCGCCCACTCCGGGTTGCCCGCCGTGCCGACCGAGTAGAGCGGCTCGTCGAACGGGATCTCCGCCACGGCGGAGGTGGCGTAGTCGAGCATGCCGATGCGGGCGATGCCCTCGCGGCGGTATCCGACCACACCCCAGTCGCGGAACGTCGAAACGCCGAGCAGCCGCTGTCCCGGCTCGTGCGCGATCACGGTCTCGCGGGGGCCCGTGGGGTCGGATGCGGACACCCGCACGAGCTCGAAGTCGAGCGCGTCGTCGTTGTGAAGGATGTACAGCACGTCCTCCCCGTCGACGACGGCGTGCGACGAGTCGTACTCGACGCCCTCGCGCCGCGGCCACACGACGCGGGGCTCCGCGCGCAGGTCGTCGGCCGGCACGAGCCATTCCTCCGAGGTGATGGAGGACCCGAGTCCGATCACCAGGTAGCGGTCGCTGCGGGTGAATCCCGCACCGACCCAGTACTTCTCGTCGGGTTCGGTGAAGAGCTTCTCGTCGGATGCGGCGGGGGTGCCGAGCTCGTGCAGCCACACCGTGTCGGGGCGCCAGGCGTCATCGAGCGTCGAGTAGACGATGAACCGACCGTCGGGCGAGAGCGAGGCCCCCGCGAACGTGCCCTCGATGACATCGGGAAGGGTCTCGCCGGTGGCGAGGTCGCGCACCCGCAGGGTGTAGCGCTCGTCGCCGCTCACATCGATCCCGTAGAGCAGCAGCCCGCCGTCGCTCGACACCTCGAACGTGCCGAGCGAGAAGAAGTCCTCGCCGTCGGCCTCCTCGTTGCCGTCCAGCAGCACCTGCTCACCCGGGAGCGCCTCACCGGGGGTGGGCTCGGGGGGCGTCCAGTCGTCGGCGTCGGCGATCGGGGCACGGCAGTGGATTCCGTACTGCTTGCCCTCGACGGTGCGCGAGAAGTACCACCACTGGCCGCGTCGCGAGGGAACCGACAGATCGGTCTCGAGCGTGCGGCCCTTGATCTCCTCGAAGATCTGCGAGCGCAGCGGCGCGAGGTGCGCGGTCCGCGCGTCGGTGTACGCGTTCTCCGCCTCGAGGTGCGCCGTGACCCGGTCCTCGTCCTTGGCCCTCAGCCACTCGTAGTCGTCGAGGAATTCGTCGCCGTGGTGGCGGCGGGGCTGCGGCTCGCGGGCGGCGACGGGCGGATGAGCGGATGCGGCGGTGTCGGTCACCCGACCACGCTAACGCGCGCATCCCGTCCCGGGCGCCGACAGGCGTCCTGTCGTCAGCTCACCGTGATGAGCGAGCGCTGCCATCCCGACGATCCGTCGGGGGCGATCGGTGCGCGATCCTGCGTCTGCTGCGTCCCGTTGTTGTCGTACGCCCGCACGGTCACGTTGTGGGCGCCGGGGGTCGCCTCCCAGGGCAGCATCCACTGCACCCAGGTGTCGGTGCTGATCGGGGCCGACAGCGTCGCCTCCTGCCAGGGGCCGTCGTCGATCTGCACCTCGACGCGGCCGACACCGACCGGCTGCGCCCACGCGACTCCCGCGATCGCGATCGTGCCGGCCGAGACGGCGCCCCCATCCACGCGAGGGGTGTCGATCCGTGAGGACATCTTGATGGGCGCCTTCTCGGCGTAGCCGCGGGGGGTCCAGTACGCCTCGTCCTGGTCGAACCGGGTCACGGTCAGCGTCGTCAGCCACTTCGTGGCAGAGACGTATCCGTAGAGACCGGGCACCACCATCCGCACCGGGAAGCCGTGCTGGAGCGGGAGTGGCTCGCCGTTCATCGCGACCGCGAGGATCGCGTCGAGGCCGTCGTCGGTGAGGGATTCGAGCGGCGTGCTCGCCGTGAACCCGTCGATGCTGCGGGAGAGCACCATGTCGGCATCGGGGGAGGGGCCGGCCATCTTGATCAGGTCGCGCACCGGCACGCCCTGCCAGAGCGCGTTGCCGACGAGCCCGCCGCCGACCTCGTTGGAGACGCAGGTGAGCGTCACGGCGTACTCGTCGAGCCCGCGGGCGAGTAGGTCCTGGAAGGTGAACTCCACCCGCCGATCGACCATGCCGTCGATCACCAGCCGCCAGCTGTCGACGTCGACCTGCGGCACGGTGAGTGCGGTGTCGACGCGGTAGAAGTCCGCATTCGGCGTGAACAGCGGCGAGATGCCGGGGACGTCGAGCTCGGCGCCGGCGGGAACGGTCACGCGCGAGCGGGGCATGGGCAGGCGGAGCGCCTCGCGCACGGCGGTGATCGACGTCGTCGCGCCCGAGACGAGCCGCGAGCCGGTGCCCACGACGATCGCCGCAGCGGTGCTGATGAGCGCGATACCGAGGAACGTGCGTCGGGCCGTCACTACGGGCGCGGCGGGTCGGCGCTCCGCCGGGTTCTCCGGCACCGGGGATGCGGCGGCGCGCCCCGTCTCGTCGGTTCTCGGGGCATCGCCGCCCGCCGTGTTGGTCCGCGCCTCGGGTGCCGCATCCGGCCGGCGCACCGCATCCCGCCAGCGCCGGAGCGCGGGGACGAGGAACCGCAGCAGCATGATCGCCGCGATGCCGCCGGCAGCGGCGGGGAGGGCGTCGAGGGGGCCCGCCGCCGCCCGGGTGACGAGCGCTGCGGCGGTCGCGACGGTCACCGCGCCGAAGAGGACCGAGCCGAAGGGCGGCCGGTGGAACTCGAGGATGCCGGCGATCGCGGCGCCGATGAGGGCCGCGATCCCGAGGCTCGCGAGCAGCACGATCTTGTCGGCACTTCCGAACGCCGAGATGGCGAACTCCTTCACCGGCTGCGGCACGATGTCGATCACGAAGGCGCCGACGGCCTCGAGGGGGCCCGAGCCGGTGGAGATCAGGAGCGCGGTCAGCTCGGCCGCGGCGAGGAAGACCGCCGCCCCGATCACGCCCGAGAGCGCGGCGAACACGGTCCAGCGGGCTTTCGGCGTGTCGCTCATCGTGTCATCCTCCCGGCGGAGGGCGGTCCCCGCACCTCATCTTCGGTGCCGCGCCGCGATCGGATGGCACGAGTTGACCGGATGGCGGAGCGATGGAAGGATTTCGGAGGCCCGGTAAACGGATGCTGTATGACAGGTGAACTTTTCGTTCGCGCCGCCGATCGTCTCGGTTCCTCTCTCTCCCCCCAACCGAAAGCGACCGGTGGAAACCGCAGCCCTGATCGTCATCCTGGTCATCGGCCTGGCGCTGTTCTTCGACTTCACGAACGGCTTTCACGACACCGCCAATGCGATGGCGACGCCCATCGCGACCGGCGCGCTGAAGCCGCGTGTCGCGGTGCTGCTCGCCGCGGTGCTGAATCTCGTCGGCGCCTTCCTGTCGACCGAGGTGTCCAAGACCATCTCGCACGGCATCATCCGCGAGGATCAGATCACGCCGACCGAGTTCCTGCCGCTCATCTTCGCGGGGCTCATCGGCGCCATCACCTGGAACATGCTGACCTGGCTGCTGGGCCTGCCCTCGAGCTCGTCCCATGCGCTCTTCGGCGGCCTGATCGGCGCGACGATCGTGGGCGTGGGGGTGCTCGCCATCGACTTCGGCGTCGTCATGAGCAAGGTCGTCCTGCCGGCGGTGATCGCGCCGTTCACGGCGGGGCTGATCGCGTTCGCCGCGACCAAGGCGGCGTACGCGGTCACTCGTCGCAACGACGGCAAGCCGGACGGTCGTGACGGCTTCCGATGGGGGCAGATCTTCTCCTCGTCGCTCGTCGCGCTCGCCCATGGCACGAACGACGCCCAGAAGACGATGGGCGTCATCACCCTCGCCCTCATCATGGCCGGATGGCAGGATGCGTCGAACGCCGACCCTCAGCTCTGGGTCATCTTCGCCTGCGCGCTGACGATCGCCCTCGGCACGTACATGGGCGGCTGGCGCATCATCCGTACCCTCGGCAAGGGACTCACCGACGTGAAGCCGGCGCAGGGGTATTCCGCCGAGACGTCGACGGCGGCCACGATCCTCGCCTCGAGCGCCCTCGGCTTCGCCCTGTCGACGACCCAGGTCGCCTCCGGATCGGTGATCGGATCCGGACTCGGGCGACGCGGCTCGACGGTGAGGTGGCGCACGGTCGGCCGCATCGTCGTGGGGTGGCTGCTCACCCTGCCCGCTGCGGGTCTGGTCGGCGCCCTCGCGGCGCTGATGGTCGCGTGGCTCGGCGGCTGGGGCATCCTCGTCGACACCGTGCTCGCGGTCGTGATCGTGCTGGGGATCTTCCTCCGCTCGCGGCGCGACCGGGTGAGCGCCGCCAACGCCATGAGTGAGGTCGCGCATTCCGGGCGTGCCGTGAAGCTCCCCCGCAACCCTCCGCCGACGCGTCGCCAGCGCCGCGCCGCGCGTGTCACCGAGGCGCCCCGCGATCAGAGCGGCGACGACGGGAAGGTCGGCTGATGGGCCTCGAGATCGACTGGTGGGCCTTCGTGCAGGTCTTCGTGTCCGCGCTCATCGCGACGATCGTCGTCGTCGGCTCCTACTCGCTGGGTCTGCGGATGCTGGTGCGCGCGGGCCGGGTTCCGGTGGTCGCTCCCGCGGAGTTCACCGACGCCATCACGGTCGTGTCCGAGAAGCGGCGGGCGCGGGCGGCGAAGGC
>JAVBUN010000007.1:0-3107 GCA_031555335.1 Microbacterium sp.
CGCTCGTCGGCGGCGACCACGCCGGCGAGGAGGCCGAGGTCGCGGTCAACGTCAAGGCCGTCAAGGAGCGCGAGCTTCCCGAGGCCGACGACGACTTCGCGCAGATGGCCAGCGAGTTCGACACGATCGCCGAGCTGCGCGAGAGCCTCGCCGAGCGCGTCTCGCAGCAGTCCACCTTCACCCAGGGTGCCGCCGCGCGCGACAAGCTCGTCGAGCTGCTGCTCGAGCAGGCCGACATCCCGGTGCCGCCGAAGCTCGTCGAGGACGAGGTGCACAACCACCTCGAGGGCGAAGGCCGCCTCGAGGACGACGTGCACCGCGCCGAGGTGACCGAGGCGAGCGAGAAGCAGTTCCGTACCCAGGTGCTGCTCGACAAGATCGCCGAGCAGAGCGACGTGCAGGTCTCGCAGGAGGAACTGACCCAGTACCTCATCCAGTCCGCCGCCCAGTACGGCATGGCGCCGCAGGACTTCGTCAACGCGCTGCAGGAGGGCAACCAGCTGCCCGCCATGATCGGCGAGGTCGCCCGCAACAAGGCGCTCGCGATCGCGCTCAGCCGCGTCACGGTCGTCGACGAGAACGGCAAGGCGGTCGATCTGACCGGCTTCGTCGCGATCGAGGACGAGCCCGCGGCAGAAGAGGACGTCGTCGACGAGGCGGAGGAGATCGCGGACGCCGCGGCCGACGAGGCCCCGGCCGAGAAGCCCGCCGCGAAGAAGGCTCCCGCGAAGAAGGCCCCGGCCAAGAAGGCTCCCGCCGCGAAGGCGGATGCCGAGAAGGCCCCGGCCGAGGACGAGGCTCCCGCGAAGAAGGCCCCGGCCAAGAAGGCGCCGGCCAAGAAGCCGGCGGCCAAGAAGGCCGACGTCGAGTAATCGGATCAGTCACCCGAACGGGCGGATGCTGCGGCATCCGCCCGTTCGTCTTTCCGGAGAGGACAGGGCGCGGATGACGCTCGACGACTGGGACGCGCGCATGTCTGCGCTGTGGGCCGACGAGGAACTCGACGACGCCGCCCGTATCGACGCCGTGGAGGCACTGGCGGCTGAGCGCCCCGCCGATGATGCGCGCGCGTTGTTCGAGCGCGCCGGCGCCTACGACTCCGCCGGCCGCGAGGCCGAGGCGGAACCGCTCTACCGCGCCGCGCTGGCCGCCGGCCTCGACGATCAGCTGCGCCCTCAGGCCGTGATCCAGCTCGCGAGCACGATCCGCAACCTCGGCAAGATCGATGAGAGTGTCGCCCTGCTCTCCGCGGAGTACGAGCGTCGGGACAGAGACGGGATGCGGGATGCCGCGGCCGCGTTCTACGCCCTCGCCCTGAGCTCCGCGGGAGACGACAGGACCGCCCTCGCGGTGGCGCTCGACGCCCTTGCTCCGCACCTGCCGCGATACACCAGATCTGTCACCGGGTACGCCGCCGCGCTGACCCATGCGGCAGAGCGTATGCCGACGGCGAACAACGGCGAGGGCCCCGAATCCCGCCGGTAGATTCAGACGCAAGACCACGGAAACAGGAGTGAACATGGCCGAACCCCTTCTCGCCACAAGTGTCTTCGACAGGTTGCTGAGGGACCGCATCATCTGGCTCGGGTCCGAGGTGCGCGACGACAACGCCAACGAGATCTGCGCGAAGATCCTGCTGCTGGCGGCAGAGGATTCCCAGAAGGACATCTACCTCTACATCAACTCGCCCGGCGGCTCCATCACCGCGGGCATGGCGATCTACGACACGATGCAGTTCGTGCCCAACGACATCGTCACCGTCGGCATCGGCATGGCCGCCTCGATGGGGCAGCTGCTGCTCACCGCCGGCACGAAGGGCAAGCGGTACATCACCCCGAACGCCCGCGTGCTGCTCCACCAGCCGCACGGCGGCTTCGGTGGCACCTCCAGTGACATCCAGACGCAGGCGCAGCTCATCATGTCGATGAAGAACCGCCTCGCCGAGATCACCGCCGCCCAGACCGGCAAGTCCGTCGAGCAGATCAACGAGGACGGCGACCGCGACCGCTGGTTCACCGCCGACGAGGCGCTCGCGTACGGCTTCGTCGACCACATCCGCGAGTCGGCGACCGACGTCGTCGGCGGCGGCGGCACGGCCAACTAGGCATCCGAAGGCGAAAGAGAGAACCCGAATGAACACCCCCACTTTCGGTGCCCCGCAGGGACTGCAGCTGCCCTCGAGCCGCTACGTGCTCCCGCAGTTCGAGGAGCGCACCGCCTACGGCTACAAGCGCCAGGACCCGTACAACAAGCTGTTCGAGGACCGCGTGATCTTCCTCGGCGTGCAGGTGGACGACGCGTCCGCCGATGACGTGATGGCCCAGCTGCTCGTGCTCGAGTCGCAGGACCCCGATCGCGACATCGTCATGTACATCAACTCGCCCGGCGGCTCGTTCACCGCCATGACGGCGATCTACGACACCATGCAGTACGTGTCGCCGCAGATCCAGACGGTCGTGCTCGGCCAGGCCGCATCCGCCGCCTCGGTGCTGCTGGCCGCCGGTGCTCCCGGCAAGCGGCTCGCCCTGCCGAACGCGCGCATCCTCATCCACCAGCCGGCGATGGGCGAGGCCGGACACGGTCAGGCATCGGACATCGAGATCCAGGCGGCTGAGATCCTGCGCATGCGCACCTGGCTCGAAGAGACGCTGTCGAAGCACTCCCACAAGAGCGTCGAAGAGGTCAACCGGGACATCGACCGCGACAAGATCCTGTCCGCAGCGGATGCGGTGGCCTACGGTCTCGTCGATCAGGTGCTGACGACCCGCAAGCGCACTCCGGCGGCTCTCACCTCCTGAGCACGAACCGCC
Source organism: Microbacterium sp. (assembly GCA_031555335.1). GTDB lineage: Bacteria > Actinomycetota > Actinomycetes > Actinomycetales > Microbacteriaceae > Microbacterium. Next base: position 2,811 of record JAVBUN010000007.1, read on the forward strand.
GCACGACGCCCCGATCGGAGACGGTCGGGGCGTCGTGCGTGACGCCGTGCGAAGCGCCGTGCCGCGCAATGCGCGCGGTTGTCAGAGGCAGAGGTTAGGCTCGGGTAACGGACTCGTCCCGGGGGAGAGAGGCAACATGGCACGTATCGGTGAGAGCGCCGACCTGTTCAAATGCTCCTTCTGCGGAAAGAGCCAGAAGCAGGTCCAGCAGCTCATTGCAGGTCCCGGCGTGTACATCTGCGACGAGTGCGTCGAACTGTGCAACGAGATCATCGAAGAGCGCATGGCCGAGCAGAC
>JAVBUN010000017.1:0-7356 GCA_031555335.1 Microbacterium sp.
GGTTCAGACGGCCAGGTTCACGTGACCACCGTGCAGACTATCCTTGACCAGCTGATGCCAGGTCTGGTGCCTCTGCTGCTGACCTTCGCCTGTATGTGGCTGTTACGTAAGAAAGTAAACCCACTGTGGATTATCGTTGGCTTCTTCGTCATCGGTATCGCAGGTTACGCGGTTGGCCTGCTGGGCCTGTAATTGCTCGATTATAAATAGTGAAACGCCGGGGGCTTGCCCCCGGTTTTTATTTCTGGAGGTTTAATGACTATCACGGATTGGGTGCTTGTTCTGTTTATCGTAGCGTTACTGGCCTACGCCATTTACGATCAATTCATCATGCCGCACCTGAACGGCCCCGTGCTGCTCGCTATCCCCCTGCTCCGCCGTGGACGCGTTGACGGGATAATCTTCGTCGGTCTGGTGGCGATTCTTATTTATCAAAACGTTAATGCTAACGGCCAATTAATAACCACATGGTTATTATGTGCGCTGGCGTTAATGGGTTTATATCTGTTCTGGATCCGCACGCCGAAAATTATCTTTAAACAACAGGGTTTCTTCTTCACTAACGTGTGGATTGCCTATACCCGTATTAAAGAGATGAATTTATCTGAGGACGGAGTACTGGTCATGCAATTAGAACAGCGCCGTTTACTTGTCCGCGTACGAAATATCGACGATCTTGAACGTATCTACAAACTTATGTCTTCTTCTCAATAAGTTAGCAATATAGCCATTGCTATAATTGAAGTTATTTTGTGCAAATAACTTTATAGCCATGGCTATATCTTCGCGGTTTTTACCTCATATTTATTAACGTTTTTATTACGCTTAATTTTAAATGAAAATCGTTATCAATTAGTGGTTGATATAATGGATTTTTGTTATTGTTTTATTTTCTCAAATTATGTTAAGGTTGCGCCCGTCGTTGGGGAGTAGCCGATTTCCTTTCCCGGAAATGTACGTGTCAACATACTCGTTGCAAAACGTGGCACGTACGGTTCATCAGCATGATGAGCAGGCGAGACCATAGACATATCACTGCTATATGCCTGAGCTGGCATATGTTTACTGGGGGCAGCGGTATGTCATATGGATATTTCCCCGGTCAGGACAAGCGATGAATCTCTCAGCCACTATCCTACTCGCCTTTGGTATGTCGATGGACGCATTTGCCGTCTCGATAAGCAAAGGGGCTTCTCTACATAAACCGAAATTCTCCGAAGCACTGCGCACCGGGCTTATCTTTGGCGGCGTCGAAGCGATCACCCCGCTTATCGGCTGGGGCCTGGGCATGCTTGCCAGTCAGTTCGTGCTGGAATGGAACCACTGGATTGCATTTGTCTTGCTGGTATTCCTCGGCGGACGAATGCTGATTGAAGGCTGGCGCGGGAATGAAGACGAAGAAGAGAAAGCCCCAAGCCGCCACGGTTTCTGGCTGCTGGTCACTACCGCGATTGCCACCAGCCTTGACGCGATGGCCGTCGGCGTGGGACTTGCCTTCTTACAGGTCAATATTGTGTATACCGCGCTGGCGATTGGCTGCGCGACACTGGTGATGACCACTATCGGTATGATGGTCGGCCGCTTTATTGGCCCGCTGCTCGGCAAACGCGCCGAGATCCTCGGCGGTATTGTTCTGATTGGAATTGGTGTACAGATCCTCTGGAGCCACTTCGCCGGTTAAGCATTTCGCTGCCAGACCTGAATAAGAAAATCAGTCTGGCAGTCAAATTTCTCAAGCGCCGCCAGTTTTTCCCACACTTCCGGTTTCGCACGCCAGGCAAATGGCGTCATTTGCAGCAGCGCCACGGCTTCCCCGCCGGTTAACGCCATCGGATACGCCAACTGTTGCTGACTGACTTTCTCGAACCCTGGCAACGTTTCGCTGTTCGCCTCATGCAGACGAATTTCATCGTAAATCAGCCCTTTTAGCTCCATCAGATGACGCGGCCCCGGCGTGGCGGTGATCACCAACCCGCCCGGCTTAACGACTCTTTCCAGCTCCTGCGGATTACACGGCGCGTAAATGCGCACCACAGCATCCATGCAGGCATCGCTGAACGGCAGACGCTGGCTGGAGGCCACGCAGAACTCGACCTGTGAATAGCGCTTAGCGCCATAGCGGACCGCAACTTTCGACACGTCCAGACCCCAGATGTGCCCGGCAATGTCAGCAAATGCGTGGGTGTAATAGCCTTCGCCACAGCCGATATCGAGCACGTTCTGCGGCGCGGCATGCGTGAGGATGTCACCCATCGCATCGCGCAGCGGCTGATAATGGCCAGCATCAAGAAAAGCGCGACGGGCCTGCATCATCTCTGCGCTGTCACCCGGATCGCGCGAACGCTTGTGCTGCACCGGCAACAGATTGATATACCCTTCTTTCGCCAGGTCAAACTGGTGGCGCTGTGGGCAAATGTAGCTGTTGTTGTGGCGCTCAAGCGGCGCGTGACAGAGAGGACAACTCCAGGACATGGTGACTCCGATATCATTGAAAGGGCGAAAGTGTAACGCTATTCGCCCTTCAGGTGAATGAATTACAGAGGCGGAGAGAGCGCGGCGTTATGGTCCATGACGATTAAGTTAGCTGAACCCGCAGCAATACCGTCCGGCATCACGTTCTCGAGGCGCAGAACATCCCCCATTATCTGGCTAAATACCGGAGCGGCAACGGCCCCGCCGTAATATTTGCCATTCTCCGGATCGTTGATCACCACCACCAGCGCATACTTCGGGTTACTGGCTGGCGCGACGCCAGCCGTATAGGCGATATATTTATCAATATATTTACCGTCAGGACCGATTTTTTTCGCGGTCCCGGTTTTTACCGCCACGCGATAATCATTTACCGCCGCCTTGATACCGCCGCCGCCCGGCAGCGCGACGCTTTCCATCATATGTTCGACCTGATGAACAATCTGATCCGACATCACGCGATGCCCCATCACTGGCGGGTCAATCCGGGTGATAGACAGCGGGCGTGAAATGCCGAAGCCGCCGATGGTGGCGTAAACATGCGCCAGCTGCAGCGGGGTCACCATTAATCCATAACCGAAGGAGAAGGTGGCGCGATCGAGCTGACCCCAGAAACGACGCTGCGGCAGCAGGCCCTGGCTTTCACCCGTCAGTCCCAACCCGGTCGGCTGACCAAAACCAAACCCTTTATAGGTATCAAGCAGGCGCTGAATGGGCATGGCGAGTGAAAGATGCGACACGCCGGTGTCACTGGATTTTTGCAGGATACCGGTAAGACTCAGTTCAGGGTAAAAACCGACGTCGCGAATGCGATGTCCGTCGAGTGTGTATGGATGGGTATCCACCACGCTATCAGGCTGGACGATGCCCTGCTGTAAGGCCGTCATGATTACCAATGGTTTCACCGTTGAACCGGGTTCAAAGGTATCGCTTATGGCGCGATTACGGAAATCATCCAGCGTGGCTTTATCACGGTTATTCGGATTGAAATCGGGATAGCTGGCCATCGACAGGATCTCGCCAGTATCAATTTTAATCAGAATCGACGCGCCGGATTCAGCCTTATTCCACCTGACGGCATTATCCAGCGCATCCTCGGTGACCGTTTGCAGGCGTTCATCAATACTGAGCTGCAGCGTATGTGCAGGCACCGCAGCCTGTTCGGTCAGGTTTTCAATCACATTACCGTGACGGTCTTTGCGCACCAGGCGCAACCCCGGCTTGCCCTGAAGCTGGGCGTTAAAGCTTTTCTCAACGCCTTCAATACCCTGATCGTCGATGTTAGTGAAGCCAATCAGATTGGCCGCTACGTGCCCGGCCGGATAAAAGCGGCGAGACTCATCGCGAAGATTGATGCCGGGCAGATGCAGTGTATCGATCCACGTGGCCTGTTGTGGATCAACCTGCCGGGCGAGATACAGGAAGCGGGAATGCGGATGCTGGGCGATACGCGTGGTCAAATCCGAGAGAGAGGTGTGTAACGCCGTGGCCAGCGCCTGCCAACGCGCACTGTAGCCGACGCCCCCTTTTGACAGCAGCGTTTGCGGATCGACCCAAATGGCGCTGACCGGGACGCTGACGGCTAACGGGCGCCCTTCTCTGTCCGTGATCATTCCGCGCGGAACCTCAATCGGTTCTTCGCGCAATGAACGCATATCTTCTTGTTTTACCAGATTATCTGGCGAAATGATTTGCAGCCAGCCGACGCGGGCCAACAGCAACCCCAGACAACAACAAATACCCAAACACACCAGACCAAAGCGGACTGGGGTAAAGTGACGACGATGGTTTTGCACTCCGGCTCCCGGTTATGATTTACAACCCAATGATTTAACGTGAAAAGGAGGCGGGATAATCGCTAAACAATGATAATAAAGCTGTGGTTTTGCAACAAAGCGCGACTGAGAAGGGATTGTGGACACATTTTGTCATAAACGTAAAAAGCCCCGCTTAGAGCGAGGCTTTATGGCTGATTTCAAATGAGATCAGTGGATTCGTAATCCGAATCAGATAGCAGTTACGTTAACTGCTGCTGGGCCTTTCTGGCCGTCCTGGATTTCGAACTCAACGTTCTGGCCTTCAGCCAGAGTTTTGAAGCCGTTACCCTGGATTGCAGAGAAGTGTACGAATACATCTTTGCTGCCGTCTGCCGGAGTAATGAAACCAAAACCTTTAGACTCGTTGAACCACTTAACTTGACCTTTAATCTTTGCCATTTGCAAAATTCCTTAGAGTGTTTTCTTCGCCCGAGGGCACTTACATAGCTAAAACTGAGACATTACTGCATGAGGCACTAATATAAGGTTCGGCAGAGAAGCGGTATTCAACGACAACGTGTTTACTCAGAACTTCTTTACTGAAAATGCCACACATAGACAGAACTGTACCTCGTTTAACCCAAACCGTGTTATCACATACAACGTAAATAATGGCAAGCCATTTTTAAACATGTCTCGATCGGTCGCACAATTCATCGAACAAAGTGTTGAGCGTCTGCACAATTATGCGGCTTTTCAAACACAGGCTGTCTCGACGGACAATGAAACGCAATGCCTGCCAGACTGTGTTTTATAAGACTTTCTTACCATAGCTCAACGGGTTCGCTTCTGCCACGCAACGCACCTACAACGCAAGATTTTTCTAAAGTTAGACAATTTTCTGCATAAATATGCTTCAGTTTTGCCCTGTTCCACTTATAAAACGCAGCCTAATTATCAGTCTCAAATATTATTGATGCTGCACCATAATAATGAAAACCCGATGACAGTGCTTCTTTATGAAGCAATAAAAACGTTTCGCTGCATTTTTTGGAAACCATCGTTAAAGAAACCGTTAAAAGAATTAAAAATTGTTGAAGGGGAGTGCGTTCATATAGCAAGAAGGGATTCAGACCGATTAGTGATAAATCATAATAAAGCGTTATAGCAATGTATTCAGGAGGGAAATCCCGGCGGTCAGCGCACGTGGCCACCGGGAAGCGTATCAGCGTTCCGCCACCAGACGGATAAAATCATCGTCATCACTTTCCTGTGCCTGAGCCTGAGCATGTTCCACAGGTTTCACCGGTTCTTCCTTGTCCGGTTCGTTTGCTTCACAAAGGCGACGCAGCAATGCGTTTTGACGTTTCTGCTGATCCAGCAGGGCTTCCAGAAGTTCTATCTGTTCGTTCGCTCGGGAACTGGCACGGTTGACGAAAAACCACAGCACCAGTCCGATGACCAACACCAGCAGAGAAACCGCCAGAGAGGCCAAGTTCAACATTCCGGAATTCATTAAATCAACCATTTCACCACCTCAAATTGGAGCCAGCATTCTACCACTCGCGGCCCCAGGGTAGGAAATTACCTGCTATAAAACTTACCAGGGAATGAATTTATTGATGGTGCAAACACCGCTAAAGAACTGCACATCCTGATCGCACAGCACGTTTATCAACTGAGTCCACAGTAAAAGAAAGGCTATCAGAAGGATAACGACCAGAATGGCCCAGCGTAACTTTTTCACTCCACTCTCCGGGTAATCATATTTATAGACAGGTTAGCACGCTAACCTTAAACCGCGGCTAACTGTAATAGAGTTGGTTCATTTTAAGAATCATCGACTTGTTTCAAAGCGTGAACCCTTTAATCTGGACCCCAGGAAGCAACAAGAACGAGGAACATGATGCGTTTTACTATTCGTACAATTATTGTACTGGCAATCGCCTGGATTGCCCTGCTGTTAAGTGGTTATGGCGTACTGATTGGCAGCAATGAGAACGTGGGTGGGTTAGGATTACAGTGTAAATACTTGACTGCACGCGGCACCAGCACCGCCCAGTACGTGCATTCTAACAGCGGTATCATCGGCCTGACCGACTGTCCGCCGATGCGAAAAAGCAAAACGGTCGTCGATAACGGATAATCGGTCACCAGAAACACAAAACGCCGCTAAAAGCGGCGTTTTTATGACTGATATCTTCAGAATGGATAATCGTTGTAACCCATCTGTTCAGAAATTTTGCGCGCCGCAGTATGCAGCATGCTGACGTACTCGTGCAGACGATCTTCGGAGAAACGCAACGTCGGGAAGGAAATACTCAGCCCCGCAATCACCACGCCAAAGCGGTCGAATACCGGCACGCCGATGCAGCGCAGCCCTTCTTCCTGCTCTTCATTATCTTCACCGTAACCCTGCTCACGAACTACATCCAGCAGCGGTAACAGCTCTTCCGTGTCAGCGATGGTCCGCTCGGTGCTGCGTTTGTATTCCACATGTTCGAGGAGCTGCTTCACTTCCTCACGATCGCGCCACGCCAGCAGCACTTTACCGATAGCCGTGCTGTACAGCGGATTGCGACGACCAATACGCGAGTACATACGCAGGTTGTACATCGAGTCAATTTTGTGGATGTAGACAATGCTGTCTTCATCCAGTGCGCCAAGGTGGATGGTCTCTTTCGTCAGGCGAGAGAGTTCACGCATCTGGATATCGGCGCTACGGATAAGATCGACGTTTTGCAGCGAGCGGGCACCCAGTTCAAACAGTTTCAGCGTCAAGGAGTATTTTTCTGATTCACCTTCCTGTGCCACATAGCCTAATGATTTCATCGTCTGTAAAAAGCGATAAACCGTGCTTTTTGACATCATCACGCGCTGTGATAACTCGGTAATTCCTATCTCACGCTCTTCGCCGAGCGCCTGCAGAATGCCAAAAACCTTCAACACCGAAGAGACAGAATCTGGCTGTTAATACAAATCTGCAACTGCCATTTATCACCTCATCGCGTCTGTTTTATAAAATTCAGAACTGTTTTTTATTATAATTTCTCGGGCCTTTCGCCGCAATCACTCTTCTAGGTCTTCGTTACAAATCTGCGACCTGTTGCCTAATAATCAATGCTAA
>JAVBUN010000330.1:0-5027 GCA_031555335.1 Microbacterium sp.
CGCGCTCCTGCTCATCTGGACCGCGGCCGTCACGGTGCTCGGGTTCGAGCGGGTCGCCCCCGACGGCAACATCCGCACGTTCGGCGATGCGGTCTGGTGGGCGTTCTGCACGGTCACGACCGTCGGATACGGCGACTTCACGCCCGTCACCGTGCCCGGTCGCGTCATCGCGGTCGGCCTCATGATGGGCGGCGTCGTGCTCGTCGGTCTCATCGTGGCGACCTTCTCGTCGTGGGTGCTCGAGCGGGCGTCCCGAGGCCACGAGGATCAGCTGCCCGCCACCCGCGCCGACGTCGAGCGGCTCGAGCAGGCCCTCGCCGCCGCGCGCGCGAGGCTCGCACCCGCCGCACCCGCCGCACCCGCCGCACCCGCCGCATCCGTCGACCTGCCGGATGCGGGCGGTCCGGCAGCGGCGCACGCGCCGATCGGCGGCGAACGGCCCGCGGACGGCACACGCGCCCCGCGGTGATCCTCTGCATCCGGCCGTCGGCACAGTAGTGTCGGCCCCGTGAGCGAAGACGCAGCGACGAGACGTTCCCGCCGTATCTTTCCGGGCGGCACCCGCAGCGCGCTCGAGTCGCTCTCGCTCGGCGTCGGTGTCGTCGCCTTCGTCACGGTCGCGGTCGTCGCGCTCCCCGTCTTCCGGTTCGGGTCGGCGCCGATCGCGGGGGAGGGCTCGGTCGGGGCGTACGCCGCGATCGCGTCCGCCGTCGTCGCCGCACTCGCCGTCGTCGCGGGGCGTTACCTCGTGCACGCGCGCGGAGCGGGCGGCCGGATCGGCGTGCTCGACATCGTCGACGTGATCGCGCTGGCGCTCGCGCACGCGGTCATCGCCCTACTGACCTGGACGCTGCTCGCGGTCGTCTTCGCCGAGGGGTTCATCGGCGCGGAGGTCTTCGCCCTGCCCGTGGTGATCCTGAGCGGGGCGGCCGCCGCCGTCACGGGGTACGTGGCCTTCGTCTCGGCGAGCCGGATGGACCTGTCGCTCCTCGCGACCGTGCTGGCGGTGTTCCTCGTCGAGGGGGTGATCGCCGCGACTCTCACCGCGAACGATCCGAACTGGTGGGAGATGAACCTCTCCGCGCTCGGCATGACGGACGACCTGTCGGCGCGCACCTTCAACCTCACGGTGGTGGTGGGCGGAGTGCTCGTGACGACCCTCGCGCGGGCCGCCACCTCCGGCGTGCACACCGACCACCCGTCGGGCGTCGCCCGGGTACGGCTGTGCCTCGTGCTGATCGGGGTGTTCCTGGCGCTCATCGGCATCTTCCACGTGGACGACTTCTTCGCGATCCACACCGGCTTCGCCTCCGGGATGGTGGTCGTCTACGGCGTGCTCGTGCTCGCCCTGCGCCGCTGGATGCCGGGGATGCCGCGGGCGTTCTATGCGCTCGGACTGGTCTTCATCGCGGTCGTGCTGGTCGTCGCCGTCATGTTCATGCGGGGGACGTACACGCTCACCGCGGTGGAGCTGATCGGCGGCGTCCTCATCTTCGCCTGGCTGATCCTCTTCATCCGGAACGCGGCAGCCCTCGACGCGGACGCGCGGCGCGAGGCACCCGCCGCCGTCAGTGCACGAGCGATTTGAGCAGCATCAGCACGAGCCCGAACGCCGAGGTGGTGAGCGCGCCGAGCAGGCGCACCCACATGGGCGCACCGCGGCGGAGGAACGCGACGTAGCCGAGCACCGCGAGCACACCCACGCCCGTCCAGAGCGCCGCCCAGATCGCGGCCTCATCCGGCACGACGCGGGTCGTGCCGAGCAGCAGCAGCGCGCAGGGGATCAGTGCGGACAGCAGCAGCCCCCACGAGTCGCGCACGGCCTCGCGGAACGCGTCGCCCAGGCCGACCACCCGGTCGTGCTCGAGTCCGTGATGCGCGACGGTGCCCGCGTAGACATGGGCCGACCAGAACACCACGACGGTGACGACGACGGTCACGAGAACCTGCCAGGACGTCGCCCCGTGCGACCCGCTGACGACGATCATGCCCGACACCAGCAGCACGCCGTAGACCGCCTGCTCGGTCGCGAAGCTCGCACGCACGAGGTCGGAGGGGAAGAAGCCTGATCGGCGCGTTCGCTCGCTCACGAGCGGACCGTACCACTCGTCTCCCCGACGCGCACGGGTAGCCTGGCCGCGCGCGTCGTCCCGAATCCGTCCCCGCGCCCGTCCCCGCGCCGCCCGCGCTCTCGCCCATGCTGCGGGTGCTGATCGGCCTCGCCGCCTCGGTCGTGGTGCTCGGCGGGCTGTACCTCGGCCGCGAGATCGCCGGACCCCTCTTCCTCGCCGCGGTGATCGTCATCATCTGCCACCCGGTGCGCCGGCCGCTGGAACGGCGGGGCTGGCCGTCGTGGGCGGCCACCACCGCCGTGATCGTCGTGGCCTACCTCGTGCTCGCCGTGATGGCGGCGCTGCTCGTCTTCGCGGGCGCCCAGTTCGCGCGACTCGTCGCCGATTCCGCCGACGACCTCCGCGCCGCCGGGGAGGGCATCGTCGACGCGCTCGCCGCCTCGGGCTTCCAGGCCGAGTCGGCGGATGCGGTCGCCTCCCTCCTCGACCCCGCCCGGCTCGCATCCTTCGCCGCGTCGCTCGGCAGCGCCGTGCTGGGCGTGCTGACCGCCGCGTTCTTCGTGCTGGCGTACGTCATCTTCATGGCGGCGGACGGTGCGCGGTACACCCGGGCCGAGCGCGCGTTCGGCGCCGTCGCGCGGCCGGCGCTCGCCCGCATCCGCTCGTTCAACCGGGGCGTCCGGCGCTACTACGTGGTGAACGCGAGCTTCGGCGCGGTCGTCGCGATCGTCGACGGCCTGGCGCTCTGGGCGATCGGGGTGCCCGCGCCGGTCGTCTGGGCGATCCTCGCGTTCGTCACCAATTTCGTGCCGAACATCGGGTTCGTGCTGGGCCTGGTGCCGCCCGCCGTGCTCGCGTTCGTCGTGGGCGGCTGGCCGCTCCTGCTCGCGGTGGTGGCCATCTACTGCGTCGTCAACGTGGTGCTGCAGGTGCTCGTGCAGCCCAAGTTCGTCAGCGACGCGGTGAGCCTCAGCCTGACGCTGAGCTTCTTCTCGGTGATCTTCTGGACCTTCGTCATCGGTCCGCTCGGGGCCATCCTCTCGATCCCGCTCACCCTGCTCGTGCGGGCCCTGGTGCTGGAGGGGGACCCCTCCGCGCGCTGGCTGCGCTGGCTCTCGGGCGATGCGGATGCGGCGCAGGAGCCGCCGCTCGATGCGCCGCCGCCCGCTCCGGCGCGCGCGCGCCGTCGCCGTCGGGGCTGACCGCGCCGGGGTGCGGATGTCGGGGGCGCGATCTAGTCTGTGAAGCGACGCCGCGGACGCCGTGCAGCTGCCGGCCCGTGACGTCCGATCCCACGGAGAGTCCATGCTCAGTCGAGTCCTGTTCCGCTATCTCAAGACGTACCGCTGGCTGTTGCTCGGGGTGCTGATCTTCCAGTTCATCTCGGCGATGGCCTCGCTGTACCTGCCGCGGCTGAACGCCAACATCATCGACGAGGGCGTGGCCCGCGGCGACACCGCCTACATCTGGTCGACCGGCACGCTCATGCTCGTCATCTCGCTCGGGCAGATCACGGCGTCGATCATCGCCACGTACTTCGCCGCACGCGCCGCCATGGCCGCGGGCCGCGACATCCGCCGCGACGTGTTCGAGAAGGTCAGCGCGTTCTCCGAGCGCGAGGTCTCGCAGTTCGGTCCCGGCTCGCTCATCACGCGCAACACGAACGACGTGCAGCAGGTGCAGATGCTCGCCATGATGGGCGCGACGATGCTCGTCACGGCGCCCCTGCTGGCCATCGGCGGCGTGGTCATGGCCCTGCAGCAGGACGTCGGGCTCAGCTGGCTCATCGCCGTGTCGGTGCCGACGCTGCTGATCATCGCCGGGCTCGTGATCAGCCGCATGGTGCCGCTGTTCCGGCAGTTCCAGACGCGACTGGATGCGGTGAACCGCATCATGCGCGAACAGCTCACCGGCGTCCGCGTCGTGCGCGCGTTCGTGCGCGAGGCCATCGAGGAGGAGCGCTTCCGCGGCGCCAACACCGACATCCTGGTGGTCGGGCGCAAGGTCGGGTCGTTGTTCGTGCTGCTCTTCCCGCTCGCGATGCTCGTGCTCAACGTCACGGTCGTGGGCGTCATCTGGTTCGGCGGCATCCAGGTGGACGCCGGCAACGTCGAGATCGGCACGCTGTTCGCCTTCATGCAGTACGTCGGTCAGATCCTCATGGGCGTGCTGATGGCGAGCTTCATGACGATCATGATCCCGCGCGCGGCGGTGTCGGCCGAGCGCATCGGCGAGGTGCTGGCCTCCGAGTCCACGCTCGTGCGACCGCCGCATCCGGTGTCCGAGTTCCCCGAGCCCGGCAGCGTCGCCTTCGAGGACGTCGCGTTCACGTATCCCGGCGCCGAGTCGCCCGTGCTGCAGGGCATCAGCTTCGAGGTCACGCGGGGCGAGACGCTCGCGATCGTCGGGTCGACCGGATCGGGCAAGACGACGCTCGTCTCGCTCATCCCGCGGCTGTTCGATGTCACCTCCGGCGCGGTGCGGGTCGGCGGGGTCGACGTGCGCCAGGCAGATCTCGACGGGCTGTGGCGGGGTATCGGCCTCGTGCCGCAGCGACCGTTCCTGTTCACCGGCACGGTCGCCTCCAACCTGCGTTTCGGCCGCGAGGACGCTACCGACGACGAACTCTGGGAGGCTCTCGAGATCGCGCAGGGCCGTGACTTCGTCGAAGAGATGGAGGGCGGTCTCGAGGCGCGCATCGCGCAGGGCGGCACCAACGTCTCGGGCGGTCAGCGGCAACGGCTCGCGATCGCGCGCGCCATCGTGCATCAGCCCGATCTGCTGGTCTTCGACGACTCGTTCTCGGCGCTCGACCTGCGCACCGACGCCCGACTGCGACAGGCGCTCTGGCAGGCGCTCCCCGACGTGACGAAGGTGGTGGTGGCGCAGCGCATCTCGACCGTCACCGGGGCCGACCGCATCCTGGTGCTGGACGCCGGACGGATGGTGGGGCTC
>JAVBUN010000036.1:0-3336 GCA_031555335.1 Microbacterium sp.
GCCCGCGCCGCACTCCGACCCACCCGGCCGCGATGGCACCGACGGCGGCCGCCGCGAGCAGCACCAGCACGCCGATCGACCCGCCGGTGAGCGCGAGCGGCCCGCCCCCGGCCGCCTCGCCCGCGGCGTCGGCACCCGCCCCCGGCGCGACCCCGACCGTGTCCGCCGCGGTCACCGTCACGGCGTCCCATCCGATCGGCTCGCCGTCGGCGGTGTACAGCGCGAGGCGGTGGCCGCCGAGCGGCAGTCCGACCGGCGTCACGATGCGCACCGTGCCGTCGGTGACGGTCGCGGTGCCCAGCGCCCGCGGCTCGGAGAAGAGGAATGCGTGCGCGTCCGTCCCCTCGTAGCCCGCCGGCACGGCGATCGTGATCGCCTGGCCCGCCGTGAAGACGTCGGGGGTGACCGTGATGCGGCCCTCGAGGTCGGCGGTCAGGTCGCCCTCCACGGGCGTCCACGCGCCCGCGGAGCCGATGGTGACCACGGCCTCGTACGCGGTGCCCGAACGCTGACCGAGCGACTGCACGAAGGTGAGCCGGTGCGCGCCCGCGCCCGACACCGGGGCGCCGAGGGCGATGCTCCAGGTGCCGTCGGCGGCGACGGTCGTCGCGCCCGACGCGGCGCCGGCCACGGTCACCGTGGCACCCGCGAAGCCGGTGCCCGCGACGGTCGCGACCACGGCGTCGGGCGCGAGCACCGTGCCGGTCTCGGTGGTGAGCGCGAAGTTCGCGCCGTCGCCGTCGATGTCGACGCGGTTCGAGAGGAACTGGCCGGTGCCCAGGGCGTGGTCGACGATGCGGGTCTCGCCGACGCAGCCGTGCCAGCCGTGCTCGGGCTCGGTGTCCCAGGTGGAGGCGCCGATGATCCACGGCATGAAGTCCGCGGCCATCATGCCGCCGACGCCCGAGGCGTTGCGCAGCACCGGCACGCCGTCGACGTACATGATGACGTTGTCGGCGGCGGGGTCGTTGACGATCGCGACGTGGTGCCAGGCGCTCTGCATGATCTCGCCCGACCACAGCGTGTAGGAGTTGCGACTGTCGGTGTCGGCGGCCGACCACTGGTACTCGCGCAGGTTCGAGATGCCGAGCCAGGCGGCGCCGGCGCCCGGGTCGGACGAGTCGTTGATGCCGCTCCACTGGCGCGAGCCGCCGCGGGTGAGGGCCGCGCTCCACCGGTTGGCGGATTCGGTCCAGGCCGCGTCCAGCTGCAGGAACGTCTCGATCGTGTAGCCGGTCGAGTCGTCGAGGTCGGCCATCGTGACGGGGGCGCCGTACTCGGTGGTCAGGTACGACATCCGGTCGGGTCCGCTCGCGTTGCGGGTGGAGTTGTCGAAGCAGACTGCACCGAAATCGGCCGAGTAGTACGGGACGTTCTCGTGCGTGACGGTGACGTCCTCGAGCTGGTCGACGGCGTCGGTCTGGTCGATGGGGTTGCGGTACATCGGGCTCTCGCCCGCCACATCCGGGATCTCGGTCGTCTCGTCGACGATGCCCTCACCGATGCCGCCGAAGCGCCAGTGCGCGAGCGTGCCATCGACCTCGACGTAGTCGGCGGCGTTGCCGGCGGGTGCCTGCGCGCCGCCGCTGCCGGTGCCGTCCCAGCCCTCCGAGACGATCGCCTTCGCGCGCTCCGACAGGTCGCCGTTGTCCTCGTCCTTCGCGTCGACGCTCCACCCGAACCGGTCGCCGAAGTCGAGGTCGAGGCTGAACGACTGCCACGGCCCGTCGAGCACCGGGGTGTCGGACGACCCGATCGTGTCGGCGTGCTTCTTCGTGACCCACGGCGAGACGGTCTCGACGTCGATCTTGTCGTTGGTCAGGTCGAACTCGAGCAGCGTCATGATGCCGTTGCCGCCGTCGGCGGCCATCTGGTAGTCCGTGAGGATCTGGTAGACGGGGTGGCCGGCGTCGTTCGTGCGGGTCTGCATGGTCGAGCCGTGGAAGTGTCCGTTGACCGTCACGACGATCTGGTCGTTCTTGCGGATCAGGGTGTCCCACAGCAGGTCGCCGAACCACCACGGCGCGGGCGACACCTGGTCCTGGGCGATGTTGACGATCGCGTGCGACGAGAGCACGACGGGCACACCGGGGTGCGCGTCGAGCACGCCTTGCGCCCACGCGAACGTGTCGTCGGAGGCGTTCCAGGCGATCGCGAGCGACATCCACCGGTGCCCCTCGGCCTCGAAGAGGTAGGCGCTCGAGAGGCCGTTCTGGTAGGTGCCGATCAGCTGGTCACCGGCCTGCGCCTGCATCTTCGCCGCCGAGAACCGCGACAGGTAGTTGCCCGAGATGCCCTCCGACGAGCGGGCGTTCATGTCGCGCACGTCGTGGTTGCCGGGGATCACCGAGTACGGCACGCCGCCGTCGGTGAGGATCTGCATGGCCTTCTCGGCCGCATCCCACTCGCCCGTCACCCATTCCTGGTCGACGACGTCGCCGACGTGTGCGGCGAAGGGGATGTTGAGCTCGTCCTGGTTGTCGACGATCCACTGCGTCTGCACCTCGAACGGGTTCGTGCCGTACGAGGGCATGAACTGCGACGCACTGTAGCGCGAATAGAACTGCGTGTCGGGGATGATCGGCAGCGTGAAGCTGGAGCGCTGATCCTCGGCGGGCGCCTCGGCCGACGAAGCCGTCGAGCCCGACGCGACCGACGAAGACGCGACACCGGATGCGGCGACCCGCGGCTGCGCCGGCGCGGTCTCGGCGGCGGTAGCCGCCCCGGCGCCGATCAGGGTGGATCCGGCGACCGCGGCGAGCGCGAGCACCGAGAGGGTGCTCCTCACCGGGTGACGGCGGAGGGTGGAGTGCATGACGTGGCCTTTTCTCGAGTCGGCGTGGGGGTGACGGGGCGGGCGCATCAGCCGGCGGATGCGGCGGCGAGGCCCCGCACTTCGATCTCGGAGAGGCTCATCCACGTGGCCGTGGACTTGGGGGTGATGACGACGCGCACGCCGGTGGCGACCACCGGGGTGCCGTTCACCTCGAGCGAGAGGTCGGCCGTGGGGTTCGCGGCGGGCCAGGTCGAGCCGGGCAGGTCTGCCCAGCCGCCGGTGAGCGTGCGGTACTGCAAGGTGACGCCGCCGATGTTCTTTGTGCCGGCGATGTCGAACACCGAGGCGCCGGTGATCTGCTGCGGCTGGTCGAGATAGAAGGTGACCGTGTTGGGGTTCACGCGGTTGGCGGCGCCGCCCGAGCGCCAGTCGGCGAAGCCGGTGACGTTTCGCACCCCGTCGGTGAGGGCGAAGGTCGTGCCGTCCTTGAACGTGTAGCCGTAGTGCACGCCCGCGCCGCGGAGGATGTTGACGGATGCGGCGGGCGCGAGGGTCACGGT
>JAVBUN010000254.1:0-5201 GCA_031555335.1 Microbacterium sp.
CGTTCATCAAGATCGGGCAGGTGCTCTCGTCCCGCGACGACATGCTGCCGCCCGAGCTCACCGACGCGCTGGCGACGCTGCAGATGGAGACGACGCCGATCCCGTGGTCCGAGGCGCGCGCCGCCATCGAGACGCAGCTGCACCGACCGCTCGACGAGGTCTTCGAGCGGGTCGACGAGGTGCCGCTCGCGGCGGCATCCGTCGCCCAGGTGCACGCGGCGACGCTGCGCGGCGGCGAGGAGGTGGTGATCAAGATCCAGCGACCGAGCGCGCGGACGCAGGTCGCCACGGACCTCGACATCGTGGGGAGGCTGGCCTCCGATGCGGAGCGCCACACCGACTGGGGTCGCGACTACGGCACCGTCGCGCTCGCCGGGGAGTTCGGCCGGGCGCTGCGCGAAGAGCTCGACTACCGCATCGAGGCGGCAAACACGGAGATGCTGCGGGCGGCCGTCGAGAGGTCGCGGGCGCCGCACGTGCGTGTTCCACGCATCCATGCGGCGTACACGACCCCGCAGATGCTGGTGCAGGAACGCGCGTCGGGGACGCCCCTCAGCCACCTCGATGCGGCGACGCTCGAGCCGGATGCGGCGCGGCGCATCGCCGACGGCCTGCTCGACGCGGTGTTCGAGCAGATCGCCGTGCGCGGCGTCTTCCACGCCGACCTGCATCCGGGCAACGTGCTGCTCGCCGAGGACGGCACGGTCACGCTGATCGACTTCGGGTCGGTCGGGATCCTCGAGAAGAGCATGCGCCGGATGCTGCTGCCGCTGCTGATGGCGATGGCGAACGAGGACGATGTCGCGGCGACCGACGTCGTGCTCATGGTGGTGACGCCGCCCGAGGTCGGTGTCGTCGACCAGGAGGCCCTGCAGCACGACATCGGCGTCATCCTCACCCGCCTGCACCACGCCCGGGTCGATGAGAACGTGTTCCGGGCCCTCGTGGACGTGATGCGCCGCCACCGGCTCGCGCTGCCGCCGTCGCTGCTGCTCGTGTTCCGCACGCTCGCCTCGCTCGAGGGGTCGCTGCGCCGTGTGCTGCCCGGGTACGACATGGTCGGTCGGGCGCTCGCCCGCGCCCCGCACTTCGCCCGCGAGCTGGTGTCGCCCGAGTCCGCGGCGATGTCGTTGCAGACGCAGACGGCTCTCGTCTCCGAGCAGCTGCGCCGGCTTCCGCGCCGTGTCGAGACGCTGGCGACGCAGCTCGAGGACGGCACGTTCTCGGTGCGGGTCAAGGCCTTCGAGGATCGCGCGGACCGGGGATGGGTCGAGGGCCTCGTCGGCCGGCTGACGACGACGTTCGTCGGCATCGCCCTCGTCGTCGTGGCCGCCGTCTTCAGCGTCTCGGTCCAGGGCCCGGAGCTCACGCCCGATGTGCCGCTGTTCCCCTTCCTCGGCGCGATCGTGGGACTGAGCGGCCTGCTCCTGCTCCTGCGGAGCCTGCGCGCCGCCTTCGCCCGCCGGCGCTGACCCGCGCGATGGCGCGGGGCGCGCGCTGAGCCCGGCCGCGTCGGCGGGCTAGCGTGGGGGAGGGCGCACCGCGCCGCTTCAGGACATCACGCGAGATCAGGAGGAACGGCCGTGTCTCATCCTGATCCCACGTCTTCTCCTGAATCCGCGACGCGGAGGGAGCGCCGGCCGTGACCGTGCACAGCGCCGGGCTGCTGCTGTACCGCCTCGACCCCGAGCCCCGGGTGCTGATCGCGCACATGAGCGGTCCCTTCTGGGCGCGGAAGGACGAGGGCGCGTGGTCGATCCCGAAGGGCGAGTACGATCCGGATGCCGAATCCCCGCCGGATGCCGCGATGCGCGAGTTCCGCGAGGAGCTCGGCATCGAGCCGCCCGCGGGGCCGGCCGCGCTGCTGGGCACGTGGGCGTACTCCTCGGGCAAGCGGGTGACGGTGTTCGTCGCCGAGGGTGGCGCGATCGACCTCGATGCGGTGCGGTTCGGCGAGTTCGAGATGGAGTGGCCCCCGCGATCCGGGCGCACGGCGTCGTTCCCCGAGGTCGACCGGGTGGAATGGGCCACGTTCGACCGGGCCCGCGCGGCGCTCGTGGCGGGCCAGCGGCCGGCGATCGACGCGCTCGCCGCTCGACTCGCGGATGCGGGCGCCTGAGCCGCGCACACTTTCTGTATACGCAGGACCGCTAAATCCGCAGAGAAGGCGCCGAATAGGCGCTCTGTGTATACAATGGCGGGATGGAGCGGGAGTACGAGCGTTCGCGCGCGAGCGATCGTGCGTACGCGGCCCTGCTCGCCGAGATCCAGACCGGCGCGCTCGCACCCGGCACCGTCCTCGGCGAGGTCGATCAGGCCGCCCGCCTCGGCGTCAGCCGCACGCCGCTCCGCGAGGCGCTCGGTCGCCTCGCCGCCGATGGCCTCGTCGCGCAGGTGTCGCCGCGCGTCACGGTCGTCACCGACGTGCACGCCGACGGCATTCGCGAACTGTTCGAGGTGCGACGCGCGCTCGAGGAGACGGCCGCCCGGCTCGCTGCCGGTCGCGCCCCCGCGGCGTTCACCGCGCTCGCCGCCGAGTTCGACACCGTCGACGTCGTGGCCGACGCGGATGCGTACTACGCACTGATCGCGCGGTTCGATGCGGCCGTCGACGCCGCCGTCGCCAACGACTATCTGACCGCGGCGCTGCGCACCGTGCGGACCCACCTCGTGCGGGTGCGCCGGCTCGCCCGCGACAAACCCGCGCGTCTGGCCGCATCCGTCGCCGAGCATCGCCAGATCGCCGCGGCGATCGCGGGCGGCGACGGCGAGCTCGCCGCATCCGCGACCCACGTGCACCTGCACAACGCGCTCGCGAGCATCCTGACCTCCCTGGCCTCCTCCGAGGCGGCCGAGACCCCCCGCGGCCGCCGCGCCGAACGAACCACCGCTGGAGCATCATGACCATCACGCATCACCTGCGCGTCCACACGAGCGACGAGAACCTCGACCGCGAGGGGCAGCTCGCCTGGCACATCGCGCAGGTCGCCGCCGACCCGGTGCCCGTCGATGCCGACGTCGTCGACATGATCGTCAACCGCATCATCGACAACGCGGCGGTCGCCGCCGCCTCCCTCACCCGCCGCCCCGTCAGCGCGGCTCGCCAGCAGGCGCTCGATCACGCCGTCTCGATCGGGGGCAACGGCGCGACCGTCGTGGGGTGCGCGCTCGCGCGGCGCAGCAGCCCCGAGTGGGCGGCCTGGGCGAACGGGGTGGCCGTGCGCGAACTGGACTACCACGACACGTTCCTCGCGGCCGACTACTCCCACCCGGGCGACAACATCCCCCCGATCCTCGCCGTCGCGCAGCACGTCGGCGCCGACGGCGCGGCGCTCGTCCGCGGCATCGCCACGGGGTACGAGATCCAGATCGACCTGGTCCGGGCGATCTGCCTGCATGCCCACAAGATCGACCACGTCGCACACCTCGGGCCGTCGGCCGCGGCCGGCATCGGCACGCTCCTCGGGCTGCCCGTCGAGACGATCTACCAGGCGGTGGGTCAGGCCCTTCACACCACGACCGCGACCCGGCAGTCGCGCAAGGGCGAGATCTCGACCTGGAAGGCCTACGCGCCCGCCTTCGCGGGGAAGATGGCGATCGAGGCCGTCGACCGGGCGATGCGCGGCGAGACCTCCCCGTCGCCGATCTACGAGGGCGAGGACGGGGTCGTCGCCTGGATGCTGGACGGCAAGGACGCGACCTACGACGTGCCGCTGCCCGCCGAGGGCGAGGCGAAGCGCGCCATCCTCGACTCGTACACGAAGGAGCATTCCGCCGAGTACCAGGCCCAGGCGTGGATCGATCTCGCCCGCCGGCTCGGCAACGAGAACCCCGCCCTGCGCGACCCCGCGAACGTCACCGGGATCGTGCTCCACACGAGCCACCACACGCACCACGTGATCGGCTCGGGGGCGAACGATCCGCAGAAGTACGACCCAGCGGCATCCCGCGAGACGCTCGACCACTCGATCCCCTACATCTTCACCGTCGCGCTGCAGGACGGCGCGTGGCACCACGTCGACTCGTACGCGCCGGAGCGGGCGTCCCGCGAGGACACGGTGGCGCTCTGGCAGAAGGTCACGACGGCCGAGGATGCGGAGTGGACCCGCCGGTACCACTCGGACGACCCGGCCGAGAAGGCCTTCGGGGGCCGGGTCGAGATCGCGCTCGCGGACGGCGGGACGGTCGTCGCCGAGATCGCGGTGGCGGATGCGCACCCGCTCGGGGCGCGCCCGTTCAGCCGGGAGGACTACATCCGCAAGTTCCGGATCCTCGCCGAGCCCGTGCTGGAGCCCGCCGAGATCGAGCGGTTCCTCGCCCTCGTGCAGCGGCTGCCCGAGCTCGACGTGGACGAGGTGCGGCAGCTGTCGATCGTCGCGAAGCCCGGCGTCATCCTCTCGGCCCCCGCCCCGAAGGGCCTGTTCTGATGCTGTACGCCACCACGACGGCGGCGGAGAAGCGGCGGCTGTTCCGCGAGCGGCTCGCGAGCGGGGAGCTGCTGCGGCTGCCCGGGGCGTTCAACCCGCTGTCGGCCCGGCTCATCGAGCGGAAGGGATTCGAGGGCGTCTACATCTCGGGCGCCGTGATCGCCGCGGACCTCGGCCTGCCCGACATCGGTCTCACGACCCTCACCGAGGTCGCGGGGCGCGGCGCCCAGATCGCCCGCATGACGGAGCTTCCCGCGATCATCGACGCCGACACCGGATTCGGTGAGCCGATGAACGTCGCCCGCACGATCCAGACGCTCGAGGACGCCGGGATCGCCGGCGCGCACATCGAGGACCAGGTCAACCCCAAGCGCTGCGGACATCTCGACGGCAAGGCCGTCGTCGATGAGGGCACCGCGCTCAACCGCATCCGCGCGGCGGTCGACGCCCGCCGCGACCCGAACTTCCTGATCATGGCCCGCACCGACGTGCGCGCGGTCGAGGGGCTCGATGCGGCGATCGACCGGGCGAAGGCGCTGGTCGACGCGGGGGCGGATGCGGTCTTCCCCGAGGCGATGCGGGACCTCGCCGAGTTCGAGGCGATGCGCGCCGCACTCGACGTGCCGATCCTCGCCAACATGACCGAGTTCGGCCAGAGCGAGCTGTTCTCCACGGCGCAGCTGCGCGACGTCGGGGTGAACATCGTCATCTGGCCGGTGTCGCTGCTGCGCATCGCGATGGGTGCCGCGGGTCGGGCGCTCGACACGCTCGAGG
>JAVBUN010000014.1:0-5455 GCA_031555335.1 Microbacterium sp.
ATCGAGCAGGTCGATGCGGGCGATGAGCACGGACGACCCCTCCGCGAGCACCTCGCGGCTGCGGGCGAGCCAGCGCGCAGGTCCCAACTCCTCGACCTCGGTGCAGTCGATCTCGCCGATCGGGGCGTCCGCGGACAACGCCCGCCGCGCCAGTTCCCGCTTGCCGACCCCGGATTCGCCGGCGATGATGACCCGTCGGCGGCGCTCGAGCGCGCGGCGGGCGACGGGGATGCGCGCGTCCCAGGAGTCGTCGACGGGCGCGGGGCGGCGGGCCGCCGGCGCGTCGCCCCCGGCGGCGACCAGGACGGCGCCCACCAGCTCCGACCCGCGCATGACGGGACGCATCGACGTCACGGTGCACTCCTCGCCGAGGCGCCAGCCGACGATGCTCGCCGGGTCGTTCTCGATCCGCTGCCACAGCTCGGAGCGGTCGAGCGGCAGACCGGCGGCGGCGGCGTTCGCGATGAACACCTCCGAGCTGACCGCCACCACCGCGGCGCGGAGCCGGCGGCGCTCGGCCAGGAACTGCTGCAGCATCTCGCGTTCGTGCTGGCTGCTGTCGCCGTACAACTCCTGTTCGATGTCGCGCGCCAACCGCAGCAGGGTGGGTCCCATGAGCGGGCTCTCGTCCTTCACGAGACTCGTGACGCTCAGCACACCGGTGACGCGGCGGGTGACCGGATGCCGGATCGGGGCGCCGGCACACGTGAACGGATGCAGCGCCTCGCAGTAGTGCTCCGCACCGCTGACCGTGATCGGCTTCGAGGTCTCGAGCGCGGTGCCGAGGCCGTTGGTGCCGACGACGTCCTCGGACCACCGCGTCCCCACCACCGCGCTGTTGCGGTCGAGGAGTCGCTTCAGCGAGCTGTCCTCGTCCCAGCGCCAGAGCATCGTGCCGTCGGGTGCGCTCAGGAGAAGACTGGTGTTGCTGCCGATCAGCATCTGCGCCGTCGCCTCGAGCACGGGGATCGCGATGCGGGAGACGCGCCACTCCGCGTCGATGCGGCCCTCGACGGGGTCCGCGCCCTCGCGGTCGACGCCGTTCAGGCGGGATCGCCGCCAGGATTCGAGGATCTCCCCTCGATGCTCCAACGCCGTGGCACCGTGTCGGGCCGTGCTGTGATCGCCGTCGATCATGCCGCTCCCCTTCCGAGTCGCGCCCATCGCTGCGCCATCATCGGCGCGAGTCCCCTTTAGCGCATCACACGAGTGGCGAGAGGTCCAATATCAATCGAGGCTGGATGCGATACCGAAGGACGTAGAGCGATGATGCGTCTCAGTGCGACTGGTACACGATGATCCGGTTTCCCCACGGGTCTCCCACGACGACGCGACGCTCGTGCGGCCCGAGTTCGAGCCCGCGGACGACCGATCCGCCGGCGGCGGCGAGCCGCTCGAGGAAGCCGTCGAGGTCCGCGACCTTGAAGGCGGGGGCGGAGACGAGGGCGACGTCCTCCTCGGGACCCGCGAGGGCGAGCGTCGCGCCGCCCGCGTCGAGGGCCGCGTAACGGTCCGCGTCGACGAACCGCACTTCGAGCCCCAGCAGCGCCCCGTAGAACTCGAGCGCCGACGGGATGTCGCCGACCGGCTGGATGACCTGCCGCAGCACCGCGCGTGATTCCATGTCCGAGCCTCCAGTGGATCGTCCGGGTGTCCCCGCCCAGTGTGCCGCCGACGCACGCGCCCGAGTGTTCGCCTCTGACACACGTGGGCGCGGTCAGGGCGTCCGATATGGTGCACTGCACACGGATACGAGGCTCGCGCGAGCGGCCGACGCCCCCCTTGACCGGCAGGAGCTCTGGTGACCTTCGAGACCCGACTACCCCTCGCCGACCTTCCCGCGGATGCAGCGCTGCACGCGGTGACGGCACGGCCCGCGCAGGTCGACGGACGCGCGTGCCTCCGGGTCGAGCTGACGGACGAGATCACCCGCTCCGGCGTTCCGGGGGTGGACTACATCGATCGACCGACCTTCGTCCTGCTGCCGGTGGAGTTCCGCACGGGGACCCTCGACGTGTCGGTCTGGTCGCGCCTGAACGACAAGACGGATTTCCCCTCCCGTGCGTTCGCCGGGCTCGCGTTCCATGTCGCGGACGATCTCGGCACCTTCGCATCCGCGTACCTGCGCCCGTTGAACGGCACGGGCCTCCGCCCGCCGGCGCCGCGGCAGCTGCGGGCGGTGCAGTACTTCGCCTTTCCGGAGTGGCCGTTCGACCGCCTGCGCGAGACCTTCCCGGACGGACGGTACGAGGCCGCCGCCGATATCGAACCCTCCCGCTGGATCGCGCTGCACGTCGAGGTCGCCGAGGACCGGGTGCGGGTCGTGGTCGACGGGCGAGAAGTGCTCGTCGTGACCGATCCGCTGGCGCCCGCCCGCCGGGGCCGCGTCGGGCTGTTCGTCGACATCGGCACCGAGGCGTACTTCGCGGACCTCGTGGTGCGGGACGACGGCGCTACAGATCCAGCCGGGTGATCCGGCGCAGGAACGCCCGCACCTCGGCGACCATGTCGACGCTCGTCCGGTCGAGCAGCCATTGCAGTTGCAGTCCATCCGTCAGCGCGACCGACCACCGCGCCGCACTCTCGGGGTCGATCCCGTCCCGCAGGAGGCCTGCGTCCGCCAGCTGTCCGAACGCCGCCACGAGCAGCCGGCGCTTGGCCGCGTAGCGCTCGACGATGTAGTCGTGCGCGGGGTGGTCGCCGGCGACCGCCTCGGACGAGATCGTCGCGAACAGCTCGACCCGGCCGGGCAGGTCGGCGTTGTGGCGGGTGAGCTCCAGGATACCGCGCACCGCCGCCTCGGGGTCGGTCAGCACGTCCGGCAGGAACGGCGCAGTGATCTCCTCCCGGCGTTCCAGCACGGCGCGCAGCAGACTCGCCTTGGAGGGGAAGTGATGGATGAGCCCCGCCTCGCTCATCCCGGCTCGTACCGCGACGGCCCGGAGCGAGCCGGACCGGTACCCCTCTGCGGCGAAGACCTCGAGCGCGGCATCCACGATCGCCTCGCGGACGGCCGCCGACTTCGCGTAGGACCGGCGCGCGCCGGGGCCGGGTTGCTCTGGTCGCGCCATGGCCCTCGCCGCCTCTCGAAGCCGCACCGCCATCGGGTCTGCGACGGCGGCGTTCGGCCGTTCCCCCGATCATGGCTGGCCGGCCCGGCAGCGGCAAACCCGGCCCATACGCAGATCCCGAGTGACCACTCGGTTTCTGTGTTACCGTCTTCGCCTGCGTGCTCACGGAGAGCACGGCGGACACAGGAGTCCTTATGGAGAACATCGAGACAACGCCGACCCCCGCCCGGGACCGGCTCCGCGGACTGAACGTCCACGTGCAGGCCTCGAACGGCGTGCTCGCGATGTACGTCATCGGCTACTTCACCCTCTATGTGGCGCTGATGACCCCGATCGTCAGCACCCTCGCGGTGAAGATCGACAGCATCGTCGCCGAGTCGGATCGGATCGGCGCCCTCAGCCTCGTGACGGGGCTCGGCGCCCTGCTCGCATTCCTCGCGAACCCGATCGCCGGCGCGCTGTCGGATCGCACCGCCTCCCGTTTCGGCAAGCGCCGCCCGTGGCTCGTCGGAGGCGTCGTCGCCGGCGCCGCGGGGCTCGTCGTGGTCGCGACGGCCGGCGACGTCTGGCAGATCGCCCTGGGCTGGATGATCGCCCAGGCCGGGTTCAACGCCTCGCAGGCCGCGTTCCAGGCGATCCTTCCCGATCAGGTGGACGACCGGCGCCGCGGCAAGGTCTCCGGCTGGCTGGGTGTCGCCAACAACGTCAGCCCGCTCGCCGGCATCGCCATCGCCACCACGATCGCGGCCATGGGCGCCGGCCCCGCCTGGATGGTGGCGCTGCCCGCCGTGCTCGCCGTCGTCGGCGTCGGACTGCTCGCTTTCGTGCTGAAAGACGTGCGCCTCGACCGCGCGGATGCCACGCCGTTCGCGCTCGGCGCGTTCGTGAAGAGCTTCTGGGTCAGCCCCCGGAAGTTCCCCGACTTCGGCTGGGCGTTCCTGGGTCGATTCCTCATCATGTGCGGGTTCGCCAGCTACACGACCTACCAGCTTTACTTCCTGCAGGACCGGTTCGGCTTCGATGTGCCCACGGCGCTCGGCTGGCAGCTCGTCCTGATGCTGCTCCAGGCGGCCGCCCTGACCGTCGCGGCGCTCGTCGGCGGCTGGCTCTCCGACCGCCTCGGTCGCCGCAAGATCTTCGTCATCGTCGCGACCGTCCTCACCGGCATCGGCCTCGCGGTGTTCGCCGTCGCGCCGCAGCCGGAGCTGCTGTATCTCGCGGCGATCCTCTTCGGCGCCGGGTTCGGCGCCTACCTCGCGGTCGACCTCGCCCTGGTGACGGATGTCCTTCCGAACCGCGAGACCGAGGCGGCGAAGAACATGGGCGTGTTCAACATCGCCAACGCGCTGCCGCCGTCGCTCGTGCCGGCCCTCGCTCCCCTCGTGCTCGCGATCGGCGCCGGCGGATCCGCCGACTACGGGGCGCTGTTCCTGCTGGGCGCGGTGATGGCCGTGCTCGGTGCGATCAGCACGATGTTCATCCGGGGAGCCAGGTAGCACGGACCGCTCCCGTCGGCGGACGCGACGGAACCACGAACGACACGGACAGGAAAGAACGGACATGAACGACCTCCTCCCCTCGAGGACCGGCATCACCGGGCGGGTCCTCCGCCGCGGCGGCGAGGCCTACGAGACCCTGCGGCGCGGTGCGGTGTGGCACGCGGGGGTACCCGAGCGGTTCCCCGAGATCATCGTGCTCGCCAGCAGCGAGGAGGACGTCGTGGCCGCGGTGCGGCTCGCGAAGGCCGAGGGGCTGCAGGTCGCCATCCGCTCCGGGGGCCACAGCTGGTCGGGCACGCACCTGCGGGACGATTCGCTGCTCATCGATATGTCGAACCTCCGCAAGGTCGAGATCGACAAGGAGAGCATGACCGCGACGGTGCAGCCCGGCATCCGCGGCTCCGAGGTGCTCGCGATGCTGCGGGAACAGGACCTCTTCTTCCCGGTCGGACACAACTACGCCGTCGGGATCGGCGGGTATCTGCTGCAGGGCGGGTTCGGCTGGGCGGCGCGGGAGTTCGGCCCCGCCTGCATGTCGGTCATCGCGATCGACGCGGTGACCGCGGACGGCAACCTCGTGCACGCCTCCGAGACGGAGAACCCCGACCTGCTGTGGGCTGCCCGCGGGGCGGGCCCCGGATTCTTCGCGGCGGTCACGAGGTTCACCCTTCGCGTCTACCCGCATCGTCCCGTCACCATGAACAGCCGGTACATCTTCCCCGCATCCGCGGCCGAGGACGTCTTCCGCTTCGCGAACGAACGGGGGCGCGACACCCCGGTGGAGCTCGGCGTCATCGTGCAGCGGCACGAGATCGCCGGCGGGGAGCCGGTCGTGCTGCTCGGCGGGTTCGCGTACGCGCAGAGCGAGGACGAGGCCCGCGCGCA
>JAVBUN010000156.1:0-4964 GCA_031555335.1 Microbacterium sp.
GTCGAAGCGCATGCCCTCGGTGAGCTCGAGCTCGGTGCCGAAGGTCTGCGACTCCTCGACCGTGACCACACCCTCCTTGCCGACCTTGTCGATCGCCTCGGCGATGAGCTCGCCGATCGCGGGGTCGGCGGCGGAGATGGATGCCGTGGCGGCGATCTGCTCCTTGGAGTCGATCTCCTTGGCGCTGGCGAGCAGCTCCTCGGTGATCGCTGCGACGGCCTTCTCGATGCCACGCTTGAGCGAGATGGGGTCAGCGCCGGCCGCGACGTTGCGCAGACCCTCGCGGACGAGTGCCTGAGCGAGCACGGTGGCGGTGGTGGTTCCGTCGCCGGCGACGTCGTCGGTCTTCTTGGCGACCTCCTTGACGAGCTCCGCACCGATCTTCTCGTACGGGTCGTCGAGCTCGATCTCCTTGGCGATCGACACACCGTCGTTCGTGATCGTGGGAGCGCCCCACTTCTTCTCGAGAACGACGTTGCGACCGCGGGGACCGAGGGTCACCTTGACCGCGTCGGCCAGGGTGTTGAGGCCGCGCTCGAGGCCGCGACGGGCCTCCTCATCGAAAGCGATGATTTTTGCCATGTGTGTGTCGTCCCTCCCGGACGTTGGGCTTACCGTCTGTTGGCACTCGACGAATGCGAGTGCTAATTCATTCTGGCACTCGCCCCCAGGGAGTGCAAGCCACGACGACCCGCACTGGAATCGGATGCCGGACCGCTCCCGCACATGCGTCGACCCCGGCGGCCGAGACGGCCGCCGGGGTCGACGAGAGCAGGGGCGATCAGGCCACGACGCGCACCGACTCCGCCTGCGGGCCCTTCTGTCCGCTGCCGACGGTGAACTCGACGGCCTGGCCCTCCTCGAGGACGCGGAACCCGGTCATGTCGATGTTCGAGTAATGCACGAAGACGTCTTGGCCATCACCAGACGTGATGAAGCCGAAGCCCTTCTCGGCGTTGAACCATTTGACGGTGCCCTGAGCCATGCGAATCTCCTGATGCTGTGAAATCGCTCTCATCGTACGCAGCCGGTAACTCGCAGAATGGCCGTATTCGGCACTGTTGACACGCGTGCCGCGAACTTTTTACGCCGCGGAAACACAGACCGCGACGGGCCTCACGAGGTCGGTGCGGGGGACGGCGCGCCCGCCGCCGTGCGGTCGAGTCCGATGACCACGGTGAGCAGCTTCTCCTGGCTCTCGTCGACATCCGCCGTCCCGGCGTCGTCCACGGGCTGGTACACGTCGCTCTGCGCGACCTCCGCCCCGCCGATGACCTCTGCGAGACCCTTCGCCGCCGCCTCGTCCGAGGGGAACGCGTAGTAGACGGTCGTCTGCGGGAAATCGGTCACGCTGGCCTGGCTGGGCAGCACCGTGTCCGCGTTCCATCCGGCGGCCACGATCTGGTCCTTCATCGTGGTCGCGAGCCCCTGCTCGCCGGTGGCGTTGAGGACGTTCACGGCGAACGAGGTGTCGAGGACCGGACTGACGTCGGGAGCGGGGGTCGAGGTAGGCGTGGGAGAGGGGAACAGTGTGACCCGGCCGGAGGCGATCAGGCTGCCGAAGACACCGACCGCGACGAGCAGGATCGTGGCCACGAGCGCCCACAGCACGATGACGCCGGCACGCATGCGGGGATTCTCGGCGCGATGGGCCCCGACGCGACCGGAACCCTCCGGAAGGGCGTCGAAGCGGTCTCGGGGGAAGCTCTCTCGGGACACCCCCCGATGCTACCGGCCCGCGGCCCGGCGGACGCTCACCCGGCGATACGGCCGGTCCGCGTCCCGCGGCGCTCGTCGCGGATGCGGCGCAGGCGCCCGACGAGCATGGGCTCGTGGGCGAGGGCGGCCTCGGTGTCGATGAGGCGGTTCAGCAGCTGGTAATAGCGGGCCGGCGCGAGGTCGAGCTCGACGCGGATCGCCTCCTCCTTGGCGCCGGTATGGGCCGCCCACCGCGACTCGAACGCGAGGATGGCGCGGTCCCGCTCGGCGAGGGCCGTGCGCGCAGGCGGTGTCAGGGCGGCGGATTCGGGAGCGGGCACCGTGCCACGGTATCCGCCGTCGGGCCCCGATCAGCGGCGCCACTCCACACTCGCCCCGAGCGGGTCGACGGCTGCGAGGATCTCGCCGTCGAGGGCGAGCGCGAACCGGCCCCGCGGCCACTCCGCGCTCGGGTCCGGCGGATCCGCCCACCCGTCGTGGAGGCTCGGCGCGTCCAGCGTCACCCAGCGCCCGGCGGCTCTCGCCGCATCGATGACGTCCCGTCGCGCGGCCCGAGGCACGTGCGGGAGGACTCCGGGCGTCGTGACGACGAGCGTGGCATCGGCGGGCGCGGATGCGGCGAGCGCCGCGATCGTGCCGGGACCCGCCGCGTCGCCCCGCACGAGCAGCGGGGGCGTGGCGGCCGCGATGTCCGCCGCCGCGGCGACGCGATCGCGGCGCCCCTCCTCCCCCGGCCACACGAGTCCCTCGAGCCATGCCCGATCGGCGGGGTCGGCGGGATCGAGGGGCGCGAGATCGATGCCCGCGCGCCAGACGACCCGCGGCAGCGCCGTCGGCGGCGATCCGCCCGACCACGATGATGTCAGGGTCACCGGGCTCGGGCCCGTCGGCGGGTCGATGGCGGCGACCGTGCCGTCCGGCATCCGATATCGGTACGAGTAGCGATCCGGGTACAGGCAGAGTCCGGCGCTCGCCCCCACCTCGAGAAGGGCGAGCGGTCCCGGGATCAGCGCGAGCGCCGGCAGCAGCGCCGCGCAGCGCAGGGGCTCGTTGGTCTGGATGCTGCGCGCCTCGCACTCGGCGACGAGCCGGTCGGCGTTCGCGCGCACCCAGTCCGCCCACGCGGTCGCGGGTCGCTCCGGCGCGCCGAGCAGCCGGCTGACGGCGAACACGAGCGGCGGCTGCCGATGGGTGTCGCGGATGCGGGCGAGCACCGCGGCGATCGCAGGCTCGTCGCAGACCAGTCGCGCCCAGGTCTCGTACACCGCGGAACGGCCCGGCGCCTCCTCGCGCGCGAAGCGTTCGTACCGTGCGCGGACGTCATCCGGAGAGGTCACGGCGTCCATTCTGCGGTAACGCTCGGAACACGTCCGCCCCGGAACGGGTTGAATGGGAGGTGACGAAGGAGCAGAGCATGAGCTACGCAGTGAACAAGTCCGAAGACGAATGGCGCGAAGAGCTGGGCGCGGACCAGTATGCGGTGCTGCGCGAAGCCGCCACCGAGCGCGCCTGGACGGGCGAGCTGCTCGATGAGAGCCGGGCGGGCCTCTACGCCTGTGCGGCGTGCGGCGCCGAGCTCTTCCAGAGCGGCACGAAGTTCGACTCGCACTGCGGGTGGCCGAGCTTCTACGAGTCGATCCGCCCCGAGGCGGTCGAGCTCATCGCCGACAACAGCCACGGCATGGAGCGCACCGAGGTGCGCTGCGCGAACTGCGGCTCGCACCTAGGCCACGTGTTCCCCGACGGATTCGGCACGCCCACCGGCGACCGCTACTGCATGAACTCGCTCTCGCTGCAGTTCACCCCCGAGGCCTCGGAGTGAGCTCCGCCGCCTCGGCGGCGATGCTCGCCCGGCGATCGTGGTCGAAGGTCACCGACGTCGCACCGACGCATGACGAGCTCGTCGAGCTCGTGGCGGCGGCCGGCCGGGTGGCCGACCATTCGGCGCTGCGCCCGTGGCGGCTGATCGAGCTCCGCGGCGACGATCGCGACCGCCTGGGGCGCGCCATCCACAAGGCCGAGCACAAGAAGGGCCGCTCGACCAAGCCCCTGCGTGCTCCGCTGCTCATCGCCGTGGTCGCCCAGGTCCGCAAGAGCGGCAAGGTGCCCGACTGGGAGCAGGAGGCGGTGGCCTCCGGTGTCGCGCACATGCTGAGCCTGGCGCTCGACGAGCGCGGCTGGGGCGTCTTCTGGCGCACCGGGCACTACACGCGCAGCAAGGCCGTCGCCAAGGCGCACGGGCTGGCGAAGAACGAGAGGCTCCTCGGCTGGCTGTACGTCGGTGGTAAGCCGGAGCGCGACCGCGAGATCCGCCGCAAGAGCGTGGACGGCGAGCGGTTCCTCTCGGCCATGCCCCGCTGAGCCGGGCCGCTCAGCGCCGACGCCACCGCGGCAGCACCGCGACGACGACGCCCACGAGCGCGACACCGACGGCCGCCAGCGCCACCGGCAGCGGCGGTGCCGCCTGCGCCGGCCAGATCGCGTCGATGACGAGGGATGTCACCAGCAGTCCCACGACCGAGCCGAGGCCGAGCTGCAGCACCCCGGTGTGCCGCACGAGCGCCGCCGACAGGAAGATGTAGACGACCCCGACGGCGCCGCCCAGGTAGATCCACGGAGCGGTCGGAAAGCTCCGCGGCGCACCGACGACGGCGATATGGATGCCCGCGGCCACGAGCAGCGCGAGCGTCCCGCCGGCGAAGTTCACGAGCGTCGCCGTCAGCGGACTCTCGACCTCGTGACGCAACCGGCCGTTCGTCGCCTGCTGCCATGCGATTCCCGCGCCCGCGACGAACGGCAGCACCAGCATCCAGATCGGGATGGTGCCGATCCCCTCGCCGACGAGGGTCACGACGACCGCGGCCACCGCCAGCCCTCCCCCGACGAGTCGCCCGATCGTCACGGCGACGACACCGCCCGGGCCGTAGCCCACCCGGTCGAGGAACACGCCGTTGACGGTCTGCCCCGCGACGACACCGACCGTGAACGTGGCCACGCCGATGACCGCGACCGCCACGCTCTGGCTCACGACAGTGAAGGCACCGGCGAGGCCGCCGATCAGCATCCAGAACGGGATGCGGCGCGCACGCAACCCGCGCCCGAGTCGCGCGACGCCCGACCGGCCCGACGGCAGGAGCACCGTCAGCACGAGCAGGATGACGAACCCGGACCCGAACGAGATGACGCCCGCGACGAACCCGTCGCCGACCGCCGCACCGAGCGCGCCGTTCAGCTGCGCCTGGATG
>JAVBUN010000113.1:0-2796 GCA_031555335.1 Microbacterium sp.
CCCGAAGTCCTCGTAGATTCGGCTGGTCTTCGGGTTGTAGTTGCCGGTGCCGACGTGGCTGTAGCTGCGGAGGACCCCGTTCTCCTCACGGATGACGAGGGCGAGCTTGCAGTGCGTCTTGAGGCCGACGAGGCCGTAGACCACGTGCACGCCCGCCTTCTCGAGCTTGCGCGCCCACACGATGTTGTTCGCCTCGTCGAAGCGGGCCTTCACCTCCACGAGCGCGAGCACCTGCTTGCCCGCCTCGGCTGCGTCGATGAGGGCCTGGACGATCGGGCTGTCGCCCGAGGTGCGGTACAGCGTCTGCTTGATGGCGAGCACGTGCGGGTCCTTCGCCGCCTGTTCGAGGAACGCCTGCACGCTCGTCGCGAACGACTCGTACGGGTGGTGCACCATCACGTCGCCCTTGCGGATCGCGGCGAAGATGTCGGGGCGCTCGTTGTTGTCACCGGGCTGGAACGCGACCGCCGTGGTCGGCACGTGCGGCGGGTAGTGCAGGTCGGGCCGGTCGATGCGCGACAGGTCGAACAGGCCGCGGAGGTCCAGCGGCCCGGGGAGGCGGTAGACCTCTTGCTCGGTGATGTCGAGCTCCTTGATCAGGAGGTCGAGCGTCAGGTCGTCCATGTCATCGGTGATCTCGAGGCGGATGGGCGGACCGAACCGGCGGCGCAGCAGCTCCGCCTCGAGCGCCTGGATGAGGTTCTCGGTCTCGTCCTCCTCGATCGCCACATCCTCGTTGCGGGTGAGGCGGAACGCGTGGTGGTCGAGGATCTCCATCCCGGGGAAGAGATCGCCGAGGTTGTTCGAGATGAGGTCCTCGAGCGGCAGGTAGCGCAGGCGGTCGCCCTCGGTCGAGACGCGGACGAACCGGGGGAGCATCGGCGGCACCTTGAGGCGCGCGAACTCCTGGCGTCCCGTCTTGGCGTTGCGCACCCGGATCGCGAGGTTCAGCGACAGGCCGGAGATGTACGGGAACGGATGCGCGGGGTCGACGGCGAGCGGCATGAGCACCGGGAAGACCTGCGACTGGAAGTACTCGTAGAGGCGCTCGCGGTCGGCCTCGTCGAGGTCCGCCCAGCCGAGCACGTCGATGCCCGCGTCGGCGAGGGCGGGCTTCACGTGCTCCTGCCAGGCGCGCGCGTGGCGCACCTGCAGGGTGTGGGCGTCGCGGGAGATGTCGGCGAGCACATCCTGCGCGGCGCGACCGACGTTCGTCGGCACGGCGAGGCCCGTGATGATGCGGCGCTTCAGGCCCGCCACGCGCACCATGAAGAACTCGTCGAGGTTGCTGCCGAAGATCGCGAGGAAGTTCGATCTCTCGAGGGTCGGCAGGGTGGGATCCTCGGCGAGCTCCAGCACACGCTGGTTGAACGACAACCAGCTCAGTTCGCGGTCGAGATAGCGGTTGTCCGGAAGCTCCGCGTCGGCGACCTCGACGGCCGCGTCGAAATCGTCGTCATCCGCGTCGCCCAACCCGGCATCGAGCATCTCGTCTGCGATCATTCCCACATCATTGCAGCATGAGGTGACGCCCGCATGAACGGGCCGCGCATCCCGGTTCAGGCGTCCGAGCGGTCCTTCGTGGTGGGCAGCTGCTCGTCCTCGTACACGTTGAACCGGTAGCCGACGTTGCGCACCGTGCCGATGAGCTGCTCCAGGTCGCCGAGCTTGGCCCGCAGGCGCCGCACGTGCACATCGACCGTGCGCGTGCCGCCGAAGTAGTCGTATCCCCACACCTCGCTCAGCAGCTGCTCCCGCGTGAACACGCGGGAGGGGTGCGTCGCGAAGAAGTGCAGCAGCTGGAACTCCTTGTAGGTGAGATCCAGGGGCTTGCCATGCACCTTCGCCGAGTACGAGGACTCGTCGATCGTGATGCCGGAGGTCTGGATGCGGGTCGACACCTGCTCCTTCGACATGCGGCCGACGGCGAGACGGATGCGGGCATCGACCTCGGCGGGGCCCGCCGTGACGAGCACGACGTCATCCACGCCCCAGTCCGTCGAGACGGCGGTGAGGCCGCCCTCGGTCACGATGAGCATGAGGGGGGCGTCGAGGCCGGTGGTCGTCAGGATCTTGCACAGCGACTTCGCGCCGACGAGGTCCAGGCGCGCGTCGACGAAGATGATGTCGGCGCTGGGGGCGTTCACCAGCTGTGCCGGCTCCGCGGGGATCTGCCGCACTCGATGGCTCAACAATTCGAGCGCCGGCAGCGCGGGCGCGCCACCGGCGGAGCTCAGAACGAGAAGCTGTGCCAAAGGATCCTCCCGGCCCGGGTCGGCCTGTCCGGGCTCATCATATGCCGTGTGAGGGCGGCCTCGTCCGCGCGGGCCCTCGGGTGGGACGTGCGGGTCGCGCGGAGGTGCGCGATGATGATCGTATGTCCACTCCCGATCTCGTGCCCCGCCGGTCCCTCGGCGGGATCGTCGCGGTGTGGATCGCCGCGCTCCTCGCGGGGATCGCGATCGCCGTTTTCGTGCCGCTCGAGGCGCGCGCCGTCTGGATGTCGCTGGCGCTCGGCGGCGCCCTCATCCTCGCCTTCGCGGTCCAGCTGTTCTACGGTCGGGCGCAGCGTTTCATCCAGCGCGTCGCGATCTCCACGCTCGGCGCGCTGCTGCTGCTCGGCGTCATCAGCGCCGCGATGGGTCGCGCCGCGCGGATGACCCCGCTCGCCAGGCCCCCCCGCTGGCCCCGGTCGACCGCAGCCGTACCACGACCCCGCGGGTTTTCGGGGCTGCCGCGGGCAACCACTGCTGTCTCGCGGAAGGGAGGGTGGTGGGGCGAGAGCGGAGGGCGGGG
>JAVBUN010000121.1:0-2559 GCA_031555335.1 Microbacterium sp.
TGGTGGCGCGCCTCGGTCACGTCCCCCGCGACCTGCAGCACGGATGCGGCGAGCGTTGCGTCGTCCGTGCGTGCGAGCCGCTCCGCCACCGCGATCGCCGCCGCCAGGTGGGCCCCGAGGATCGCCTGGTCGACCTGTTGCGGCACCCGCTCGAAGCGGGAGAGCACCGGGCGGGCGGTGACGATGACCCATCCCATGCCGATCCCCGACACCCGCCGTTCCTCGAAGTCGTCGAGCCAGGCGTCGAGGAGCGTCTCGTAGGCGGGCGTGCCCGGACGGGTGCCGCCGTCGCGCACCCACAGCTGGGCGTACGACACGGGATCGAGATGCTCTCGCTCGACCACCCAGGCCCCGAGTCCCGCCGTCCACGAGCGCACCCGGTCGAGACCGGGCACGCCGCCGGCCGCGTCCTCCCAGTTGCCGAGCAGGCGCGCGGAACCGTCCGGCTCGAGGTGCGCACCGAGCCCCGACACCACCTGCGCCATGAGCCCGTCGCCGGTGGCACCGCCGTCCCGGTACTCGTACTGCGGCACCTCCGCCGCGCGCGGGGTGATGACGAACGGCGGATTCGACGCGATCAGGGCGAACCGCTCGTCGGCGACCGGCTCGAACAGGCTGCCCCGGCGCACCTCGATCCGATCGAGGCCGTTCACGGCCGCGTTCAGCCGGGTGAACCACAGGGCACGGGCCGAGATGTCGGTCGCGACGACGTCGTACCCGCGGCGGCGCAGCTCCAGCGCGATGATCCCGCAGCCGCATCCCAGATCCAGCGCCCGCCCGGAGCCCTGGGGCGGCAGCATGGCCGCCAGGGTGCGGCCGGCGCCGCCGACGCCGAGCACGTGGTCCTCCCGCAGCGGGAACACCCCGGCCAGCTCATCGAGGTCGCTCGCGATCCACCCGGGCGTCGCCGCGTCGAACGCGTACGGACGGATCACGAGCTGCGGCACCACCTCATCCGCCTCCACGGACAGCACCCCGAGACGCACCGCCCCCTCCACCCCGGTCGCGGCGAGCGCCGCGGCGATCGCGGGCAGGGGCATCCGGTCGCCCAGCACGAACAGGCGGGCGAGGTCCGCCACGGGGTCGCCGGCGGCGCCCCGCAGGGCCCGCCGCGCCGGCGCCGCGTCTCCCCGTGCGAGGGCGTCCGCGGCCGCATCCCCCAGCCGTGCGCGCAGTCGCGCATCGGTCGGCCCGTGCGCCGCGAGGTCGTCCGACAGCAGCTTCGCGAGGGTCACGTCCATGTCGTCCATTCAAACCGGTCCCGCAACGCACCGGCGACGCACACCGGATGCGGAGGATCCGCCCCCGTAGAATCGCACTCGACCGTGCGGTCGTTCATCGCACAGGAGCTCTCTGACGCATGATCCCGACCTCGGCCCACGCGGGCATCACCGCGACGCGACTCCGCCACGGCATCCCCGCCCTCGCGGCCGTTCTGCTCGCGACCGTCCTGCTCGGACTGCTCGGGATCGCGCCCCCGGCTCGCGCCGCCGCGACCCCGACCCCCACACCGACGCTGTCGGGCGAGATCGAGCTGCACGTCGCCCCGCTCGGGAACGGCCTGCTGTCGCCGGGCGAGACGCTGAACGCCGTGTTCTCCGTCGATAACGGCACCGCACTGCGCGCGCCCGCCGGCGACGCGACCCTGCAGCTCGGCGACACGGCGCTGCCCGGCGCCGATGCTCTCGCGACGTGGCTGGACGGATCCGCGGCGCCGGCGCCGGCGCGCGTCGTCGGGACCGCAGCCGTCGACTCCGCCGCGTCGGGTGCATCGGTCACGGGGAGCATCCAGGTCGCCGCCGACGACGAGGCCCTGCAGAACCGCGCTCCCGGGGTGTATCCGCTCCGCCTCACGCTCGGAGACCTCGAGGCCCGCTCCGTCGTCGTCGTTCCCGGCGGTGCCACGGGTTCCGTGGGGGTCGTCGTGCCCGTGACGGCCGGGCCGCTCGAGCGCGGGCTGCTGACGAGCGCGGAGCTCGAGACCATGACGGCCCCGGAGGGATCACTCACCGCGGTGCTCGACGCGGTCGACGGCACGCCCGCGATCCTCGCCGTCGACCCCGCCGTCCCGGCCGCCATCCGGGTGCTCGGCACCGCCGCACCCGCGACGGCGCAGGAGTGGCTCGCGCGGCTGCTGCGACTGCCGAACGCCCGGTTCGCCCTCCAGTTCGGCGACGCCGACGTCGCCACCCAGATCGATGCCGGCCTCACCTCGCCGATGCAGCCGACCTCACTCGCGGCATACATCGATGCGGCGACCCTCTCTCCCGAGGCCACCCCCACCCCGGCCCCCACCGACGGCACGGACCCGGCGCCGTCGATGCCCGATCTCGCGACGCTCCTCGACATCGGCGATCCCGCCGCGCCGCTCGTGTACTGGCCCGCCGGTGCCACCGGTCCGCAGGTGGTCGCCGCCCTCGCCGCCGACGCCCCGCAGTCCGTCACGATCCTCCCCTCGACGAGCGTGACGACGGATGCGGATGCCGCCATCCCCGCCCGTGGCACGGTCGACGGCGCCGCGGTCCTCGTGACCGACACCACCGCGTCGGCCGCGCTCGA
>JAVBUN010000148.1:0-11481 GCA_031555335.1 Microbacterium sp.
GTATTCATGGTACTTTCACGGCACGTGCGGTCCGATGAGGGACCGCTTCGACCGGAGGGAACACCGATGTTCCGTTGGAAGGCCACAGCAGCCGTCATTGGGGTGGCGGCCTTGACGCTCGTGGGATGCTCGTCATCCCCCGGCGATTCAGGAGCCGAATCCAAAGATCTCGTCCTCGGACAGATCATCGCGCAGAACAGCTTCGACCCGATCCAGGCCGAGTGGGGAAACCGCTCGCTCTACTACCAGGCCGTGTACGACACGCTCCTGCTCGCGACCGCCGAGGGCGAGATCGAGCCGTTCCTCGCGACCGACTACAGCTACAACGAGACGAACACCGAGCTCACCCTCACCATCCGCGACGACGTCACGTTCACCGACGGCACGAAGCTCACCGCCGATGTCGTCAAGCAGAACCTCGAGAACTTCCGCGACGGCGGCGGCCCCTACTCGACCGACCTCATCAACGTCGCCTCGGTGGAGGCGCCGGACGAGACCACGGTCGTCCTGACCCTCTCGGCGCCCGACCCGGCGCTGCTGACCTACCTCACCCACGAGGCGGGCATCATGGCGAGCCCGGCCATGTTCGGTGCGGCGGATGCGGCGACGAACCCGATCGGATCGGGTCCGTACGTCCTCGACCTCGACGCGACCGTGACCGGCA
Organism: Microbacterium sp.; assembly: GCA_031555335.1. Taxonomy (GTDB): domain Bacteria; phylum Actinomycetota; class Actinomycetes; order Actinomycetales; family Microbacteriaceae; genus Microbacterium. Next base: position 665 of record JAVBUN010000148.1, read on the forward strand.
CGAGCTACGTGTACACGAAGAACCCGGACTACTGGAACCCGGACCTCCAGCACTACGACACCGTGACCATGAACGTGCTGTCCGACCCGACCGCCGCCGTCAACGCCATCAAGGCGGGCGAGGCGAACGCCGTGCGTCTGGCCGACAACAACAACGTCGAAGAGATCAAGGCGGCCGGCTGGACGATCGGCCCGAACGAGCTCGACTTCCAGGGCCTCCTGCTGCTGGATCGAGCAGGTGAGACGAACCCGGCGCTCGCCGACGTCCGCGTCCGTCAGGCGATCAACTACGCGTTCGACCGGCCGGCTCTCCTCGAGGCGCTGCAGCTCGGGTACGGCACCGTCACCACGCAGGTCTTCAAGGAGAGCTCGGCGGCCTACGACCCCGCGCTCGACGAGATGTACCCGTACGACCCCGAGAAGGCGAAGTCGCTCCTCGCCGAGGCGGGCTACCCCGCCGGCTTCACGCTCGATATGCCCAGCACCGTCGTGCTCGGTGCCGCATCGTTCACGCTCGTCCAGCAGCAGCTGGCCGACATCGGCATCACCGTGAACTACACGGACACGCCTCCCGAGGACTACATCGCCGCGATCACGGGGCCGAAGTACCCGGCCGCGTACATGGCGCTGCAGGAGGACGCCGACTGGCAGCTCATCCAGTTCATGATCTCGCCGACGGCGGCGTGGAACCCGTTCAAGTACGGCGATGACGTCACGGCGACGCTCATCCCCGAGATCCAGAACGGCGATGTGGCGACGCAGGAGGCGAAGGCCGCGGAGCTCAACAAGCACATCGTCGAGCAGGCGTGGTTCGCGCCCTTCTACCGGGTCGAGAGCGGCTACGCGACCGATCCCACGACGAGTGCGACGATCATGCCCACCAACGCCGTGCCGTCGATCTTCGACATCAAGCCGGCGGAGTGATCGCCGCCCGGGGTCCGGCCGGTCGCGGCCGGCCGGACCCCGGGTCCCCCTTCCGCACCTTTCCCCTGAGGGACATCCGTGGTCCGTTTCATCCTGCGACGCCTGCTCTCCGGCGTCGTGCTCCTCATCGTCATCTCCGCGCTGGCGTTCGCGCTGCTCTACGCCAACAGTGCGAACATCGCCCGCCGCATCCTGGGACAGAACGCCAGTAACGAGCTGGTGGCCCAGAAGCAGGCCGAACTCGGTCTCGACCGGCCGCTCTGGCAGCAGTACCTCGACTGGCTCGGGCACGCCGTCACCGGCGACCTCGGCCGCTCGTGGTTCACGGGGCAGCTCGTGATCGACGGCGTCAGCAGCCGGCTCGCCGTCACGCTGTCGCTCGTCATCGGCGCGACGCTGCTGTCGGCGATCGTCGCCCTCGTCATCGGCGTCATCGCCGCGACGCGCGGCGGCTGGGTGGACCGCCTCGTGCAGGTCATCTCGGTGCTCGGCTTCGCGATCCCCGGGTTCCTCGTCGCGCTCGGTCTCGTGCTGGTCTTCTCCATCCAGCTGGGATGGTTCAAAGCCACCGGATACGTGCCGATCACGACCTCGTTCAGCGGGTGGGTGGCCTCGGTGACCCTCCCGATCATCGCGCTGTCGATCGGCACGATCGCGATCGTCGCGCAGCAGGTGCGCGGCTCCGTCGCCGACGCGCTCAAGCGCGACTACGTGCGAACGCTCCGCAGCCGCGGTCTCAGTGCCCGGCGGGTCGTGCTCAAGCATGTGCTCCGCAACGCCGGCGGACCCGCTCTCGCGGTCCTCGCCGTCCAGTTCATCGGCCTGCTCGGCGGGGCGGTCATCGTGGAGCAGGTCTTCGCGATCCCCGGGCTCGGGCAGCTCGCCGTCAGCGCCACGACGAAGGCCGACATCCCCATGGTCATGGGCCTCGTCATCGCGACCGCGATCATCGTCGTCATCGTCAATCTCGCCATCGACCTGGTCCAGGCGGCGCTCAACCCCCGAGTGAGGCTCTCATGAGTGAATACGCCGTCGGCACCCCCGGCCCTCCGGCCGTCGCCCGCCGCGGACTGTTCCGCGGTCTCCTCGCGAACCCGCTCGCGACCGTTGCGCTCGTGGTCCTCGCGATCGTCGCGTTCGTCGCGATCGCCGGCTCCTTCCTGGCGCCCTACCCGCCGAACCTCGCCTCGCTGCAGCTGATCCTCGCCCCGCCGAGCCCGGAGCATCCGCTCGGCGCGGACTCCGCCGGACGGGACGTGCTCTCGCGTCTGCTCGTGGGCACCCAGGTCAGCATCGGCGCCGCGCTGGTCGCGCTCATCGTCGCCCTCGTCATCGGCGTCGCCGGCGGGCTCATCGCCGGCTACTACGGCGGATACTTCGACAGCGTGTCCTCGTGGTTCACCGCGATCGTGATGGCGCTGCCCGCCGTGATCGTTCTGCTCGCGGTGCGCGCGGCGCTCGGGCCGTCGGTCTGGATCTCGATGGCCATCTTCGGCGTCCTGCTGTCGCCCGCGTTCTTCCGGCTCGTCTACTCCTCGGTGAACTCCGTCCGCAACGAGCTCTACGTGGATGCGGCTCGCGTGGCGGGGCTGTCCGATCCGCGGATCGTCGGCCGCCACATCCTGGCCGTGGTGCGCGCGCCCATCATCATCCAGTCCACCGTCGTCCTCGGCATCGCGATCGCCGTGCAGTCCGGGCTCGAGTTCCTCGGGCTCGGGGATCAGTCGGTCCCCACGTGGGGATCGATGCTCAACGACGGATTCATCAACATCTACCGGGCGCCGCTGCTGATGCTCTGGCCCTCGCTCGCCATCGCGATCACCACGATCGCGCTGGTGCTCGTGTCCAACGCCGTCCGGGACGAGCTCGAACGCACCAGCAGCAAGCGCCGTCGCCGTCGTCGCGCGGCGGCCGCCGCCCCCGTCGAGGCCGTGATCCCGGCGGTCGTCCACGAGGACACCGCGGATCGCGGTGAGGCGCTCCTGACGATCCGGAACCTGGTCGTCGGCTACGACCGCGACGACGGCGGCATCACGACCGTGGTCAAGGGTGTGGACCTCGAGGTCCGACGCGGCGAGATCCACGGGCTCATCGGCGAGTCGGGGTCCGGCAAGACGCAGACGGCGTTCGCCGTCCTGGGCCTCCTCCCCGAGGGCGGTCGGGTCGTCTCCGGCGCGATCGACTTCGAGGGTGTGCAGATCGGCGGCGCCGGCGAGGACGTGTACCGGCGGATCCGCGGGCGCAAGATCGGCTACATCCCGCAGGAGCCCATGTCCAACCTCGATCCGTCGTTCACGATCGGGAGCCAGCTCATCGAACCGATGCGGGTCGTGCTGGGCCTCGGCAAGAAAGAGGCCACGGAGCGCGCGCTCGCGCTGCTCGAACGGGTCGGGATCCCCGATCCCCGGCGCACGTTCGCGAGCTATCCGCACCAGGTGTCGGGCGGCATGGCGCAGCGCGTGCTGATCGCGGCGGCCGTCTCCTGCGACCCCGATCTGCTCATCGCCGACGAACCCACGACGGCGCTGGATGTGACCGTGCAGGCGGAGGTGCTGGACCTGCTCCGGGACCTGCAGCGCGAACGGAATCTCGGCGTGCTCCTGGTGACGCACAACTTCGGCGTCGTCGCGGATCTCTGCGACAGCGTCGCGGTGATGCAGTCGGGTCGCATCGTCGAGCGCGGTCCCGTCGACGCGATCTTCGAGCGGCCGGAGCATCCCTACACCCGGGCGCTGCTCGACGCCATCCTGGAGGACGGGGATCCCCGTTCGCCCCTCACCCCCCGAGAGGAGGCCTCGGCATGAACGCTCTGCTGTCCGTGCAGGATCTCGAAGTCGCGTATCCGACGAAGGGGTTCCGCTCCCCGCCGTTCTCGGTCCTCCACGGGGTGTCCCTCGACATCCAGCCCGGTGAGACGGTGGGTCTCGTGGGGGAGTCGGGCTCGGGCAAGACCACGCTCGGCCGTGCGGTGCTCGGCCTCGCGCCCGTGACCGGCGGACGCATCCTGTTCCGGGACCGCGACATCGCACATCTCAGCCGTCGTCAGCGGCGTCCGCTGAGCGCCGACCTCCAGGTCGTGTTCCAGGATCCGTACAGCTCGCTCAACCCGTCGATGACGATCGGACAGATCCTGGGCGAGCCCCTCGTCGCGCGCGGCACGTCCGGGCGCGACGCGCGGGAGCGCGTGGGAGACCTGCTCGAGCGCGTGAACCTCCCGGGCGATGCGGCCGGCCGGTACCCGCGGGAGTTCAGCGGCGGGCAGCGGCAGCGCATCGCCATCGCGCGGGCCCTCGCCCTGGACCCGCAGCTGATCGTCTGCGACGAGCCGGTCTCGGCCCTCGACCTGTCGACCCAGGCGAGGGTGCTCGATCTGTTCATCGAGATCCAGGAGCGCACCGGCGTCGCCTATCTGTTCATCTCGCACGACCTGGCGGTGGTGCGCCACATCAGCCACCGGGTCGCGGTCATGTACCGCGGCGAGATCGTGGAGACCGGCGAGGGGGCGCAGGTGACGTCCGCGCCGACGCATCCGTACACGCAGCGGCTCTTCATGGCCTCGCCGGTGCCCGATCCGGCTCGTCAGCGGGAGCGTCGCGTCGCCCGCCGGGAGCTGCTCGACGCGCAGGCCCACGTCGCCGACGGCGCCGGCGTCTGAGGGGGTTCCGCATGGCCGAGGATGGGAAGAGCAGCGTCGCATGTCAGCGGCAGTGCGGCAGATGAGAGGGATCGACACGATGCTCGAGCAGGACACGGCGGATCAGGGCGAGCGGATGCTGCAGGGCTTTCTGGCGCAGGCGGCGTCCGCGCCGCCGAGCGTCAGCACCGCCCCCGAGCTGATGCGGCGGTTCCCGGCGCTCGCCCGTGTCGTGATCGCCGACGTCGAGGTCGCCGGTGAGGCGGGCGCCGTGCCGGCGCGGTCCTATCGCACCGAAGGCGAGCCCATCGCGGGCATCGTCTGGGTGCACGGCGGCGGATTCATCAGCGGCGATCTGAACATGCCCGAGGCGGAATGGATCGCCCTGGAGCTCGCGTCGCGGGGCATCGCCGTGCTGAGCGTCGACTATCGCAAGGCTCTGGGCGGCGTGCACCATCCGGCGCCGTCGAACGATCTTCTGGCCGCTTGGCTGCGGGCCGCGACGACGGAGGCCGTGCTCGGGGTGCCCGTCGGGCGACTGCACCTGGGCGGTGCGAGTGCCGGCGCGACCCTCAGCACCGGTGTCGCGTCCCGCCTCGTCGCGGGCGCCGGGACCGTGCCGGCGTCCCTCGTGCTCGTCTATCCGCTGCTGCACCCGGTCCTTCCGGAGCCGCGGCCGGCGGCCGCGGCGGCCGCCGCCGCGCTGCCGGCCGAGCAGCGGTTCTCGCCCGAGTTCGTGCGTGCGCTCAACATCAACTACGTCGGCGGCCCGGAGGCGCTGGAGGACCCGATCGCCTTCCCCGCGAACGGCGACCCGGCGGGGCTGCCGCCGGTGCTCATGATCAATGCCGAGGGCGACGACCTGCGCGCATCCGGCGAGGCCTACGCCGACCAGCTCGTCGCAGCGGGGGTGTCGACCACCATGACCACGGAGGCGGGTACCGCGCACGGGTACCTGAACGTCCCGGGCGACGACGCAGCGCTCCGCACGATCGAGCGGATCGTGGCATGGATCACGGCCGCCGGGCCCGCCGCCTGACGAGGACGGCCCGGCGGGTGGGCCGCGGTGTGCGGGAGGGCGTCGCCGCCCCGCACACCGGCCGGCTCAGGACGCGAGCGAGGCGACGACCTCCGCGGTCGAGGAGATCGTCGTGATGTTGGTCAGCGCGTAGTTCAGCGCGACGTGCTGCCAGTCGGCGTTGATGCTCGAGGTGGCGTCGGAGACGACCGTGACGCGGTAGCCGAAGTCGGCGGCGTCGCGGGCGGTGTGCTCCACCGCCATGTTGGTCCAGACGCCGACGACGACGACGTCCGTGACGCCGAGGTTCCGCAGCATCACGTCCAGCGCGCTGCCGTGGAACGCGCTCATCCGGATGCGGTCGAGGACGATCTCGTCCTCACGGGGGTCGAGACCGTCGATGATCTCCGCGCCCCAGGAGCCGACCTTCAGGCTCTCCGGGCCGATCATGCCGAAGATGGGTGCGTTGTCGCCGCCGATGCCCTGGGGGGCCGGGTAGGCGACGATGCGGTTGTGGAAGACGGGCGCTCCCGCGGCGCGGGCGGCGTCGAGCACGGCCCGGACATTCGCGACGACGTTCTGCTGCGCGGCGTGGTCGGCGGCGCCGGTGCTGGCGAACGCGCCCTCCGGGTGCAGGTTGTCGTTCTGCATGTCGATGACGAGGACGGCGGTCTGGGAGGCGTTGTTCGCAGCCATGGGGTCACTTTCCGTGTGGGGGAGGGCGCGCGAGGGATCGCCGCGCACCGGGGACCTCAGTAGCAAGCGTCCGCCGGCGTCGCGTATTCCACATTCCCCCGTCGTTTGGAACCAATCGGGCATCGATTGGTACGCTGCGAGGAACAATCCTGGGTGAAGGTGCTGCATGGAGATCCGTGATCTGGAGGCGTTCGTCGCCGTTGCCGAAGAACTGCATTTCGGGCGGGCGGCCGAACGGCTGCATATCTCCCAGCCGCCGCTGAGCAGTCGCGTGCGTCAGCTCGAGGCGGAGCTCGGCCTCCAGCTGTTCACGCGGAGCACCCGGAGCGTCGCGCTGACCTCCGCCGGGACGCGGCTGCTCGCCTCCGCCCAGGGGGTCCTCGAGCGGCTGCGGCAGACCCTCCTCGTCGCCGAGTCGATCAAGACCGGCGAGGACGGCCTCGTGCGGCTGGGGTTCGCAGGGGCGTCGAGTCAGCGCGCGCTGCCCCTGCTCAGTCGTGCCGTCCGCGAGGCCTACCCGGGCATCGAGCTGCAGCTGCAGTCGCAGACGTACGTGTACACCGCCATCGAGAAGCTCATGGCGGGCTCGATCGATCTCGCCTTCGCGCGGCTGCCCTCGCATCCCGGTCTCGCCTCCCGTGTGATCGAGGTCGAGCGTCTGATCTGCGCGGTTCCCGAAGGGCATCCGTTGGCCTCGCGCGAGAGCATCTCGATGCAGGACCTGCGGGACTGCGGATTCGTGAGCCTGCCGGACGATCAGGGCTCGATCCTGCAGGCGACCATGGCGGCGCTGTGCGTCGCGGCGGGCTTCCGCCCCCGCATCGCCCAGGTCGCCCCGGACTCGGCGACCGTGCTCGCCCTGGTCGCCGCCGGGGTGGGGGTGACCGTCACGCTGAGCTCGGTCGTGGCGTCCTCGGGTGTCTCGATCGTGTGCGTCCCGCTCGAGGACATCCACCCCAGCCACATGTTCGCGACCCTCGCCTGGCGTGCGGATGACCCGTCGCCGGCGCTGCGCCGGGTGTTGGAGATCTCCGAACGTGCGCTGCCCACGCCCGATCTTTCGGGGATGGAGAATAATCCATTCCTCATGAGTATTGGACGCGAATGAATAGCGCGACCTAACGTCGAAGGGCGCCGATCCTTCCGGTCCGGCGCCCTCACCGTTCGATGGAGCCTGGATGAGCAGCGAGACGATCCTCACCGACGTCGGGACGACCGATCGGCCGTCCCACGCGTCGATCGGGGCGGAGCGGATCGTCGCGATCCGCGCCATCCCCTACGCGATCCCGTACCGGAAGCCCCTGCGCTTCGCGAGCGGCTCGATCGACGTCGCCGACAACGTGCTCGTGCAGGTCGAGACCAGCTCCGGCGTCGTCGGCATCGCCGAGGCGCCGCCGCGCCCCTACACGTACGGCGAGACCCAGGAATCGATCGTCGCCGTCATCGAGAAGCTCTTCGCGCCGCAGCTGATCGGCCTCGCCATCACGGATCGCGAGAAGATGCGCCGGCGGATGGAGCGGACGGTCGGCAATCCCACGGCGAAGGCCGCGATCGACATGGCGGTGTGGGACGCGACCGGCGTGCTGCTGAACGCATCCGTGCACGGGATGCTGGGCGGTTACACGGATCGGCTGAAGGTCAGCCACATGCTGGGCTTCGACGAACCCGCCGTGGTCGCCGAGGAGGCCTTGGCGCTCCGCGATTCGCTCGGCATCGACTCGTTCAAGATCAAGGTGGGTCGTCGTCCGATCGACGACGACATCGCGGTGTGTCGCGCGGTGCGCCGCGCGCTCGGCGACGGCACCGAGATCTATCTCGACGGCAACCGCGGGTGGACCGCGGGGGAGTCGGCCGTTGCGATCCGCAGACTCGAGGACGTCGGGCTGTCGCGGGTGGAGGAGCTGTGCCCGGCCGACGACGTGCTCGGCCGGCGGTGGCTGGTGGCGCAGACGCCCGTGCCCTTCGTGGCCGACGAGAGTGCACCGACGCCCGCCGACGTCACCCGAGAGATCCTCGCCGGCGCCGCCAACGCGGTGAGCATCAAGACGGCCCGCACCGGCTTCTCCGACTCGCTGCGCATCTCGCACCTCGCAGAAGGCCTCGGCGTTCCTGCCGTCATCGGCAACCAGATCGACGCCCATCTCGGCACGGTGTGCTCGCTGGTCTTCGGCGCCTCCCAGGAGTCGACCTCGCGTGACGCCGCCGAACTCTCCAACTACCTCGACCTCGCCGACCATCTTCTCGCCGAGCCGCTCGCGATCGCGAACGGGGAGATGATGGTTCCGACGGGGCCCGGGCTCGGCACCGCGCTCGATCCCGAGAAGGTCGCCCGGTACCGGACCGATCGCTGAGACCCCCGCGTTCTCGTGACGCACCGACCCGGCGCCGTACGGCGCACCCACTGAAAGGACAGGCTCATGGCCCAGCTTCGACTCCACCACGTGAACGTGACCTCCGACGACATGTCGATCCTCACGAAGTTCTACCGCGACGCGCTCGGGATGGAGATGCTCCCCTCGCCGCCCATGATCGCGACCTCCGCGGCCGAGACCGATGACGGCGACGCGGCGTGGGACAACTCCGCCAAGTTCTTCGACGCCGGCGACCCCACCGAGCTGCAGATCCACGCGACCCAGCGCCAGCCGTACCTCGCCGCGCAGGAGGGCCACTCGGTGAACCCGCTCATCGGGGGGCACTTCGCACTGCGCACCGACGACATCCAGGAGGTCATGGCGCAGCTGACCGCCAACGGCATCCCCTTCGACGACTGGGGCATCTGGTCGGTCAAGGGCTGGTACCAGATCTTCCTCACCGACCCGGCGGGCAACATGATCGAGATCCACCAGGTCATGGACACCGCGGGCGAATGACCGATTCGGTGCCGGAGGGCGGCGGGGCGGCGGGGTTCCCGACCTACGCGGAGCTGCAGGCGCGACCCGAGCCGCTCACCGGCACCGCCTGGGGGGTGTTCGGCGCGGACGACGAGCTGGGGACGCTGAACCACCTCACTCCCGAGCGGGTGCGCGCCGCCGCATCCGCCGTCCGCCTCGGGGAGACCTTCCCGCTGAACCTCTCGCTCAGCGCGTTCGACCCGCCGCTGATCGCGCACCGTGGCGCGATCGATCATCACGTCTTCGGCCTGAACGAGTTCCACCGCGACGAGCGCATCGACAATCTGTTCACGCAGGCCTCGACGCAGATCGACGGTCTCCGCCATTTCGCGCACCCCGATCGCGGCTTCTACAACGGGGTGGACGGGGCGCAGGTGTCCGGTGAGACGGACGTCCTCGGTATCCAGCACGTCGCCGAACACGGCATCGTCGGCCGCGGGGTCCTCATCGACGTGGGCGCGTATCGCGACGCGCAGGGGCGTCCGATCGACGACGGCCGCAGCGAGCAGATCGACGTCGGCGACCTCGACGCGACCCTGGAATGGCAGGGCGCGACCCTCGAGCCCGGGGACATCGCCCTCATCCGGTTCGGGTGGCTGGAACGGATGCGGCGCACCTCCCGCGAGGCGGGCGACCCGCTCACGAGCGCCGGGCTGGCGCACAGCGAACGCACCGCGGCGTGGCTCTGGGACAAGCGGATCGCGATGGTCGCCGCCGACAACGTCGCCCTCGAGGCGTGGCCGGTACGCGACTCCGAGATCGTCACCGATGCGGAGACCCGCGGCACGCTGGCGCCATCGAGTCACACCGGAATGCTGCACCGCATCCTCATTCCGCTCCTGGGGCTGACGATCGGCGAGCTCTGGGACCTGGACGCGCTGGCCGCGGCCTGCCACCGCGAGCGGCGGTACGACGTCTTCCTGGTCGCCGAGCCGCTCAACATCCGCGGCGGCGTGGGCAGTCCCGCCAACGCCGTCGCCATCATGTAGCTCCCGTCCGACGGGCGCGACAGCAACGAGAGGAACGACAGAGATGACATCGACGACGATGAGCGCGACGCCGGAAGTGGTGATCGTCACCGGCGGCGGGTCCGGGATCGGGTTCGAGTGCGCGGCGCAGGCCGCCGAGCGGGGGGCGAACGTCGCGATCCTCGACATCAGCGCGGATGCGGCGGCGGCCGCCGTCGCCCGGCTGGCGCCGGGGCGGCACCTCGCGGTGACGGCGAACGTGGCCGACGCCGAGTCGGTGCGCGCGGGCATCGAGCGCATCGCGGCCGAGATCGGCGCGCCGACGGCCGTGGTCGCGGCGGCGGGCATCGTGTCGCGGACCCCGCTCAAGGACGTCACCCCCGAGGAGTTCCGCCGCGTGTTCGCGGTCAATGTGGAGGGCGTGCAGAACGTCATCGCGGCCGCCGCGCCGCACCTGATCGCGGCGGGCGAGCGCGGCGCGATCGTCGTGCTCGGCAGCGTCGCGGCGAGCACCGGCGGCGGTCTCATGGGCAGCGGCGTGTACGCCGTGTCGAAGGCGGCCGTCATCGGCCTCGTGCGAGGGTACGCGCGCGAGCTCGCGCCGTGGCGGGTGCGCGCGAACCTCGTCGCCCCGGCGGCCACCGACACCCCGATGACGCAGGTCCTCAGCGATGAGGAGAAGGCCCG
>JAVBUN010000184.1:0-5866 GCA_031555335.1 Microbacterium sp.
CGGAGCGGATCCCGTTCGTCGTGCACGAGGCCAATGCGAAGCCGGGCCTTGCGAACATCCTCGGCGCGCGCCGCGCGGCCGCGGTCGGCGTCGCGTTCGCGGGCACGCGCCTGCGCGGCGCCGACGTCGTGGGCATGCCGCTGCGCCGCGAGATCGTCGACCTGGATCGCGGTGCGCTCCGCGCGGAAGCCGCCGCCTTCTTCGGTCTCGACGCCGAGACGCCGACCCTGCTGGTGTTCGGCGGCTCCCTCGGCGCGCTGCGGCTGAACCGGGCGCTCGGCGAATCGTGGGGCGACGTGCTCGCGGCGGGCTGGCAGCTCATCCACATCACGGGTGAGCGCTCCGATCTCGCCGACCCCGACGTGCGCGGCTACGCCCTCCGCCGGTACGTCGACCGCATGGACCTCGCCTTCGCGATGGCGGATCTCATCGTCTCGCGTTCGGGCGCAGCCACGGTCAGTGAGATCAGCGCGCTCGGCATCCCCGCGGTCTACGTCCCCTATGCGGTGGGCAACGGCGAGCAGCGGTTGAACGCGGCATCCGCCGTCGCCGCCGGCGCGGCCGTCATCATCCCGGATGCCGACTTCACCGCCGAGCGGGTGCGCACCGACATCGTGCCGCTGCTCTCGGACTCCGCACGCCTCGATCGGATGCGGGGGGCCGCCGCATCCGTCGGCACGCGCCGCGGCTCGGAGAACGTGGTCGCGCTCATCGATCGGGCGCTCGCGCACTGAGCCGCGATCCACGGGCCCCCACTCAGGGGGAGCTGCGCAGTGCGGCCCGCACGAGGGAGACCGCATCGTCGTCGGCGATGCCCAGTGCGCGGACCTCGGCGGCGAAGGCGCCGGCTGCCCGTTGCGCCTGCCGGCGGACCGCATCGTGGTCCAGGCTCACGAAGGTGCCGTGCCGCCCGCGCGTCTCGATCGCGCCGACCGCCTCGAGCTCGCGGTAGGCCCGCGCCACGGTTCCCGGCGCGATATCGAGATCGGCCGCGAGGGCGCGAACGGTCGGCAGACGCTCGCCCGCCGTGAGCTCGCCGCCGGCGATCGCGGCCAGCACACCCGCGCGAAGCTGCTCGAACGGCGGAGCGGGAGCGGACGGGTCGATGCGGACGGGGAACGGGGCCATGCCTCCTTTGTAGCGTGTGCCGGCCGGTCGAGGTCAGCCCGGGCGCGCCCTCAGCCTGTGCGCGCCGCGCCGAACCTAGACTTGAGGGGTCATGATCAGACCCGACTTGAGCCTCCCCCTTCCGTCCTCGATCGAGGCCGCGCACTTCATCGGCATCGGTGGATCCGGCATGTCGGGCCTCGCCCGCATGTTCCTGGCCCGTGGCATCCGCGTGTCGGGCTCGGACCGCTCCGACAGCCAGACCCTCCGGGACCTCGCCGCGGCGGGCGCCGTCGTGCATGTGGGGCACGATGCCGCACACCTCGGTGACGCCGACACCGTGATCCACACCGGTGCCATCTGGCCCGAGAATCCCGAGTACGTCACCGCCAAGGAGCGGGGTCTCGCGGTGATCCACCGGTCGCAGGCGCTGCACTGGCTCATCGGTTCGCGCCGTCTGGTGTCGGTGGCGGGCGCACACGGCAAGACGACCTCGACGGGCATGATCGTCACGGCGTTGCAGGCGCTCGGCGACGACCCAAACTTCGTCAACGGGGGAGTGATCGCCCAGCTCGGCACCTCGAGCGGCACCGGTGCCGACGAGCTGTTCGTGATCGAGGCCGACGAGTCCGACGGCACGTTCCTGCTGTACGACACGTCGATCGCGCTCATCACGAACGTCGATCCGGACCACCTCGACCACTGGGGGACCCGCGACGCGTTCTTCGACGGGTTCGCCCGGTTCGCGGATGCGGCACGCGAGGCCGTCGTGATCTCGTCCGACGACGAGGGCGCCCGGCAGGTGCGGAACCGCCTCGCGCACGACGCCGTGGTCACCTTCGGACTCGCAGCGGACGCGGACGTGCGGGTCACCGATGTCGTCACCGACGGACCGGTGTCGTTCGCCGTCACCCGCGGCGGCGAGACGGCACGCGTGCAGCTCGCCGTGCCCGGCGCCCACAACGCGATCAACGCGGCCGGCGCGATCGCGGTGCTGACGACCCTCGGGCACCCGTTCGCCGCGGCCGCCCGCGCTGTCGAGGGCTTCTCCGGCACCGTGCGGCGGTTCGAACTGCACGGTGTCGAGCGCGGCGTCAGCGTCTACGACGACTACGCGCACCACCCCACCGAGGTCGCCGCGGCGCTGAGCGCCGCTCGCACGGTGATCGGCGACGGGCGGCTCATCGCCGTCCATCAGCCGCACACGTACTCCCGGACGCAGCTCATGTCCGTCGAGTTCGCGCACGTCCTCGAGGAGCTCGCCGACCAGACCGTCGTGCTCGATGTCTACGGCGCCCGCGAGGACCCGATCCCGGGTGTCACCGGAGCGCTCGTGAGCGAGGCGTTCGACGATGCCGCGCGGGTGCGCTTCGTGGCGGACTGGCAGGAGGCCGCCGACTACACCGCCTCGATCGCCCGGGACGGCGACTTCGTCGTGACGCTCGGATGCGGCGACGTCTACCGCATCATCCCGCAGGTGCTGGCCGCGCTCCGCGCGCAGGCGCCGACCGGGAGCCGCTGACCCCATGCGCCGTCCCTCGCCGCTGCCGCCGCCCGCGGGGGCATCGCCCTCGCGCGGCCGCGAGGAGGAGAACCCGGCGGCGGCGTCGGATGCGCGCGCGTCGGAGGCCGCCGCGGCGTCCGTCTCCGGGGCGTTCTCGGCGCCCGGCGCCGAACCGCCGGGCGCGGCGGACCCGGACCTGCAGGAGACAGCACCCCTCACCCCCCTGGTTCTCCCGGGGGCGCGACCGGTCGTCGCGCCGGATCCCGAGGGGGTGTCCGCGGCGCCGATCGACGAGCCGGCCGACGATGCGGGGACCGGTCCCGTCGGGGTGCGCGACGTCTGGCGGGCCGCGCGCGCGCGTCGCAAGGCGCTCCGCGCGGAGGTCCGTCGGTTCACGGTGCGCCAGCGCCGGCGCCGCATCGTCTGGATCGGTGTCGCCGCATCCCTCGTGCTCGTCACGGTCGCCACGGTCGGGGCGGCCTACAGCCCGCTGTTCGCCGTGCAGCAGGTACAGGTCGTCGGCACGCAGCAGCTGCCTGCCGCGGACGTCGCCGATGCACTGTCGGGCCAGGTCGGCACGCCGCTCGCGGCGATCGACGAGTCCGCTGTGAAGGCGGCTCTCGTGCAGTTCCCGCTCGTCGAGTCCTACACGCTCGAGGCGCGTCCGCCCCACGATCTCGTCGTGCGGATCGTGGAGCGCACGCCGATCGGCGTGCTGTCGTCGGCGGCGGGATACACGCTGGTCGACGCGGCGGGGGTGGCGCTGTCCACAACGGCGGAGGCCCCCGCGGGGTACCCGCTGCTCGACGTGTCGGGCGGGGTGAGCGGCGCCGCCTTCGCGGCGGCCGGGCAGACCATGCGCTCGCTCCCCGCGGACCTCCGCGCCCAGGTCACGGCCGTTTCGGCATCCACGCCCGACGACGTGACGCTCACGCTGGGTGCGGCCAACGCGCGGGTGGTGTGGGGCAGTGCCGAGAGCTCGGCGATGAAGTCGCGGGTGCTGCAGGCCCTCATGGGGGCGCGCCCGCCCGAGACCGTCGCGTCCTACGACGTGTCCTCGCCCTCCGCGCCCGTCGTGCGCTGAACCGGTCCCGTCGGGGCGGCGGGGTGGGCGGCGGATGCGGTCGGTCGGGGCCGCGCGGACGGATTCGGCGACGACTTGCACGACACGCCCAGGATGCGCGGGGCGTGCCCGCCGCATCCGCATACCTTCAAGTCAGGAATTGCATACCGGGTAATTCTTTAACCTTCTAGCTGAGGGTGAAGGTTTCACCCGGGGCGGGACGACAGGGTTCGGGACGAAACGGAGGCCGGCATGAGCCAGAACCAGAACTACCTTGCAGTGATCAAGGTGGTCGGAGTGGGCGGTGGCGGCGTGAACGCCGTCAACCGCATGATCGAGTTGGGTCTGCGCGGGGTGGAGTTCATCGCGGTGAACACCGACGCCCAGGCGCTGCTCATGAGCGACGCCGACGTCAAGCTCGACGTGGGTCGCGAGCTGACCCGAGGGCTCGGCGCGGGTGCCGATCCCGAGGTGGGTCGTCGCGCAGCGGAGGATCACGCCGAGGAGATCGAGGAAGCCCTCGCGGGCGCCGACATGGTCTTCGTCACGGCGGGCGAGGGCGGCGGCACCGGCACCGGCGGTGCGCCGGTCGTCGCGCGGATCGCCAAGTCGATCGGCGCGCTCACCATCGGTGTCGTGTCACGACCCTTCTCCTTCGAGGGGCGCCGCCGGCAGAGCCAGGCCGACGCCGGCGTCTCGAAGCTGAAGGAAGAGGTCGACACCCTCATCGTCGTGCCGAACGACCGGCTGCTGGAGATCAGCGACCGCGGCATCTCGATGATCGAGGCGTTCGCGACCGCCGACCAGGTGCTGCTCGCCGGTGTGCAGGGCATCACCGACCTGATCACGACCCCCGGCCTCATCAACCTCGACTTCGCCGACGTGAAGTCGGTCATGCAGGGCGCGGGATCCGCGCTCATGGGGATCGGCTCGGCCCGCGGCGCGGACCGGGCGATCAAGGCGGCCGAACTCGCCGTCGAGTCCCCGCTGCTCGAGGCGTCGATCGAGGGGGCGCACGGTGTGCTCCTGTCGATCCAGGGCGGCTCGAACCTCGGCATCTTCGAGATCAACGACGCCGCACAGCTGGTGAAGGAGGCCGCGCATCCCGAGGCCAACATCATCTTCGGTACGGTGATCGACGACACGCTCGGCGACGAGGTGCGGGTGACGGTGATCGCGGCCGGCTTCGACGGCGGCGAGCCGAGCCCCCGGCTCGAGCCCGTCACCGCGACGCGTCCCGCGGTGAACCCGCTCACGTCGCCGGAGGTCGTCCCCGTGGCCGAGAAGCCGGCGCCGCCCGTGCCGGTCGAGCAGCCGGTCTCGGTGCCGGTCACCGCCGGCGTGTCGGAGCCGTCGTCCTACGACTCCGCCTTCGGCGAGGACGACCTCGATATCCCGGACTTCCTGAAGTAGTCCGGACGCCCCACTCGGGCGGGTCCGCGAGCCTCGGCGCTGCGCGGACCCGCCCGCACCATTCCCCCCACCCGTCCCGCATCGGAGGATCCGTGTCCGACCCGCTCGCCCGGCGACTCGCCGAGATCGACGAACGCATCGCGCAGGCGGCGCGGGATGCGGGGCGCGACCCCGCCGAGCTGACGCGGATCGTCGTCACCAAGTTCCATCCGGCGTCCCTCGTCGAGGCGCTGTACGCGCTCGGAGTGCGCGATGTCGGCGAGAACCGCCAGCAGGAGCTCTCGGCGAAGAGCGCGGAGACGGCGCTCGATGCCCTCCGCTGGCACTTCATCGGCCAGGCCCAGAAGAACAAGGCCCGCGCGGTGCGAGCCGCCGCATCCGTCGTCCACACCGTCGACCGCATACGTCTCGCCGACGCCCTCGACCGCGCGGCCGAGCCCGAGGACGCGCCGCTCGACGTGCTGGTCCAGGTGAACCTCACGGACGACCCGGGCCGCGGCGGAGTCGCCCCGGGCGCGCTGGACGAGCTGGCCGAGCACGTGAGCGGCTGCGACACCCTGCGACTGCGGGGCATCATGGCCGTCGCCCCGCTCGACGAAGAGCCGGCCGCGGCATTCGCCCGGCTCCACGCATACGCCGAGCGCGTGCGCGCCGTCGCCCCCGAGGCGCGCTGGATCTCGGCGGGGATGACGGGGGATTTCGTCGAGGCGATCTCCGCGGGCGCGACACACCTGCGGATCGGCTCGGCAATCACGGGTCCGCGCCCCGAGCGCGGCTAA
>JAVBUN010000315.1:0-16168 GCA_031555335.1 Microbacterium sp.
GAACCCGAATAGGCACATCGCCCACAACAAGGCGGCGACCAGTACGGCAGTGACCTCACCCGTCACGATACCGACGACCATCGTGACAGCCCCGAAGAGTGCCGACGCGACGACGTTAATGACGGACCCTATGCGGCCGTACGGCCCGAGGGGAGAGTGCGGGTCGCTGATGCCCATGCGGTCAGTATGCCGGACCCATTGGTTCCGTACACGCGCCCGGCTCCGCGATGTCGGAGGTCACGTCGTATCGAATCCTCGGCCGGAGAATGGATACAGCCGGACATGGGGACGAACAAGTCGGCCGGGAGGTTGCGGCGATGACGCGCTCCTGGGAGCACTGAACGCTGCGAGCGGGAGTGGCTACCGCGCTGCCAGCAACTCTTCGGCTCGATGGCCGTCGTCGAGACCGTACGCCAGCGCCCGATCGTGCCGCCTGAGGCGAACCCCTGGCAGGTCCTGTCGCGGCGTTCTGCTACATATTTGCTACACGCGGCCGCGCTGGGCAGAGCGAAAGGCCCGGACTTCCGCAGAAATCCGGGCCCTTTTGTGGAGCCACCTAAGGGAATCGAACCCTTGACCTATTCATTACGAGTGAATCGCTCTGCCGACTGAGCTAAGGTGGCGTGCCGCGCTCGCGCGTCGCACGATGTTCGATCCTACATGTTCACGGCGTGCCCCGCGAACCGCGGACGGCTCGCCCCGCCTCCCCGGGCGTCGCGGTCACTCGCAGCGCAGGCCGTCCGCTGGCACGGTGCCGTCCACGAAGTACGCATCGACCGCCTCATCCACGCACGCATTGCCCTTGTTGTACCCGGTGTGGCCTTCACCGACGCGGGTGATGAGCACTCCGGAGGAGAGCTGGTCCGCGAGCGCCACCGACCATTCGTAGGGCGTCGCCGGGTCGTTCGTGGTCCCCACCACGAGGATGGGGGCAGCCCCCGCGGCCGTGAGCGCCTCGCGGGTGCCGGTCGGCGGGGCGGGCCAGTCGGCGCAGCCGTCGACATCGCTCGACCAGTACGGCGCCACGGTCGGCGCCTTCTCGGCGAGCAGCGCATCGGCCGCCTGCTGCTGCTCGGCGGTCGTCTCGGCGGGGTAGTCCATGCAGTTGTAGGCCGAGAACGCCTCGGTGGAGTTGTCGGTGTACTCGCCGCCGGAACGGGCGTAATAGAAGTCCGCGAGAGTGAAGGCGACGCTCGGGTCCCCCTGCAGCACCCCCTGGAGCGCCGTCGTGAGGTACGACCAGCTGTCCTGCGAGTAGAGCGCCGCGACGATCGCCGTCATCAACGAGTCGGCGCCGAGCTGGCGGCCGTCGGCGTTGGGCAGCGGGGTGCGGTCGACGCTCGCGAGCATCACCCCGAGATCGGCCATCCCGTCGTCAACGGTTCCCGCGAAGGGGCACTCGCTGTCGGTGAGGCAATCGGCCATGTACGCCCGCAGCGCGGATTCGAATCCCACGCCCTGCGCCGTCGAGACCTCGAGCTCGGAGGCCTGCGGGTCGATCGCGCCGTCGAGCACGAGACGCCCGACGCGCTCGGGATACAGATCGGCGTAGGTCGCGCCGAGGAACGTGCCGTACGAGTACCCGAGATAGTTGAGCTTCTCGTCACCCAGCACCGCGCGCAGCAGATCCATGTCACGCGCCGACTGCACCGTCGTGATGTACGGCAGGATGCCGTCGCTGTTGGCGTCGCACGCGGCGGCGAACGCCGCATTGCGCGCCGTCAGTTCGTCGTTCCGCTCGGCGGAGCCGCGCTCCCCCGCCGGGATGTCGAACAGATAGGCGTCCATATCGGCGGCGTCGTAGCAGCGCACCGCCGTCGACTCACCGACCCCGCGGGGATCGAAGCCGATGACGTCGTAGTCCGCCTGCAGAGCGGCACCCACGGCATAGTCCACGGAGCTGCGGATGAGATCCACCCCGCTCGCACCGGGACCGCCGGGGTTCGTCAGGAGCGACCCGGTCGGGGCGCCGTCGGTGGCCCGCTGCCGGATGACCGACAACTCGATGTCGCCCGCGCTCGGGTTCTCCCAGTCGAGCGGCGCTCGCACCGTCGTGCAGTCGAACGTGCCGCAGGACTCCCACGACAACTCCTGGCCGTAGAACGGCACGAGCTCCTCGTCGACACCCGAGGTGTCGGGCGTCGCGCTGGTGGTCGGCGCCGGCGGGTCCGGGATGAACGAGCACCCCGCGAGCGCCATGGAAGCGACCGCCAGAACGGACAGCAGGAGCCCGCGGAGAGGGCGACGGGGGGTTCTCATGCGGAGGTCCTTCCGGAGGCGACGGCGACGAGCAGGCTTTCGAGTGCGAGCACGGGAGCAGCGTTTCGCTCCACATTGCGACGGGTCAGAGCGATCTCGTCGAGGACGAGCAGGGTGCGGGACGGCGGCCAGGCATCGGCGAGCGCCCGCAGGTCGGCGTCGAGCTCGACGTTGATGAGCCCCGCACTGCGGCCGAACTGCAGCATCACCACATCGCGGAACATCGACTGCAGGTCGGTCAGCACGCGGTCGATGCCGTCACGGAGGCTGCGGGTGGCACGACGCTTCTGGTCGTCGGCGAGCGCGTTCAGCTGCGCGCGCACCGCCGGCGGCACGGCCGCCCCTTCGGGCACCCCGACGGTGCGCAGCAGATCGGACCGCTCGGCCTCGTCGCGCTCCACCGTGATGGCCTTCGCGTCCTCGGTGGCGGCCTGCACGATGCGCGCGGCCGCTTCGACGGCATCGCCCACGCCACGCACGGCGAGCACCGCACGCAGCGTGTCGTCGCGACGGGCGCGGGCGTCGGCATCCGTCGCCAGGCGCTGCGCCATGCCGATGTGGCGCTGCGCGTGACGCGCCGACTGCGCGGCGACGTCGGGATCGGCACCGGTGCGCTGCACGATGAGGCGTGCGACGTCGTCGACGTCGGGCTCCTGGAGCCGCACGGTGCGCACACGGGAGCGGATCGTCGGCAGCAGGTCGGCGTCGCTCGGCGCGCACAGCACCCAGACGGTGCGCTCCGGCGGCTCCTCGAGCGCCTTCAGCAGCACGTTCGAGGTGCGCTCGGCCATGCGATCGGCGTCCTCGACGACGATGACGCGGTATCGGCCGAGCGACGGTGAGAAGTACGCCCGCTCGACGAGCTTGCGGGCCTCCTCGATGCGGATGATGACCTGCTCGGTGCGGAGCGCCGTGAGATCGGGATGCGATCGGGCCAGCACCTGGCGCATCGCCGGCTCGTCCCCGGGTTCCGCGATCAGGGCGGCGGCGAACGCATAGGCCAGCGTCGACCGTCCCGAACCCGGCGGGCCGGTGATGAGCCAGGCGTGCGTGAGCTGCGCCGGGTCCTCGGCGGCGGCGCGCAGCATCCGCACCGCGTCCTCCTGCCCCCACACGTCGCCCCACGGGATCGTCGGGGCGGACGCGGTCGGCATGCCGTCCAGCCTAACGGCGGGGCCCGACCCTGCCCGGGTCACGCGAGGGCGGCGACGCGTTCGCGGATGAGGGCGAAGACCTCGGATGCCGGCCGCGCGGCGTCGACGACGAGAAACCGTTCCGGCTCCGCCGCGGCCAGCCCCAGGAACGCCGCACGCACCCGCTCGTGGAAGTCCGCGCGCTCGGCTTCGAGCCGGTCGAACGGCTTGTCGGCCGCGTCGAGACGGTTGCGCGCAACGGCCGGGTCGAGGTCCAGCAACACGGTGAGGTCCGGCAGTGCCCCACCCGTCGCCCACAGCGACAGCTCGCGGATCTCCCCCGCATCCAGCACCCGTCCGGCACCCTGATAGGCGACGGATGAATCGAGGTAACGGTCTTGGATGACGACCTCGCCGCGTTCGAGCGCGGGGCGCACCAGCATCTCGACGTGCTGCGCCCGGTCGGCGGCGTACAGGAGCGCCTCGGCGCGCGCCGCGATCTCACCCCGGTGGTGCAGCACGATGTCGCGGATGAGCACTCCGACCTCGGTGCCGCCCGGCTCCCGCGTCCGCACCACGGTGCGGCCACGGGCGGTGATCCACTCCTCGAGGAGTGCCGCCTGCGTCGTCTTGCCGGAGCCGTCGCCGCCCTCCAGCGTCACCCAGAGGCCGGCGGCGTTCGCCACGGTCACTTCTTCGCGGCCGGCTTGCGCGTCGTCGTCTTGCGCGCGGTGCGCTTGGGTGCCGGCCCCTTCGCACGCTTGTCGGCCAGCAGCTGCTTCGCGCGCTCGAAGTCCACATCCTCGACGGTCTCGCCGCGCGGGATCGTGGCGTTCGTCTCACCGTCGGTGACGTAGGCGCCGAAACGTCCGTCCTTGATCTTGATCGGCTTGCCACTGACCGGATCGGCGTCGAACTCCTTCAGCGCGCTCGATGCGCGCCGCGCCCCGTACTTCGGCTGGGCGTAGATCTCGAGCGCCTGCTCGAGGGTCACGTCGAAGATCTGCTGCTCGGCGTCGAGCGACCGCGAGTCGGTGCCCTTCTTCAAGTACGGGCCGTAGCGGCCGTTCTGCGCCGTGATGGGTTCCTCGGTCGCCGGGTCGACACCCACGAGGCGCGGCAGCTCCAGCAGCCGCAGCGCGGTGTCGAGATCGACGGTGTCCACCGACATGCTCTTGAACAGCGATGCGGTGCGCGGCTTCGGGGCCGCCTCCTTCTTCGCGCCGCGCTTCTTGGGTGCCTCGACGACCTCACCGGTCGACTCGTCGACGGCATCCGGGTCGGTCGGTTCGACCTCTTGCACGTACGGCCCGAAGCGGCCGTCCTTCACGACGACGAGCTTGCCGTTCTCGGGGTTCTCACCGAGCACACGGTCGCCGGCGACGGGAGCGTCGATCAGCTCCTGCGCCTTCTCGGCGGTGAGTTCGTCGGGGGCGAGGTCCTCCGGCACATTCACGATGCGCGGCTTCGCCTCGGGGTCCGGCGACTCGGTGACTTCGAGGTAGGGGCCGTACTTGCCGAAGCGCAGGGTGGCATTGTCGGTGATGCGGGTCGAGTTGAGCTCTCGCGCATCGATGTCGCCCAGGTTGTCGACCAGGTGGCGCAGACCCACGTGGTTATCCGAGCCGAAGTAGAACTCGCGCAGCCACTGCTCGCGACGCTGCTCGCCGCGCGCGATGGCGTCCAGATCGTCCTCGAGCGCCGCGGTGAAGTCGTAGTCGACGAGGTCGGCGAAGTGCTCCTCCAGCAGGCGCACGACGCTGAAAGCGAGCCAGCTGGGCACGAGCGCCTGGCCGCGCTTGCTCACGTAGCCACGGTCGAGGATGACGTCGATGATGCTCGCGAACGTCGAGGGGCGTCCGATTCCGCGCTCCTCGAGCGCCTTGACGAGACTGGCCTCGGTGTATCGCGGCTTCGGGCTCGTGCTGTGACCCTTCGGCTCCACGTCGCGGGCGGCGAGCACGTCGCCGACGGCGAGCGCCGGAAGCGCCTGGTCGTCCGCCTTGTCGGCGTCGCCCCGCTTCTCGTCACGGCCCTCCTCGTAGGCCTCGAGGAACCCCTTGAAGGTGTAGACAGTGCCGGATGCGGTGAACTCGACGGCCTTGCCGGCGGCCGTCAGCGCGAGCGTGACGGTCGTGGTCTCGTACTTCGCGTCCGACATCTGACTCGCGACGGTGCGCTTCCAGATCAGGTCGTAGACGCGCTGCTCGTCGCGATCGAGCTGCGACGAGACCTCGGAGGGTGTGCGGAACGACTCGCCGGAGGGGCGGATCGCCTCGTGCGCCTCCTGCGCGTTCTTGCTCTTGCTCGCGTAGCTGCGCGGGTTCGCCGGGACCGCCCGGTCGCCGTAGAGCGCGACCGCCTGCGTGCGCGCGGCGGCGATCGCCTGCGCCGACAGCGACGTCGAGTCGGTGCGCATATAAGTGATGTACCCCTTCTCGTAGAGACGCTGCGCCACGCTCATGGTGTGCTTCGCGCTCATCGAGAGCTTGCGTCCGGCCTCCTGCTGCAGCGTGGAGGTCGTGAAGGGGGCCTTGGGGCTGCGGGTTCCGGGCTTGGCCTCGAGGTTCGCGACGGTGATCTCGCCGACGCCTTCGATCGCCGTCGCGAGGTCGCGGGCATCCTGCTCGGAGAGCACGATCACGGCCTTCTTGAGCGACCCTCGGTCGTCGAAGTCCGTGCCGCGTGCCAGGGGCGCGCCGTCGATGCGGGCCAGGCGTGCGGTGAAACTCGTGTCGCCCTTGGCGGCCAGGGTCTCGATGTCCCAGTAGCTCGCCGAGACGAACGCCATCCGTTCGCGCTCGCGCTCCACGACCATGCGGGTCGCGGCCGACTGCACCCGGCCGGCACTGAGCGCCGTGCCCTCCCGGCCGCTGCCGACCTTGCGCCAGAGCACCGGCGAGACGTCCCAGCCGTACAGGCGGTCGAGCACGCGACGGGTCTCCTGCGCATCGACGAGCGCGAGATCGAGCTCACGGGTGTTCTCGGCCGCCGCCCGGATGGCGTCCTTCGTGATCTCGTGGAACACCATGCGCTTCACGGGGACCTTGGGCTTGAGCACCTCGAGCAGGTGCCACGCGATGGCCTCGCCTTCGCGGTCCTCATCGGTGGCCAGCAGGACCTCGTCGGCATCCTTCAGCGCACGCTTGAGTTCGGTGACCGTCTTGGTCTTGCGGTCGTTGACCACGTAGAAGGGGTCGAAGCCGTTGTCGACGTCGATCGAGTACTTGCCGTACGCGGCCTTCTTGTCGGTCGGGATGTCCTTCTTGCTCGCGAGGTCGCGGATGTGGCCGACGGAGCTGAGCACCTCGTAGTCGTCACCCAGGTAGCCCTGGATGGAGGTCATCTTCGTCGGCGACTCGACGATCACGAGCTTCTTGCCGTGACCGGTCTTCGTCTTCGCGCCCTGTGCCAACAGAGGTCCTTTCGTCGTTGCACACCATACACACCCGTCCGACGCCGTCGGCTGGGAGCTCTCAGCCGTCGACGACGATCGTCGAGTCCGGCGGAGGACCTGCTCGTGCGATGGCGGATGTCGGGATCGACCCGAAGGCCGCACCCACCCGGACGGTCGCGATAAGACCGTCCACCTCGCAGGATACGACCTCGGCGACCGCCCGGGACGCGATCTGCGCCGCGCGATCGCACGGCGCGCCGTCGACGGCACCGGATGCGGCGTCCGCCGCGGCGAGTGCGGCCGCATCCGCCGTCCCCGCGAGCCGCTGCGCGTGCACCGCGGCCGCGCCGACGACGGCGAGGCCGATGGTCAGCACGCCGATGGCCGTCACGACGCCCGCCGTCGCCGCGGTGCCCGCCATCATCGCCCTCCGGCGAGCGCGCACGAGCTGGCCGTCACCCGGACCGTGATCGCCGCGACCCCGATCGGGGCGGACGCAGCGACGCACACGAGATCGTCGTCCCACGTGATCTCGCTGCGGGAATCCGGCGCTGCCGCGGCGATGAGGGCCAGCGCACGGCCCTCATCGTCTCCCCGGGCGACGAGCCGCGACGCGTCCGTGACCGCATCCTGGAGCCGCACCTGCCGCGATGCGGCCGAGAGGGTGCCGACGCAGAGCACGAGCAGCAGCAGGATCGCCGGCAGGGCGACCGCGAACTCGGCCGTCACCGAGCCGCGATTACCGAGCCGGGCGGTCATTCGACCGTCAGCGCGCGCCGCACGAGGTCCTCGAGGATGCCGCGGACCTCGTCGGAACGCATGATGACGACCAGGAGTCCGGCGAACGCGACAGCCGCCAGTGTTGTCTTAATAAGGCATACATGCCTGGCGATATCGTGAGTTCATGCCGAGAAAGCGCAAGTCGTACCCGTGGACCGTCCTTCCGCGCGAGACGCTGCGCGAACTCGTCGGCATGGTCGATGAGCTTTATAGAGCAGAACGACGAGCCTGGGTGGCCCGCAGTTTCCCGCCGGGCTCGGAGGATTACGACGGGTTCATGCCCCTCAAACACATGTCGCTCAGCATCTCGGACGCAGACGGCACGACCGACTTCCAGTCAGACGAGGCCGAGGACTTCTTCGACCGACTCGGCGACCCGTTCCACGCCTATTACATGTCGTACGGCGGTTACAACGGCGCCCCGTTCGCCACACCCTCGGTGTCTATCGACTTCCGCGACAACTTGGTGACCGCCACGGTAGAGCATCCCGACTCTCGGGCTGTCGACCGCGTCATGGGCGTCATTCGAGATGCGGCGGCCGCCAACGCCATCCCGATCCCCGAGCCCGAGCCCGAGAAGCCGAGGGTCTTCATCGGCCACGGCGGATCGGGCGAGTGGCAGAAGACCGAGCGGTGGCTACGCACCCTCGACATCGAAGTGAAGGCGTACGAAACGCTGCCGCATAGCGGTCGGACGATCGAGCGAGTGCTGACGGACGCGCTGCAGTGGGCGAACTTCGCGCTTCTCGTGATGACTGCCGAGGATGAGCGAGCGGACGCCACGATGCAGGCGCGTCAGAACGTCGTGCACGAACTAGGCCTGTTCCAGGGGCGTCTCGGATGGGATCAGGCGCTCGTGTTGCTCGAAGACGGGACGACCGAGTTCTCGAACATCGCGGGCACGAACCAGTTCCGATTCCCCGCCGGCGCTATCGACGCAAAGCACGGCGACATCATCGTCGCTCTACGCGAGCGCTTCGGGAACGCTGTCTAGGGCACGCGCACCAAGACGTCCAGCGAACGCCGCGAGAGGCGCTTCGAGGAGCAGCGAGCGACGAAGATCCGCGCGCTGATCGTCGGGCAGGATCGCGTCGAGTTCGAGCGCGATGTCGATCTCCACGGCACGGCGAATGGCTCGTGTGAGCGGCACACGCGCATCGTCGGACTTCAGCGCCAGCAGGTGGGCTTCGGCTCGGTCATAGCGACGGGCGGCTCGCTCGTAGTCTTCGCCGCTGACCGCCTGCCCGAGGCGGCGATCCGCCTCGTCGAGCGCGAGTTCGGCTTCGACCCGGCGGAGGTCGAGTTCGTCCTGTCGAGCGTCTTCGATCCGCTGACGCTGGCGCTCGGCGTATGCCGTCGCCCGCGACGAGAGCGTGGCGTGGTGAATGCGTCGTCCCAGCCCGCCCTCGGAGACGGGAAGTGTGGCAAGGTCACTTCGGCGGGTGGGCGGGATGCCGGCGGCCGCACTGACGGCTGACCAGCGTTCCTCGATTAGCACCCGGGCGGCGATCTTCTCTCGTTCGTTCATCATTCAGCCTTTCTCCTGTGCGTGGCGGCGCTTGGCGTCGGATGCCGCGTGCTGGGTGTGCATGGTGCGGTGGTCCCGTGCGACCTCGACCGCGCGCTCGTGGTCCATGAAGGGGCCGAGGGCGAGGCCGCAGGTACACACGACGAGCGACCCCGTCTCGGTCGAGCGGTCGGTCTTGCACGAGTAGACGGGCATGGTCAGGCCGTGTTCCCCATCCGGCCACCATCGCGAACCCACACCGTCTTGCGAGAGCCGCCGAGCCCGACGATGTTCGTGTTGTAGACGTTCGGCATTGTGACGGCGCCGTTCACGAAGAGTTCGCCGCCGATCGAGACGTTCCCCGCCAGGATCGACCCGACGATCGCGTAGACCCGTTGGTCGACCTGATCCTGAGTCAGTCGAGTGGCGACGCGAGAGTCGATCTCGCTTACGATCTGCGCGTTCGTCCACCGGCTCGCGTTGTACTGATCGAGTTGATCCTGAATGTCGTTCACGAGGGCTTCGAGCTTCTTCACCGTCTGGAAGGCGCTCGTCCCGCTCGGCGCTTCGAGGTTGTCGAGCCGGCGGGAGATCTCGCGTAGCTCGCCTGTCAGACGGTCGTAGTCCTCGGTGCTCGGAGAACGGGGGTCGACGGCGCTCATCGCGAGATCCTGGCGGCCATCTGCTCGGACGCCGTCGTGGGCTGACGGCGACGGGCGTCGTCCGCCTCGCCGTTACGGTCGGACGGGCCGGCGACGCTCGAACGCTTGGTGCGCGGGCGGGCAGCCTCGGCGCGCTCAGTGCGGATCTGCTCGCGAAGCTCGCGGGCGCGCTCGGCCTGCTCGTCGCCCCAGTCGTCGCCGTCCAGCAGTGACGAGAGTTCGCGCTGCGCCGTCGTGGCGCTCGCGGCGCCGCTCGTCGTGGCCTCGCCTCGCTGGATGCGTTCGGCCATCTGCTCGGATGCTGTCTTCTCGGTCATGGTCAGATTCCCTTCGTGCTGTGCTTCTTGTGGTCGCGGTAGAGGTCGGCCAGGCGCTCGAACTCGGCTTCTTCGTCGGGGGTCAGGTCGTCGCGCACGATGAGTTCGCGCAGACGCTCGATCACGCGCGCCGGCTCGATCGACGCCTCGGCGTCCCAGCGGGCGAACGCCTGCACGCGCTTGCGCTGATCCTCACGGGCCGGCCACTTCGCATCGAGGTAGCGCAGACAGGCGTTCAGCCACTCGGGCTCGGAGTCGTAGTCGCGGCGACGGGGTCGCTTCAGTGCCATGGGTCAGCCCTCCCGGATCTGTTCGGCGAATCGGATCAGTTCGAGGTCGAACTGTGCGAGCGAGAGCAGCAGCGCGAGACGAGCGGCGTCCTCGGTCGAGACGTACGCCGCGGACGCCTGCCGGGTGAGATCGGCGATGCGCTCCCGAATCAGCCACTCGCGCTCGGTCATCGGCTCGTCGCCCGCCCTCCCGACGAGATCGGCGACAACCTCGTCCACGGTCGCGCGTGAGATGGCGAGTCCGACCGCGGCCTCGTCGCGGCTCTCCCCGCGCACGAGGCGGGCCGTCACGGCCGCTCCGAGGTCGACCGGGGCGAAGTCCTCGTCGTCGATCTCGAAGGCGTCGGCGTCAACCTCGGGTTGACCCTGCTCGATGTCAGTCATCGTCCTCGTCCTCTCCGATCTCGAACGCGATCGCGTCGGGCGTGGACGGCGCCGTGGGCGCCTCGACGGGCGCGGGCGTGGACTTCCGGGCCTTGCGTGGCTGGGGGACGCTCAGTACCCCGCTCACGACCTCGATCTCGGACGACAGGACCGAGATCGCCTCTCGGATGTGCTGCGCCGCGAGGCCGAGGGCGACGCGCGGACCCTGGACGATGTGGCTCGTCACGAGCGTCGGGTTCCCGGCGGCCCGGTCTTCGAGCATGTGAGCGAGGCCGAGGGCGGCGTCGTGCGCGGCGGTCACCGACTCGACGAGCTCGACGGCCGTCGCCAGCTTCGCCGGCAGCGTGCGCGCCTTGGTGATGAGCGACTTCGCCAGCGCGTCGGCGCTGTCGTCGACCGACTTCTGCAGGGCGATGTAGCCGATCCGTGCCGCGTCGATGTAGCCCTCGACCCGGATCTGCAGCTTCGCGCGCTCGGCCCGCAGCCCCTCGACGTCGGCAGCGATGCCGCTCTCGTCATCGTCGATCGACTCGCCCGCCCACAGGCGCTCGCCGAGTTGTTCGGGAGCACCGTTCAGGCGGTCGCGGATCCGGTCGTCGATGTCGTCCCGCTGCTGCGCCGTCGCCGAGATCAGTCGCTCGACCTCGGCCAACTTCTCGTAGATATCCGCGACTGCGGGGGCGGCGGCTCGCACGCGAGCGGGGTCGCCCAAGTCGATGCGCGGGCCGGTGCCGCCGAGGATGTGGTGTCGGTATCCGTAGGTGCTCACTTCGTGCCTTCTTTCGTGGTGGTGGGGTCGTCGATGGGGAAGGTCGTCAAGGTCGTGCGGCGCTGGCGTGCGGCCTGTAGCGCGGCGTGCGCCCGGTTGTTGTTCCACCCCTTGCCGTCCGATTCCTTCGCGCGCACGGCGGCCTGCAGCGCCGTACGCGAGGCGGGGAACTCGGGAAGGGCCAGAACGAAGGCGACGTCGGAGTCGAGGCGGTCGTCGGCGCGCTCGTCGGCGCCCTTCCCCGGGTAGAACTCGTGTGTCGTCACACCGCCGCGGGAATCGAGGCGGAAGACGGCGGCGGTCGGGTTCTTCCCCGAGGGCGAGACGGCGCGCAGCCCGCCGTGACGGTCCTTCAGGATCGAAAGGGCCGCAGCACCGCCCTGACCAGGGACGAACGGCTCGACGGGCGAGACAGCGAGATAGCTCCCGTCGATCGCGGCCTTCTTCGCGCTGGCGCCGATCGCGTACCCGCCGGGACCGTTCGCCTTCGACTCGTGATCCAGGACGAGCACCGCGGCGCCGAGATCCGCGAGGGGCGACAGGATCTCGCGGTGGATGCGGCGATAGTCGTCGTTCGAGTTCGAGTCGCCACCGAACAGCGGCACGACCTCGCCGACCGAGTCGACGACGACGAGGGTCGGGCGCCAGGCGGTGGCCTCGGCGACGACGCGGCGAAGGTGGTCGGCGCTGCGGACCTCGACGTAGCGGAACCGAGCACGGTCGGCCAGGACGTCCGCCTCGATGCCGTCAGCGGTCAGGTAGTGAGAGAGCGTCGCGGCAGGGCCGTTGTGGTCTGCGTCGATGTGCAGGACGCGCTCGCCGGCCTTCAGGTCGTCGCACGCCTGCGCGATGGCGACGAGGGTCTTCCCGGACTCGGGCGGGCCGACGAGGCCGTTCACGGCGCCGCGGTAGCTCAGGCGGGCGCCGTCGCTGCGGATGCCGCCAGCGTCCGGGGTGCGCTGCTCGACGCCCTGCTCGATGAGTGCAGCCACGTCGGCGTAGTCGTCGCCCTCGTCGCCCTGGCCGGCACGCTCGGCCTTCACGATGTCGGCGGCCTCGGCGCGCAGGCGTTGGCGATCGACCTCGTCGTTCAGGGCGACGAGTCGCTGCGAGTCCGTCATCGGCAAGGTGTCGTCGAGAGCGGCGCGCGCTCCCCGCTCCCACGCCTTCGCGAGGCGGGATGCGGCCGCCTTCTTCGCGGCCTTCTCGCCGAGATGTTTCTCGAGGCGTTCGAGCGGTGTCCCGCTCGGCGGCACGTCAAACCGGGCGAGCTTGGCCATGGCTTCGGTGCGGTCGAGCCCGAGCCGCGCGGCACGCTCGACGAGCGCTTCGGCGTCGTGGCCCTTCTTGCCGGCCGCTACGAGCTTCTTCAGCGCGGCGGCCTGCTGGGTTGCGGAGAGGTTCACGACAGCCGGCCCTCGCGGAACAGCAGGTCGGTCAGCAAACCCTCGGCGAGTTCTGCGAGGCGGTCGTGTTCTTCGGCGCGTGCGCGGTCCTGCTCAGCCGCAGCGCGCCAGCGGGTGACCTCTGCTGAGTGGTGGGCGATGAGCACGTCCACGTCGCTGACGCCGGCTGTAGCGCCCTCTCGGCCTGCGCGGGCGATCTCGGCGGCGCTGGCCTCGGCAAGGCGTCGAGCGATGCGGCGGTGCTGGCGACGGGTAGCACCCTCGGGAACGAGCCCGGCATCCTCGGCACGCTGCAGCCAATGGGACTCGACCTCGGGGTCGTCGAACATGTCCGGCTTGCGGTTCGACTTCGTCGGGGGAAGACCGGCGGCGAGACGAGCGGCACGGTAGGGCGCCCACCGCTTCTCGGCGTCGCGACGTCCCTGCTCGGGCGTACCGGCCATCACGCGGCCTTCGGCTTCAGAAGCAGCGCGAGACGAGCGCGGGCGGCGTCCGAGACCGGGGGCGCCTGCCGTGCGATCTCAGCGGCGGTGTCGTACTTCCGCGTGGCGACGATATCGCCGGTGTTCTTCGTCACGAACCAAGCCCTTTCGATAGGGCGGTCCGTGGCAGGACATCATCACCCTACCACGCATCTGTGCATATTGCGTGATGGGTCGATGCGTTGGCGGTCTAAGCTGGTCGGCTAATGGGTGACGAAGTGCAATCTGCTCAATCGAGCGCGTATCCCTCGATTCCAGTCCTCGGTCACCTGTCCCAAGTCCCGGTCTAAAGACCCGGGGACAATTGGTACAGCTCGTGACGGCTGTACCCGGTACAGGTTGAGACAGTCCCGGTACAGGTGAATAAGGGTCGATGATCCGTCGCTGAGGCGTACCTATCGACCCAACGCTCGCGCGCAACGGGAAATAAGAGATTCGGGGGTCTGAACGACCTTCCCGAGATCCTGCCCGCCGCCCTTATCTACACACCGAGGACCGAATAAGCGGCGCTGCGGGGCACGCCGTAATGACAACGGCGCCCACTGTCGCTATTAGGGCGTACCCGGCGGGGTAGTTGCGCGATGTCGGGGGTCGTCGCCAGACTCGTGCCAACTAAGACCAAAGGGGGTCGGCCATGGCCGAGAACGTGCTGCAGTTTCACCTGTGGAAGACCGTGGGTATCGCCCAGCCGTATCACTGGACGCTAAACGTCATCCAGAACGGCCAGGTCATCTGCACGAGTGAGAACTACGTGAAGAAGGCCGACGCGAAGCACTCGATGGATCTCGTGCATGCCCACGCCAAAGACACGAAGTTCCTCGACCACACGGGCGAGAGCTAGACCTACTTCAGCGCACCCGACCGCCGGATGACGCTCGACAGGGCATCCTCGGCGTAGAAGCGGACCTCGCCCGATTCCAGCAGGACCGGAGTAACGCCGACGTGGTCGACGATCTCGCCGTTCCCTCGCAGCACGCGGAAGTGCTTCGACGAGTTGGCGGGCCACTGCAGCGGCGTGCCGACGCCATCGGGAGTGTTGACCTGGGGCGCTTCCTGCGCGTCGCTCATGGGGCGAGCGTAGGGCTCAGTGCCAGACGATGTCGACGGTCTTAGCCATCGCCTCGTCGCTCATCCGTCGCCGGTTGCCCTGACCCACTGAGTAGACGACAACCGTCGCCAGCGCTTCGAGGATCGCGCGGCGCTTCCCGAGCGGGAGCGCGTGCCACCGGTCGGCGACGTCGTCATGCCCAACAACCTCGGCGAGCGCCGTCACGTCCGCCCCGACCCGCAGCTTCTCGTCGATCTCGGCGATACGCCCGTTCGCGCGGCGGGTGAGGCGCACGCGCTCGGCGCGGTCGATGAGGCCGTCCATCTCGTCGTCGCCCGCCTGGCGGATCGCCGTCTCTAGCCGCACCCGCTCAGCGCGCAGTGCGTCCACGTCGGGGCGGTCCCGGTCGACGAGCAGGTCGACAGCGTCGGGGCGGGCAAGGCGGGCGATCACCACGCGCTCGACGAACTCGTCGAGGGGCACCCCGCGCCGCATGAAGTGAGCCATCGAGCGGCACCGGTAACTGTGGATGCCGGCCTCGCCGCCGCCGGCCCTGATCGGCTCGCCGCATCCTTCGGCGCCGCAGATCGCGAGCCCTGAGAGCAGCCACTTCCGCGTCGGTCCCGGCGACGTCTTGCGCTCGGGGTGTTCGAGACGAGCCTTCGCCGTCTCCCATTCCTCGACACTCACGATCGCGGGCCATGCCCCGGCGACGGTGTTCGAGCGACTGAGCGCTCGCTGGTCGTACTTCTCCGCAGCCTCGGCAGGCATCCGCGCGCAGTAGTACGGCGACATGAGGATGCGCCGCAGCGTCGTCGGGGAGAAGGGGACGCCCTCGGGGTGTCGCTTGGTCGGGACCGTCCGCCGTCCCGCTTCGTTCAGGTCGCGGGCGATCGAGCCGAGAGGCACGCCGGCGAGGAAGTCGCTATAGACCCGTCGCACGTCGTCCGCCCGCTCGTCGTCGAGCACGTACGCAGTCCCGTCGCCGCGCTCGGCCGCAGGAACCCACCGATACCCGTAGGGCACCCGCCCGGACGTCGGCACGCCCCCGCCCTCGCGCTGGCGCCGTGCCGCGTTCGCGAAGACCCGTCGCTCGGCCTTCGTCTCGCTCTCGGCGCGCGCGACGCTCGTCAGGACGTTGGCCATAAGCCGCCCGTTGACCGTCGTCAGGTCGACCTCGCCGTCGCTCGTGACGACCTGCACCCGCGCGAGGGTGAGCGCTTCGAGCGCCGAGAGCGACCGGCCGAGGCGGTCGAGCTTGCGGACGATGAGCACGTCGAAACGGCCGGCGCGGGCGTCGTCGAGCATCCGCGCGAACTCGGTTCCTTCGCCCCGCGCCTTGTACCCGCTCACGTTGTTGTCGCTGTAGACGCCGGCGATCTCGTAGCGTCGCGCGGCCGCCAGGTGCTCGCACGCGTCGATCTGATCCGCGAGGCGTTCGTCAGCGGCGACGGACTGCCGCGCGTAGATCGCGGCGCGCATAGTGGCGGTCTTGGGGGTCATCTCTCAAGTCTGCCCTAAACGAACGACCGCCGCCATGGTGGCGATCGCGTACTCCGCGGTGGCGGCTCCCGTGTCATCGGCGAACAGCCTGGCCGCGCGCCGCGAGGTGAGATCGGGCAGCACGGGCACGGCGGGCGACCAGCGCCGCGTGGATCGCCGGGGACGCCGCCCGCGGGCAGTGATGAGGGTCATGATGTTCTCCGTCTCGGATCGGGGGCACGGTGGATGGGC
>JAVBUN010000153.1:0-9999 GCA_031555335.1 Microbacterium sp.
GCGATGCGCGTCAGTAGATGATGACGGGCTTGACCGTGAGGCCGTTCTTCGAGTCGTCGAAGCCGTCGTTGATGTGCTCGAGGTCGTAGTCCTTCACGAGCTTCTCGAACGGGAAGCGGCCCTCGCTCCAGAGCTGGATGAGCTTCGGGATGAAGTCCTGCGGGACGGAGCTGCCCTGCACGACCGTCTTGAACGTCCAGCCCTTCACGAGCGAGGCGCCGATCTCGAACGCGACCTCGGTGCCGGGGCGCGCCGCGCCGACGAGCGCGACGGTACCGCGGTTGCCGAGCGCGTCCGCCGCCTGGCGGAGGAGCTCCGGGCGGCCCGTGGTGTCGACCACGTTGTCCAGGCCCTCACCGTCGGTGATCTCGTTGAGCCGGGCGGCGACGTCCTCCGTGAGCGAGTTGATGGTGTGCGTCGCGCCGAGCTCCTTGGCGAGCTCGAGGCGGGCGTCGTGGATGTCGATCGCGACGATGATCTTGCAGTCGGCCACCTTCGCGGCCATGATCGCCGCCGAACCCACGGCGCCGGTACCGAACACCGCGAGCGCGCTGCCGACCTCGGGCCGCAGCTCGTTCAGGACCGTGCCGGCGCCGGTGTTGATGCCGCAGCCGAGCGGGCCGAGGTGCTCGAGCGGCACGTTCGGGTCCACCTTGACGACCGACTCCTCGACGGCGTTCGTGTAGGTCGCGAAGGAGGACTGTCCGAAGAAGTGCGACGAGAGCACCTCGCCGTCGGCGCCGGTGAACGCGGTGGAGCCGTCGAGACGACGACCGCCGAAGTCGGCGGCGAACAGGTTCTCGCAGTAGGCCATCTGTCCGCGACGGCACCGCTTGCAGTGACCGCAGTAGGCGGCGGCGAGCACGACGTGGTCGCCGGGCTTCACCGAGGTGACGGAGTCGCCGATGGCCTCGACGATGCCGGCGCCCTCGTGACCGAGGACCGCGGGAAGCGGGGTCGGGTACACGCCGTCGCGGACGATCGCGTCGGTGTGGCAGATGCCGGTCGCGACGAGGCGGACACGTACCTCGTTGTGGCGCGGCTCGTCGAGCTCGACCTGCTCGACCGTGAACGGTGCTCCCTGCGATCGCACGACCGCTGCGGTGACCTGCATGATTCTTCTCCTAGCTTTCCTGGTTCTGGGTATTCGGTGACGTGGTCGGCGTGCGCCGGCTGCGGCGTACGCGCAACCGCACGCGGTGGGCGGAGGTGCGCATGGCCAGCTCGGCGCGCAGCATCCGGGGGACGAGGAGGTACACCGCGGTGGGCACGACCACGGCGGTGAGCACGAGGGCGCGCAGCACGGGCGGCCAGCCGTCGGCGAAGAGGCCGAGCAGGGTCATGCCCACGGCGACCATAGGGAAGATGGCCAACCAGGTCACGATCACGCGCACATGCACAGAGGCGACGTTGCCCGGTCGATGGTGCGTGCGATCGGTTTCATCGGCCGCGTAGGCCTTTCCGTCGTGCACGTCTACAACTACCTCCGTCGCGCAACGCTAGTCCTCCGCCGTGAAAAATCCAAACGTACTGTTGGTGATTACACTGACCCCATGGCGTGGGACACCGAACGTACCCGGCAGCTGCTGCTGGATGCCGCGATCGACGAGTTCAGCGCCCACGGATTCGCGGGAGCGCGCATCGAACGGATCTCGGCGCGCGCCGGAGTGAATCGCGAGCGCGCCTACAGCTACTTCGGCAGCAAGCGCGGGCTCTTCGAGGCTGCTCTGACCGCCCGTCTGCTCTGCGCGTTCGACGCCATCCCGGTGGACGGCGAGGGCCCCGAAGCCGTCGGACGACTCGCAGGGGCGTACTTCGACGCATCCCTCGCGGACCCGTCGCTGGCCCGGCTCGTCTACTGGGAGAGCCTGGAGCTCGCGGAGCCGGTCGATCCGGTCCATCGCGCCTACCGGGCCGCCTCGACCACGGAACGGGTCGCCGAGGTCGCGGGCGGCATACCCGTCGAGGATGCCGCGCAGCTGCTGCTCACCATCGTCACGCTCTGCCACTCCTGGCTGGTGGCGACGAACCTCGGTCGCATCATCGCCGGAGACGCCGCCGCCCACGCCCGCCGTCGCGCGTCGATCGTGCGCGTCGCCGAGCTCGTGGCCGCCGACGCCGCGGCGTGCATGCGCTCAGGAGTCGAATCCGACGCCGAACACGCCCGCCACGCGTAGCAGCACCCCGTCCTCGCCGCCGTTCCGATCCGACTTCGCCACCGCGCGGCGCATGAGCTGGATCAGCGGATAAGCCAGTGGCTCGGGCGGGATGGGGATCGGGAGGCGTCGCGACATCCGCAGCCGAGTGCGGTCGGTGTCGCGGCCCTCGAGGAGGTCGAGCATCACCGTCGCCCCGAAGCGGGTCGCCGCGACCCCGAGGCCCGTGTAGCCGGCCGAATAGGCGACCCTGCCCGACCGGGCGACGCCGTGGAACGCGACCAGCTGCGTCGACATGTCGATCGCCCCGCCCCAGGCGTGTGTGAAACGGATGCCCGCCAGCGCGGGGAAGGTCGTGAAGAAGTGGTCGGCGAGCCGCCGGAAGGTCTCGATGCGCTGATCCTGGGCCGGCCGCACCCGACGCCCGCGGTGGTAGACGGCGTCGTACCCGCCGAACAGGATGCGGTCGTCCGCGGTCTTGCGGTAGTAGTGGAACTCGCGCGACGCGTCCGTGATGCCGTGGCGCCCGGTCCACCCGATCGCCCGCAGCTGCTCCGGCGTGAGGGGCTCCGTCATGAGCACGTAGTCGTAGACCGGCACCGTGAACAGCCGCAGCGGCTTCAGCAGCGCCGGGAAGGCGTTCGTCGCGAGAGCCGCACGCCGGGCGGTGACGGCGCCCTGCGGCGTGCGCAGCACGACGGCGCCGTCCCGCCCCCGCGTACGCAGAGCGATCGCGGGGGTGCGCTCGAAGATCTCGACGCCGAGCGAGACCGCTGCGCGCGCGAGTCCCCAGGCGAGCTTGGCCGGATGCACGTTCGCGTGCCCCGTCGTCGCGAGGAACCCTGCGCGGTACACCGGGGAGTCGGCCAGCTCCGCGAGATCGCTGCCCTCGCGCACCGCCGCGCCGGTGCGCGCCGCCTCCTCGGCCAGCCACGCGAGCTGATGCGGCTCGGTGGCGACCGTCAGCATCCCGGACTCCTCCCACTCCGCGTCGATCCCGTACCGATCGAGCGCATCCGCGAGATCCCGGAAGTTCTGCGCGGCGAGCCGGTCGATCGTCTCGAGCTCGTCGGGGAAGTGGAGCCGGCCGTTGTCGATCCCGTGGGTCAGGTCCGCCTCGACGAATCCGCCGTTGCGGCCGCTCGCCGCCCAGCCGACGCGCGCCCCCTCGAGCAGCACGACCCTGCGCTCCGGATGCCGCTCCTTGGCGACGATCGCCGTCCACAGGCCGCAATACCCGCCGCCGACGACGACGAGGTCCGCCTCGACGTCGCCCACGAGGCTCGGGCGGGGAGCGGGGCGGTCGGGCGAATCGAGCCAGAACGGCGTCGCCGACGCGCCGGCGAGCGCCGCATCGACCACCGCGACGGGGCGGCGCAGGCCGTGACCGTAGGCGGTCGTCTCCGCCGGCCGGGCGCGCGGGGCTCTTCCGATCACCTGTGCTCCCCTCGTCGCGGTGCCACCCCGTCAGCGCGGCGCGCGGCCAGAGTAGGGCATCCGCCGATCGAACGCGACCCGTTGCGACATCCTCGCGCGACCCGCTGAAGTGGTCGCCATGACTCAGGACACGACGACCTCTCCGAAGGCCGACGGCGGCCTCAAGCGCGCCGTCGGCGGGTGGCTGCTGTTCGCGTTCATCGTCGGCGACACACTCGGGGCGGGTATCTACACGCTCGTCGGTTCGATGGCCGTCGATGTCGGCGGTGTCATCTGGCTCCCCCTCCTGATCGCCCTGTGCGTGGCGCTGCTGACGGCGGGGACCTACGCCGAGCTCATCACGAAATACCCCCACGCTGGGGGCGCCGCGCGATACGTCGACCGCGCCTTCGGCATCCCGTACGTCTCGTTCCTCGTCGGGTTCCTGATGATGGCGTCGGGCATCACGACCGCCGCAGCGCTCGCCAATGCCTTCGCCGGCGACTATCTGACGGCGCTGATCGACGTTCCCCCGGTGCCGGCGGCGATCGTGTTCATCATCCTGCTGACCCTCATCAACCTCCGCGGGGTGCGGGAGTCCCTGACCGCGAATCTCGTCGCATCGATCATCGAGGTGAGCGGGCTCGTGATCGTCATCGTGCTCGCGGCGATCGTGTTCGGCAGCGGCGGCGGGGACCCCAGCCGACTGGTCGAGTTCGCCCCGGACGTCCCGCCCCTCCAGGGCGCGTTCGCGGCATCCATCATCGCGTTCTTCTCGTTCCTCGGGTTCGAGGCGGCGGCGAACATGGCCGAAGAGGTGAAGAATCCCTCGAAGGCGTACCCGCGTGCGCTGTTCGGTGCGATCGGGACGGCAGCCGTCGTCTATCTGCTCATCGCCATCGGTGCGGTCATCGTGCTGCCGCCCGCCGATCTCGCCGAATCCAGCGGACCGCTGCTGGATGTCGTCGCCGCCAGCGGGATCGCCGTGCCGGAGTGGCTGTTCGGGCTCATCGCCCTCGTCGCGATCGCGAACGGCGCCCTGCTGTTCATGGTGATGGCGAGCCGCGTCGGCTACGGGCTCGCGGAGGCCGACCTCCTCCCCCGCGCCTTCGCCCGGGTGCTGCCCAAGCGCCGCACCCCGTGGGTCTCGATCGTGGTCGTCGCGGGCGTCACGATCTGCCTCACCTTCATCGGCGACGTGGCGACCCTCGCCGAGACCACGGTGCTGCTCCTCCTGCTCGTCTTCCTCGCCGCGAATGTCAGCGTCCTGGTGCTCAAGAAGGACAAGGTCGACCACGCGCACTTCACCGTGCCCCGGGTCGTGCCGATCCTCGCCATCATCGCGAGCGTCGCCCTGCTGACCCAGCAGACCGGCATCGTGTGGCTGGGGGCCGCCGTCTACATCGCGGTCGGGTCGGTGCTCTTCCTCATCGCGCGGTACGGCCGGAAACGGGCCGAGCGGTCGGCACGATGACCCACCCGCGCCGACGATAGGATCCCGACGGCGGCGATCGCACGGTCGGCGCGGAAAGGTCACGCCATGACGTCTGCCGTCCCGGATCTCGCCGTCACCGGCTCGAGCGGTGTGCTCGGCGGCCTCGTGGCACGCGAGCTCGCCGCGCGGGGCGTCGCGCAGCGCCTGCTCGTGCGGACGCCGGCCACAGCTCCGACGCTCCCCGCCACCACCGTGCACGCGGTCGACTATGCGGATTCCGACGCCGCCCGGCGCGCGCTCGATGGCGTGACGACGCTGTTCATGGTGTCCGCCGCCGAGAGCGCGGAGCGGCGGGATCAGCATCGATCGTTCATCGACGCCGCGGCGGCCGCCGGCGTGCGGCACGTCGTCTACACCTCGTTCGTCGGCGCGGCACCGGATGCCGCGTTCACCCTGGCGCGCGATCACCACGCCACCGAGCAGCACATCGTCGCGAGCGGCATGCGGTGGACGTTCCTGCGCGACAGCTTCTACATCGACTTCATGGAGGCGCTCGTCGGCCCCGACGGGGCGATCCGCGGGCCGGGCGGAGACGGCCGCTGCGCCATCGTCGCCCGCGCCGACGTCGCCCGGTTGGCGGCCGCGGTCCTCCTCGACCCCGACGCGCACGCCGGACGCACCTACGATGTCACCGGGCCGGAAGCCCTGACCTTCGCCGAGATCGCCGCCACCATCGCCCGGGTCCGCGGCCGGGAAGTGACGTACATCGATGAGACGCTCGACGAGGCCTACGCCTCGCGCGCGCCGTACGGAGCGCCGGCCTGGCAGGTCGATGCCTGGGTGAGCACCTACACCGCGATCGCGCGCGGCGCGATGGCGACGGTGAGCGACGCCATCGGATCGATCACCGGCACCGCCCCGCAGACGCTCGAGGATTTCCTCCGCGCGAACCCGCGGTGAGCCGGGTCCGCGATCCGGAGCGGCCGGTCCTGCTGATACGGTCACGGCAGGCCCCGCGACGACGAATCAGTGACGACGACGGTCGTGCGCGCCTGGATGACGCCCGATCTGCACCGCGAAGGACTCGCCATGACCGCACCCGATGACCGCGCGCTCGATCGCCGCTACGAGGACCCGGCCCTGCCGGTCGCCGAGCGCGTCGAGATCCTCCTCGCGCAGATGACGCCCGCCGAGAAGGCCGGGCTCTTCTTCCACTCGATGATCCCGATGGGCGACGGCGGGCAGCTGGCGGATGCGGCGCCCGCGTTCGGGCTGCCCTCGACGGCCGAGATGGTCGCCGAACGCCACCTCACCCACTTCAACGTCGTCGGATCGAACCTGTCAGCGCGCGAGATGGCCGAATGGCACAACCGGCTGCAGGAGCTCGCGCGGTCCACTCGTCTCGGCATCCCGGTGTCACTGTCGACCGACCCGCGGCACTCGTTCACCGACAACCCGGGCGCGAGCTTCCTCGCCGGCCCGTTCTCGCAGTGGCCCGAACCCCTCGGGCTCGCCGCGATCGGCAGCGAGCAGACCGTGCACGAGTTCGCCGACATCGCCCGGCAGGAGTACACCGCCGTCGGGCTGCGGGTGGCGCTGCATCCGCAGGTGGACCTCACCACCGAGTCGCGATGGGCCCGCCAGGTCGGCACGTTCGGCGAGGACGCCGAGCTCACCGGACGCCTCGGCGCGGCCTACATCCGGGGGTTCCAGGGCGACGAGCTCGGGGCCGGGTCGGTGGCGACGATGGTGAAGCACTTCCCGGGTGGCGGGCCGCAGAAGGACGGCGAGGATCCGCACTTCCCGTACGGACGCGAGCAGGTGTATCCCGGCGACAACTTCGCGTACCACCTGAAGCCGTTCGAGAAGGCGTTCGAGGCCGGCGTCAGCCAGGTGATGCCCTACTACGGCATGCCGGTCGGCACCGAGTGGGACGAGGTGGGGTTCAGCTTCAACAAGGCGATCGTCACCGGGCTCCTGCGCGAGCATTACGGGTTCGACGGGATCGTCTGCACGGACTGGGGCCTGATCACGGATTCGCCGATCATGGGCGACCTGCACGTCGCGCGGGCGTGGGGCGTGGAGCACCTGTCGATCCCGGAGCGCATCGCAATGCTGCTGGAGGCCGGGGTGGACCAGTTCGGGGGTGAGTTCCTGTCGTCGGAGCTGCAGGCGCTGGTGCGTTCGGGCGTCGTCAGCGAGGAGCGTCTCGACGTCTCGGCGCGGCGCCTGCTGCGGGAGAAGTTCGTGCTCGGCCTGTTCGACGAGCGCTACGTCGACCCGGATGCGGCCGAGCGCGTCGTGGGATCGGCGGGGTTCCGCGCCGCCGGTGACGCCGCGCAGCGCGCCAGCATCGTGCTCCTCGCGGGCCGCGAGGCACTGCCCCTCGCCGCCGGCGCCCGCATCTACGTCGAAGGGATCGCCGCAGACGTCGCGGCGGAGTACGGGACCGTCGTCGACGCCCCGGCGGACGCCGACGTCGCCGTCATCCGTTTGGCTGCCCCCTTCGAGACGCGGCCGACCACGTTCGAGAACTTCTTCCACGCCGGGTCGCTGGATTTCCCGGACGAGGTCGTCTCGCACGTCGCCGAGATCGCCGCCGCCGTGCCGACCGTGGTCGACGTGTTCCTCGACCGCCCCGCCGTGCTCACGCCCTTCGTCGACGCCGTGGCGGCACTGACCGGTTCGTTCGGAGCGGGTCCCCGGGCGCTGCTCGACGTGCTGTTCGGGCGTGCGCACGCCGAAGGTCGCCTGCCGATGGATCTGCCCCGCAGCATGGCGTCCGTGCGCGCGCGCCGGACGGATGTGCCGTTCGACCTCGAGGACCCGCTCTTCCGGTTCGGGCACGGGCTCGGGGAGCGGTAGCACCCGACCCCCGAGCCGCGACCGCGGGTGTCAGCCCTGGGCGAGCTCCGGCACGTCGTTCCACTTCTCCCACGTCGCCAGGCGCGACGCGTACTCACTCCTCTGCTCCGCGCACCGAAGCCGGGGACCGCGGGCCGTCACCGCATCCGGCGGCGATAGATCGCGACCGCAGCGCCCGAGGCGGCGACCAGGATCACCACGAGCCACGCGAGCGCGACCCAGATATCCGTGCCGACGGGCTCGTTCGCGAAGAGCGCGCGCAGCGTGTCGACGATGGCCGTGACGG
Source organism: Microbacterium sp. (assembly GCA_031555335.1). Lineage (GTDB taxonomy): Bacteria > Actinomycetota > Actinomycetes > Actinomycetales > Microbacteriaceae > Microbacterium. The sequence continues at coordinate 8,159 of JAVBUN010000153.1, forward strand.
GCTGATTCTCGGCGAACCACGCGACGGGGCCGGGCATGGAGCCCGTCGGCACGAAGGCGGAGCTGATGAAGGGCAGGAAGATCAACGGGTAGCTGAACGCACTCGCGCCGTCGACCGTCTTGGCGACGAGACCGGCGATCACGGCGACCCACGTGAGCGCGAGGGTGAACAGCAGCAGGATGCCGCCGACGGCCAGCCACGCCGCGAACGAGGCCCCCGTGCGGAATCCCATGACCAGCGCGACACCGACGACGACGGCGAGGGAGACGACGTTCGCGACGAGCGAGGTGATCACGTGCGCCCAGAGCACGCTGGACCTCGCGATCGGCAGGGATCGGAGGCGTTCGACGATCCCGCCCTGCAGGTCGAGGAACAGCCGGTACGCGGTGTATGCGACGCCGGACGCGATCGTGATCAGCAGGATGCCGGGGAGCATGTAGTCGATGTAGGACTGCCCGGACCCGATGTCGATCGCGCCGCCGAAGACGTAGGTGAACAGGAGCATGAGCGCGATCGGGGTGACCGCGGTCGTGAGGATCGTGTCGGGACTGCGGAGGATGTGCCGCAGCGACCGCCCGGTGAGGACACCGGTGTCGGCGAAGAGGTGCGTGGTCATGGGCGTCCCTTTCGTTCGGCGCCCGGTCGGTCATCGCCGACGAGCGCGAGGAAGACGTCCTCGAGGGAGGGCCGCTTCTCGACGTATTCCACGGTCGCGGCCGGCAGGAGCCGCGTCAGTTCGGCGAGCGTGCCGTCCTGGATGATCGTGCCCTGATGAAGGATGGCGATGCGGTTGGCGAGCTGCTCGGCCTCGTCCAGGTACTGCGTTGTCAGCAGCACCGTGGTGCCGCGTGCGGCCAGGTCCCTGATCGTGTGCCACACCTCGAGGCGCGCCGTCGGGTCGAGGCCGGTGGTGGGCTCGTCGAGGAAGACGATGGGCGGGTCGCCGATCAGGCTCATCGCGATGTCGAGCCGTCGCCGCATGCCTCCGGAGTAGGCCCCCGCTCGGCGATGCGCGGCCTCCGTCAACACGAACCTGGCCAGCAGGTCGTCGGCGATCACCCCGGGATGCGGGAGGTGTCGGAGCCGGGCGACCAGCACGAGGTTCTCGCGCCCGGTCAGCACCTCGTCGACCGCGGCGAACTGGCCCGTCAGGCTGATCGACTCGCGCACATCGCCGGGGGCGGCCGCGACGTCGAACCCGTTCACGACGGCGGTACCGGCATCCGCCCGCAGCAGCGTCGACAGGATGCGCACGAGCGTCGTCTTTCCCGCCCCGTTCGAGCCGAGCAGCGCGACGATGCTGCCCGCCGCGACGTCGAGGTCGACGCCGCGGAGCACGGGGACGTCCGCGAAGCCCTTCTCGATCCCCCGCACTCGGATCGCCGGTGGCGCGATCACGGCTGCTCCGCCCGTTCCGCATCCGCGATCGCCGCCTTCAGGCGGGCGCGCTCCTTGTCGATCCACTGCGCCCCGGCATAGGCCTGGGCGAAGGCCTCGGCGAACTCCACCGGGTCGTCGCCGACGATCTCCCGCACCGGCGTGCCATCGACCGCCGCCCGTTCCCAGAGATCCGCGAGGTCGCCGAACATCGTGATGAGGGTGTCGCCCTCGGTGACACCGCCGTAGTACATGAGGTAGCGGTGCATCGCCCGCGCGGCCGTCGCGTAGGGCGTCGGCAGCCCGTCGATGCGCGCCTTGTCCTGCTTGTACTGCTTCTTCTGCTCGAGCGACCCGGTGAGGGCCTCGATCCATTTCGCGACCATGGTCACATCTCTCCCTGGCGGAGCTGTTCGATGCGTTCCGAGAGGAAGCTCCATGTCCTCCAGAACTCGGCCAGCTGA
>JAVBUN010000127.1:0-12579 GCA_031555335.1 Microbacterium sp.
GGGCACCGGCGTGCTCGCCGTGCGCGGCCGGATCCCGCTCGAACCGCTCCTGCACGGCGGCGGCCAGGAGCGCGGGCGCAGAAGCGGCACCGAGAACGTCGCCGGCGCCGTCGGCATCGCCACGGCGCTCGAACTCGCGGAGGCGGAGCGGGCGGCATCCGCCGCACGGGTCGGTGCGCTCACCCGCGCGTTCATCGACCGTGTGCTCGCGCTGATCCCGACGGCCCGCCTCACCGGGCACCCGACCGAGCGCCTGCCCGGCACCGCGAGCTTCACCTTCGCCGGCACGAGCGGCGAGGGGGTGCTCCTCGAACTCGAGCGGCGCGGTGTCGTCTCCTCCAGCGGCTCGGCGTGCGCCGCGGGCAGCGACGAGCCCTCGCATGTGCTGCTCGCGATGGGCGTCGACCCCGCCGTCGCCCAGACCGCTGTGCGGTTCACCTTCCCCCACGATCTCGCGGGCCCGCTCGACGATGTCGCGGCGGCGGTCGCCGCATCCGTCGCCGCTCTAGGATCGGCCAGGTGAGCGCCCCTCTCGTCACGGTCATCGTCCCGGGTTTCGACGTGGCGCCGTGGGCGCCCGCCGCCCTGGCGTCCTTGCGCGCGCAGACGCTGCCGGAGTGGCGTGCCGTGCTGGTGGACGATCGCTCGACCGATGACACCGGCGCCCTGTTCGATGCCGCCGCGACAGCGGATCACCGGTTCCGCGTGCTGCGCCAGCCGCGGCGCCGCGGCCTCGGGGCTGCCCGGAACGTGGCGCTCGCGACCGTCGACACCCCGTACGTCGCCTTCCTCGACGCCGACGACGAGCTTCTTCCCGGTGCCCTGGCACGCATGGTGGGAGTGCTCGACGAGACCGGCAGCGACTTCGTGGCGGGGGCCTACGTGCGCCTGCGCCCGGATGGCGCGGGCGGGTATGCACCCGGCGTCGTGCAGCCGTGGGTGACCGCGGCGACCGATCCGGAACGGCGCGGCGTGACGATCGAGCAGCATCCCGAGGCGTCCGCCAACGTGGTGGCGTGGTCGAAGGTCAGCCGCACCGCGTACTGGCAGCAGACGGGGCTGCGCTTCCCCGAGGGGCGGCTCTACGAGGACCAGGTCGTCGCGCAGCTGATGTTCGCGCACGCCCGTCGCTTCGACGTCGTCCCGGATGTCGTGGTGCACTGGCGCGAGCGTGCGGACGGATCCTCCATCACGCAGCACGAGGAGAGTCTCGACGTGCTGCGCGACTGCATCGCCGCGATGACCGAGGGCCTCCGGGTGCTCGAGGGCACCGACCACCCGCTCGCCGCGCGGGCGCGGGTCGGTCAGCTGCTGCGGATGGACGTGCCGCGGCTCGCGCGCATCGGCGCCGCACACCCCGACGACGCCTACCGGCGCGCCCTGGGCGAGTTCACCCGCAGCCTCTGGGACCGCGCGGATGCCGCACGGCTCGCCCTGCCCGACGAGGCGGTCCCGCTGGTCGCCGCCGCCCGCCTCTGGTAGCGCCCCACCGGATCAGAGCGCGGATTCGTCCGCACTGACCCGGGCCGACGCGAGCTGCTCGGCGGCGAGATCCGCGTACAGGCCGCCGGCGGCGAGCAGGTCGGTGTGCGTCCCGGATTCCACGATCCTGCCCGCATCGAGCACGTGGATGACGTCGGCGCCGATCACCGTCGACAGCCGGTGCGCGATCGTGATCGTCGTGCGGCCGCGCGCCGCCGCATCCAGCGCCGCCTGCACGAGACGCTCCGACACGGTGTCCAGAGCCGAGGTCGCCTCGTCCAGCAGCAGCACCGGCGGGTCCTTCAGCAGCACGCGGGCGATCGCGATGCGCTGCTTCTCGCCGCCCGAGAGGCGGTAGCCCCGCTCCCCCACGATCGTGTCGTAGCCGTGCTCGAACCCCGCGATCACGTGATCGATGTTCGCCGCCCGGCAGGCGGCGCGCAGCTCGTCATCGGTCGCGTCGGGCTTGGCGTAGCGCAGGTTCTCACTCACCGTCGCGTGGAAGAGGTACGTCTCCTGCGACACGATCCCGATCCGATCGACGACGGATGCCGCGGTCAGCCCCCGCACGTCGGCGCCGGCGAACAGCACCGCGCCGCCCGTCGTGTCGTAGAGGCGCGGCACGAGGGAGAGCACGGTCGTCTTCCCCGCGCCGCTCGGCCCGACGAGCGCGACGTGCTGACCCGGTTCAGCGGTGAACGACACGCCCCGGAGGGTGGATCGCGCCTGCTCGGCGGCGCCGGGGTAGCGGAACGTCACATCGCGCAGCTCGACACGACCGAGCGGGCCCGGGGCGTCGGCGGCGTCGATCGCGTCGGGGCGGTCGCGGATCGCCGGCCGCAGGTCGAGGTACTCGAAGATGCGCGCGAAGACCGCGGCGGAGGTCTGGAGGTCCAGCGCCACCCGCATGAGTCCCATCAGCGGCTGCAGCAGCCGCGCCTGCACCGTCGTGAACGCCACGATGGTGCCCGCCGTGATCGTCTCGACCCCGCCGGAGAGGAAGATCCCCCCGACCAGGTAGATGACCGCCGGCACGCTCGCGACGATGACGCCCACGAGCGCGAAGAACCCCTGACCGCTCATGGCCTGCCGCACCTGCAGGCGCACCTGGGTGCGGTTCTCCTCCCGGTAGCGGCGGGACTCGTCGCCCTGGCGGTTGAAGGACTTCGCCAGCAGGATGCCCGAGACGCTGAGGCTCTCCTGGGTGATCGCGGACAGCTCCGACAGCGATTCCTGGGTCTGCCCGGCGATGCGCGCCCGCACCTGTCCCACCCGCCGCTGCACGAGCGCGAGGATCGGCATCATGAACACGGCGATGAGCGTCAGGCGCCAGTCGATCAGGATCATCGCGACGAGAGAGGCGATCACGGTCACCGTGTTGCCCAGGATGCTCGTCATCGTGTTGGTGAGCACGTCCGAGACCGCGCCGACGTCGTTCTGCAGGCGCGACTGGATGACGCCGGTCCGGGTGCGCGTGAAGAACCCGAGCTCCATCGACTGCAGATGCTCGAAGAGGCGCACCCGCAGGTCGCCCGTCACGGCGTTGCCGACGGTCGAGGTGAGCCAGGTCTGCAGCACCTGGAGTCCCGCCCCGAGGAAGAAGAGCGCGGTCATGATGCCCACCAGACGCACGAGCAGCGGCATGTCCACCGGCCCGCCGTCGGTCGGGAACAGGGCGTCGTCGAAGATGCGCTGCACGATGAGCGGCGGGATCACGGCGACCCCCGCCCCGATCACGACGAGCGCGGCCGTGAAGCCGAGCCGCATCCGATACCGGCGGAAGAGGGCGGCCACCCGGCGCCCCAGGTGATCGATGCGCGGCGCCTGCGCGTTCTCGGCCCGCTGCGCCGACGCGTTCACGCGACGGAAGGAGGGTGGGCCCGACGGCCCCGCCGACATGCTCATCGCCTCAGCCTAGATCCGTCCGGCAGGGGGTCGGCGGGACGGGGCGATCTCGCTAGGGTGTCCGTATGACGTCGACGCCTGACTCCACCGATCCGCTTCGCAACGACGCACTCGAGGACTTGAAGAAGCAGGACATCGACGACCTCATCACCCCCGACGAGATCGTCTTCCAGCACATCAGCGACCCGGAGCCGACCGATTCGATCGGCGAAGAGGACTGGTCGGACGGGTCGGCAGAGCCCCGCAGCCACCGCTGATCGGCGGGGCTCCGGCTCCGCACGTCGCCGCCCGCTCCGCACGTCGCCGGGTGGGTCCTCGAAAAGTTTCCGGTCCTCGGGAATGCCGAGCGGGATGCGCCCGTTATCGTCCTTGTTCGCCGCTCTCGGCAGCCGTCCCCCTTTCCGCTTTTCCCTTAGGAGACGACGATGCACGCCGATGCCGTCCAGACAGGCTCCCTCCCCCGTGTCACCGGGGCCACCCCCGTTCCCCGCGATGACAGCCGCATCATCTGGCTGCTGCTCGCCGCCGCCTTCGTCGCCATCCTCAACGAGACGACGATGGGCGTGGCGATCCCGCACCTCATCGTCGACCTCGGCATCGACGCCGTTCTCGCACAGTGGCTGACGACCGCGTTCATGCTGACGATGGCGGTGGTCATCCCGATCACCGGCTTCCTGCTGCAGCGGCTCACGACCCGCGCGGTCTTCGTCACGGCCATGTCGCTGTTCACGGTCGGCACGCTCATCGCCTTCCTCGCCCCCGGCTTCGAGGTGCTGCTGGTCGCCCGCGTCGTGCAGGCCTCGGGAACGGCGATCATGATGCCGCTGCTCATGACGACCGTGATGACGGTCGTCGCCCCGCAGGCGCGCGGACGGATGATGGGCCGCATCAGCATCGTCATGGCGCTCGCGCCCGCGATCGGCCCGACGCTCTCGGGCTTCATCCTCGACAACTTCAGCTGGCGCTGGATCTTCGGTGTCGTGCTGCCGATCGCGATCGCGGCGCTGGCCGTGGGCGCGCGGTGGATCCACAACATCGGCACGCAGAGCCGGGCTCGCGTGGACGTGCTGTCGATCATCCTCTCCGCGTTCGGCTTCGGCGGTCTCGTCTACGGGCTGAGCCAGATCGGCGGCGGCGGTTCGCACGGCGGCGGCACGGATGCGGCGGCGGCCGCGTCGACGATGGCAGCGGTGACGCTGTGGGTCTCGCTGTCGGTCGGCGTGGTGTCGCTCGCGCTGTTCGTGTGGCGCCAGCTCGCGCTGCAGAAGCGCGACCAGGCACTCCTGGATCTCCGCGTGTTCCGTTCCGGCAACTTCTCGCTGTCGGTCGCGCACTTCGCGGTCATCTCGCTCGCGTTCTTCGGCACGATCACCGTGCTCCCGCTCTTCGCCCAGAACGCGATGGGGCTCGGCCCGCTCGAGACCGGACTGATCGTGCTGCCCGGTTCGCTGGCGATGGGCCTCGCCGGCCCCCTCATCGGACGCATATACGACAAGTGGGGACCCCGCGTCCTCCTCGTTCCGGGGTCGATCCTCGTCGTCGCCCTGCTGTGGCTGTTCACGACGCTGAGCGAGACGACGCCGGTGTGGGAGCTGCTCGTCACGCAGACCCTGCTCTCGATCGGCCTGGCGATGTCGTTCACGCCGCTGTTCACGGCATCGCTCGGTTCGCTGGAACCGCGGTTCTACTCGCACGGCAGCGCGATCGTGAGCACGGTGCAGCAGGTGGCGGGTGCTGCCGGCATCGCGGTGATGATCACCATCATGAACGCGGGCTACGTCGCGGGCGCGGCGACCGACCAGGCCGCCTGGGCGGCCGGTGCGCGGGGAGCATTCCTGTTCGCCGCGATCGTTGCGATCCCGACGATCGTCACGGCGTTCTTCATCCGCAAGCCCGCCGACAGCATCGGCGCGCCCATGGCGCACTGAGCGCCGCGACGGACGGGATCAGTCGATGCTGCAGCAGCCTCCGCCGCAGCATCCGGCGGCGTCATCGGTGACCGGGAGCACGTTCTCGCCGGCAAGAGGGGCGGGCAGGAGCTGGATGGGCTGCGTGGACATTCCTCCATGCTACGACTCCCCCGGGCCAACCGCGCCATGAGCTTTCCGACGGCCACGTGGTGCCGCAGCCGGTCGCGGGGCGCGGTGTGCACCCGGCCCCGCGGGCATGCGGGCCTGCACAACCGGAGCGGCACGAGCCGGATGTGGTCCGATCGCGAGGCGGATGCGGCGGCGTGCGCCGGGTCCGGTGCCCCCGCGACGCCCGCCCCGCGACTGGCGGACGGCTTCCCCGATGGGCGCGCCCTGTGCCCGGAGTGCTGGGGGTTCGCGCCGGTCGTGGGAACCGCACTCGCCGCGCACGACGCGTTCCGCGGCGCGGTCGACGCAGAGGAGGCGGCCGCGCGGGGCGCCTGGTTCAACGCCTTCGGCTGGACGCGCTGAGCCGGCCGGCCGGTAGGGTGGGCCGGTGATCTCCCGCCCCCTCCCCGGCGACGCCGTGCTGCGCGCCGCCCGTCCCGGTGACGAGCCCGGCATCCTCGCCTGCATCACGGCTCTCGCCGTGTACGAGCGAGAGCCGGATGCCGTCGCGAACACGGCCGGGGCGCTGACCGAGACGCTGTTCGGGCACGAGCCGCGCGCGTTCGCGCACGTCGTCGAACGGGACGGCGCGATCGTCGGCATCGCGATCTGGTTCCTGACGTACTCGACGTGGACCGGGCGACACGGCATCTGGCTCGAGGACCTGATCGTCGACGAGGCCGAGCGCGGCCGTGGCTACGGAAAGGCGCTCATCGCCTCGCTCGCCGAGGTCTGCGTCGAGCGCGGCTACTCGCGTCTGGAGTGGACCGTGCTCGACTGGAACGCGCCGTCTATCGCGCTCTATCGCTCCCTCGGCGCTGCGCCGATGGCGGAGTGGACGACCCAGCGCCTCACCGGCGACGATCTCGCCGCCCTCGCCGCGACCCGCTGACGACGCAACGGCCTTCCCGGCGCGCGGCGCCCATGCCCGGCACCGGTGCACCGTCACTCGCCGCGCGCGAGCAGCCCCACGTCCTCGCGCGCGGCACCGAGGCGCGCGAGAGCGGCGGCGGCGCCCGCATCCGCCGGCGCTCCGTGCCGCGTGGCGAGCGCGAGATCCTCTCCCGCCGTGGCGACCACGCCCCGCAGCGCGGCTTCGAGCGTCGCGACACCGAGGACCACATCAGCCCGGAGATACGCCTTCGCGGTCGCCGCCACGTCGCGCCACGGCGCGACCAGCTCCGTGGCGAGCTCCCCGATCTCGAGTGACGCGCGGGCCGCCGCGACCGACATCCCCGCGACGTCGACGCCGCCGCGCAGGGATCGGCCGAGCGCCGCCGAGCGGCCCTCGTCCCGATCGGCGGCCCGCAACGCGGCGGCGCGCACCTCTCCCGCCCGACGCACGGCGCCACCGGCGGTCTCGTCGTACCCCGCGACCATCGCCAGCAGCGACGCCGACATCGCCGTCAGCAGGGCGCAGCCCGCGCCCCCGCCGACCTCGCCGGACGACCGCGACAGGGCCCTGAGCCAGTCGGCGACGGTGAGGTCCGCCGTCGTCGTCCCACCGTCATCCGGGTCGGTCACCTCGCGCTGCGCTGCACCCAGCTCGGCAACGAGATCCCGCGCGAGGAACGTCAGTCCCGCGCGCTGGGTGAGGCGGTCGCCCGCGCGAGCATGGACCCACGTGCCCCAGACGGCCGCGCGCGCGGCGTCGAGGCCGCGCGCGGTCAATCCCGCCACGGCGCCCGCGAGCACGTCGCCGCTGCCCGCGGTGCCGAGCCCCGGACCGCCCTCGTCGATCCGCCAGGCGGAGCCGTCCGGATCCGCCACGACGCCGTAGCAGGTGACCGTGGCCCGGTACCGCTGCGCCACGGCGCGCACATCGGCGACAGGGTCGTCGCCGAGGTCGCGGTCGAGGAGCAGCGCGAGCTCTTCGCGATTCGGGGTGAGGATCAACACATCCGGGAGTGTGTCGCGGTCGACATCGGGCAGCACACCGAGACCATAGGCGTCGAGGAGCAGGGCCTCGGGGCAGTGCGTCGCGACATCGCGGATCGTGAGCCGGGTCTCGTCGGCGTCATCGAAGCCGGGCCCGACCAAGACCGCGCCGGCGCCCTGGATGCTGAGGGCGACCGTCTCGCCGAACGGGTCCCCGGCCCGCTCGGGAAGCGTGTGGATGGCCGCCTCCGGCACCGCCGCCCCGAGATGCGCGTCGATCGTGCCCGGCACGACCGCCGCGACCCGGCCCGCCCCCACGCGGAGCGCGGCCTCCAACGACAGAATCACCGCGCCCGGTGTCCGCAGCGAGCCGCCGACGACCACCACGTCGCCGCGAGACTTCTTCGATTCGCCGGGGTCGGGCAGTCCCCAATCGCGCAGCAGCTCGCTTGTGGCGGTGCGGGCGGGCTCAGCGGGGTGCGGCATCGGAACTCCCAGGGTGGACGGTGACCTCGGCGCCCTCGGCGCGCAGGTGGGCGACGTCGCTGAACGCGGTCAGCTCCCAGCGCTTCGCTGTGCGATCGAGGCGGGTGACGGAGGCGTTGAGCACGGTGTTCTCCGCAGCGAAGCTCATCAGCTCGGGCTCGGACAGCGGCACCAGGAGGCCGACGAGCAGCATCACCACGGCATCGTGGGCGACGATCAGCATGTCGTCCCCGGCGGCGTCGAGTCCGTCGCGGGCGAACGAGCGAAGCCGCAGCTGCACGTCCGCCCACGACTCTCCCCCCGGAGGGCGGTGGTAGTACTTCCCCTGGCGGGCGCGCCGTGCCGCCTCTTCCGGATGGCGATGCAGCACGCCGCTGCGGGTGAGCAGGTCGAGCACCCCCAACTCCCTGTCCCGCAGCCGCTCGTCGACGAGGACCGGCGCATCGACCCCGGCCGCCTCGGCGGCAAGCGTCAACGTCTGCCGGGCCCGCAGGTAGGGCGATGACCAGTACGTGCCGATTCGATCCGCATGCGCACCCAACCACGAGCCCAGCGCTCGCGCCTGATCGGCACCCGTCTCGGACAGCGGCACATCGGCGTCCCGGATGTCGATCGGCACGGTTTCGATTCCCTCGCGTTCGGCGCGGGTCGCGGCGACGTTCGCCATGCTCTCGCCATGGCGGACGAGCCAGAGTGTCGTGGGGGGCATCCGGCCAGCGTAGAGGCGGCCGTAGAGCGCGCCCCATGGTTGACACGGTGGGCCGCTCCCTCCGTCGGACTCCGCCGTCGGGCGTCGATCACGCGATCGCGGTGCCGTACGCGACCATCCAGGTCGGGTCGATGCGGTACATCCGGATGTCGTCGCTCCACGTCGTCGGATCCGACCCGTAGTGGGCGCTCCAGTGCGCGATCGTCTCATCCCACCCGCGGTCGCCGGGCTGCAACCGCACCGCGGTGCCGTGCGTGAAGACACCCAGACGCTCGCCGTCGACGTGCGCGGCGCTGACGGCCGGCCGCGCCGCGATATGCCGTGCCTTCGCCGCCCCGCCGTCGGTGCCGAAGGTCCACGCGCCATGCAGGAAATGCCCGTCCACGGCGCTCACGCGCGGTTCGCCCGCGGCGGTGACCGTGGCGATGCTGAGCACCTTCATCCCCTCGAGCGCACGCAGCATCTGTTCCGCATCCAGCCGCCGGTCGCCGCTCACGATCTCGCGCAGATGGGTCGTCGCGCCGCGGTGGGATGCATCCAGGAGCCGTTGCACCGCGGCGACCTCGTCAGGCGTCTCATACATGCCCACACCGTAGCCGCGACTCCCGACATGCACCTCGAGCTCCCGGCGTGCGCGCTCGAGGCCGCATCCGTCCTCCGATGCGGACACAACGGCGGGGATCGTCACCGCCACCCCGACACCGGCCGCCCGTCACCGGCGTGTCGCCCAAAATCTCCGCCGTTGTGCACCCGCGGCGACCCGGCGTGCGCGACGGCGCTCCGTCTGCCCGAGACGCACCCCGGACACGCGGCGTCAGCGCGCGTGCCGCGGCCTCAGGCCACGACCTCGCCGATGTCCTCGCCCCACAGGTGGGGCTCCTCAGCGATGAAGTCCGTCATCAACCGCACGCACTCGTCATCGTCCATCACGATCACCTCGACGCCGCGCGACCGCAGCAGCTCCTCGCCCCCGAGGAACGTGCGGTTCTCGCCGACGATCACGCGCGGGATCTTGTAGAGCAGGATCGCCCCGGTGCACATGTCGCACGGCGACAGCGTCGTCACCATCGTCGCCCGGGCGTAGACCTCCGCCGGCTGACGACCGATGTTGTTCAGGCAGTCGGTCTCGCCGTGCAGGATGGGGCTGCCGAGCTGAACGCGCTTGTTGTGTCCCTGCCCGAGCAGCTCGCCGTCGACGAACAGGGCCGCGCCGATCGGGATCCCACCCTCGGCCCGGCCGCGTCGGGCCTCCTCGATCGCGGATGCGAGCATCCCTCGGGCGACGTCAGCGGTGAGCTCTTCCATGGGTTCCTCTCGGCGGGGCGTTCACGACCACTCGCCACGGTACCGCGCAGACCGCGCCATGCCCGAACGCTGCCGGCGACCTCGACTACCCTGGAGGAGGCCGCCGAGGAAAGGCTCCCCCGTGAACGTCACCGCGCTGCGGCGCTTCGTCGCCCTCGCCGAAGAACTCCACTTCCCCCGCACGGCCGACGCGCTCGGCATCCCGCTCGCCTCGCTCTACACCTCGATCGAGAAGCTCGAGGAGGAGGTGGGGCATCCGCTGTTCTCCCGCGGCAACCCGACGACCCTCACGGCCGCCGGCGCACTGCTCCTCCCTGACGCGAAGCGGATGATCGCCGCAGCGCCCGCACCGGCCGCGAAGCCCGTCGTGCCGGCGGGCGGAAAGGCCAAGGCGTCGAAGGGCAAGGGGCGCGCGCCCATCGTCAAGGGCCAGCCGAAGCCCTACAAGAAGCGCCAGGGACGATAGCCGGAACGGCGGCTACAGCTCGGTGACCACACCGCCCTCGACCCGCCAGTGCCGGTCGGTCGACACGGTCGCCAGCATCCGGCGGTCGTGGGTCACCAGCAGCAGGGTGCCCTCGTAGGACGCGAGCGCCTGTTCGAGCTGCTCGATGGCGGGCAGGTCGAGATGGTTGGTCGGCTCGTCGAGCACGAGCACGTTGACCCCGCGTGCCTGCAGCAACGCCATGCCGGCGCGGGTGCGCTCGCCCGGTGACAGCTCGTCGACGGGACGGCCCACGTGGTCGGCCTTCAGCCCGAACTTCGCGAGGAGCGTGCGCACCTCCGCCGGCGCCAGCTCGGGGACGAGGTCCTCGAACGCGGCCGTGAGCGGGCGCGCCCCGGCCAGCTGCGATCGTGCCTGGTCGATCTCGCCGATCTGCACGTTCACGCCGAGGCTCGCCGTGCCCTCGTCGGGATGCTGCGTCCCGAGGAGCGCCCGCAACAGCGTCGATTTGCCCGCACCGTTCGGACCCGTGATGCCGATGCGCTCCCCCGCGTTCACCTGCAGCGAGACCGGTCCGAGCGTGAACCCGCCCTGGCGGATCACGGCGCCCGAGAGCGTCGAGACAACCGAGCTGGAGCGGGGCGCGGTGCCGATGCTGAATTCGAGCTGCCACTCCTTGCGCGGCTCCTCGACCTCTTCGAGGCGCGCGATGCGACTCTCCATCTGACGCACCTTCTGCGCCTGCTTCTCGCTCGACTCCACGGACGCCTTGCGCCTGATCTTGTCGTTGTCGGGCGCCTTCTTCATCGCGTTGCGCACGCCCTGACTCGACCACTCGCGCTGGGTGCGGGCGCGGGCGACGAGGTCCGCCTTCTTGTCCGCGAACTCGTCGTACCGCTCGCGGGCGTGACGGCGCAGGGTCGCGCGTTCCTCGAGATACGCGTCGTAGCCGCCCCCGTAGACGCGGTTCGCGTGCTGGGCGAGATCGAGTTCGAGGATGCGGGTGACCGAGCGGGCGAGGAACTCGCGGTCGTGGCTGACCAGCACGACGCCGCCGCGCAGCCCCCGCACGAACGCCTCGAGCCGTTCGAGGCCGTCGAGGTCGAGATCGTTGGTCGGTTCGTCGAGCAGCACGATGTCGAAGCGGCTGAGCAGCAGCGCGGCAAGCCCCACCCGTGCCGCCTGGCCGCCCGAGAGCGCGGTCATCTCGACATCGCCGTCGAGGTCGAGGCCGAGATCGGCGAGCACGACCGGAAGCCGGTCGTCGAGGTCGGCGGCACCGCTCGCGAGCCAGCGGTCGAGCGCCGTCGAGTACGCGTCGTCGGCTCCCGCGACCGAGGGGTCGCCGAGCGCGGCGGCAGCCGCATCCATGGTCCTCGTCGCCTCCGCGCATCCGGTGCGGCGGGCGATGTAGGCGGTGACGGTCTCGCCCGCGACGCGCTCGTGCTCCTGCGGCAGCCAGCCCACGAAGGCGTCGGCCGGGGCGAGTGCGATGGTGCCCGCCTGCGGTTCGTCGATGCCGGCGAGCAGGCGCAGCAGCGTCGACTTGCCGGTGCCGTTCGCCCCGACGACCCCGACCACGTCCCCGGGGGCGACCGTGAGGTCGAGCCCCTCGAACAGCGTGCGGTGGCCGTATCCGCCGGCGATGCCGCGGGCCACGAGTGTTGCGCTCACCCGTCAATCCTCCCAGAGCGAGGTGCAGGATGCGGCGTCCCGCGCCGTCCCGCCCGCCCGCCCGGCGCACGCCCGCTTCGGGGCGCGATCCGTGCTTTGGGGCGCGAATTCCGCGCCCCAAAGCACGATGCGGGCCCCGAACTCGGCGCCGCTCGCGTGCGGCGGCGCGGATCAGACGAAGCGGACCCAGTTCGCGACCCGGCCGGTCTCGGCCTGCGCTCGTCGCTCGAGCTCGGTGCCGGCGACGGCGTAGAGCGACACGGTCGTCGACTGCTCCCCCGCCGCGACCAGGAAGGCGCCGTCGGGGCTGATCGCGAAGCCGCGCGGCTGCGGCTCGGTCACCGTGAACGCGTGCGGCGCGGACACCGAGCCGTCGTCGGCGACCGCCACCGCGCCGAGCGTGCTCTCGGTGCGCTCGGACGCCCAGATCGTGCGCTCACCGGCGCCGAAGTGCAGGTCCGCACCCCAGATCAGGTGCTCGTCCCGCGGGATCGCACCGAACCGGCTGAGGCCGAGGTCGCGGCTCGGGTCGTACGCATCCGCCGCACCCCGCAGCTCGAGGGTTCCGGTCTCGGTGTCGCGGACGAAGTGCAGCACCTGGGCCGAGAACTCCGTCA
>JAVBUN010000059.1:0-3288 GCA_031555335.1 Microbacterium sp.
GGCGCCGCGGATGGCGAGGCCGCCGAGCTGAGGTGCGGTGAAGGAGGACAGCTGGCCCTTGAGCCTGCACTGGGGGGTGCGGGCGGCGTCGACGATGACCACGTCGGTGGTGTTCATCGCTCCAGCCTATTCGCGTCGCGCGGGACGGAGTCGGCGAGCAGCAGCGGCGGCTCGGTCGCCGCGCGCACCTCGTCGACGCCGACGCCCGGCGCGGTCTCGACGAGCACGAGACCGTCCGGCGTGACCTCGATGACGGCGAGGTCGGTGATGATGCGGTCGACGACGCCCCGTCCGGTCAGGGGCAGACTGCACGAGTTCACGATCTTGGGGGTGCCGTCCTTGGCGACGTGCTCCATCAGGACGATCACCCGCGCGGCGCCGTGCACGAGATCCATCGCGCCGCCGGGGCCCTTCACCATCTTCCCCGGGATCATCCAGTTCGCGAGATCGCCGGATGCGGACACCTGCATGGCGCCCAGGATCGCGGCGTCGATCTTGCCGCCGCGGATCATGCCGAAGCTGGTCGCGGAGTCGAAGAAGGCGGCGCCCGGGAGCACCGTCACCGTCTCCTTCCCCGCGTTGATGAGGTCCGGGTCGACGTCCGCCTCGAGGGGGTACGGCCCGACGCCGAGGATGCCGTTCTCCGACTGCAGCACCACGGCGACGTCGTCGGGAACATGGTTGGGCACGAGGGTCGGCAGGCCGATCCCGAGGTTCACATAGGAGCCGTCGGTCAGCTCGCGCGCGGCGCGCGCGGCCATCTGGTCGCGGGTGAGTGCCATCTCAGTCGCCCTCCGATCGGGTGCGGACGGTGCGTCGTTCGACGCGTTTGTCGATGCCGGGGCCGACCTCCACCACCCGGTGGACGAACACGCCCGGGAGGTGGACGACATCCGGGTCCAGCTCCCCCGGCTCGACGAGGTGCTCCACTTGCGCGATGCACACGCGTCCGGCCATGGCCGCGAGCGGGTTGAAGTTGCGGGCGGCCTTGCGGAAGACGAGGTTGCCGTGACGGTCGCCCTGCCACGCGTGGACGAGGGCGAAGTCGGTCACGATGGCCTCCTCCAGCACGTACTCGCGGTCGCGACCGGCGACGGCGAAGGTGCGCACCTCACGGGCGGGCGAGGCGACCGCGATCCCGCCGGCGCCGTCGTGTCGCCGCGGCAGTCCGCCCTCCGCGACCTGCGTGCCGACCCCGGTCTGGGTGAAGAACGCCGCGATCCCCGAGCCGCCGGCGCGCAGCTTCTCCGCGAGCGTGCCCTGGGGCGTCAGCTCGAGTTCGAGCTCCCCCGACAGGAACTGCCGCTCGAACTCCTTGTTCTCCCCGACGTAGGACGAGGTCATCTTGCGGATGCGGCCGGCCGCCAGCAGGATGCCGAGCCCCCAGTCGTCCACTCCGCAGTTGTTGGAGACGATCGACAGCTCGCTCGTGCCCTGCGCGTGGAGCGCCTCGACCAGGGCCATCGGGTTGCCGGAGAGGCCGAACCCCCCGACCGCGATGCTGGCCCCGTCGGGCACATCGCGCACCGCCTCGGCCGCGCCCGCCACTTCCTTGTCGATCATGGTGCCTCCCCTGCCGGCATCGGCGCCGGCCCTCCGACCCTGCCGCAGGCCGGCGGCGCTCGTCGCACCGTGCGTTGACATGTGGTCACCGGCACCCCTACCGTCCATATCGTGGACACCGACGTCATCCCCGGCACGCAGAGCGTCGCACGAGCGGCCCGGCTGCTGCGCCTGGTGAGCGCCTCCGCCGACACGGGTGCGACCGTCGCCGATCTCGCCCGACGCGCAGACCTCACCCGCCCCACCACCCACCGGCTCCTCGCGGCGTTGCGCCACGAGGGTCTCGTCGATCTCGATGAACGGACGGGACGCTGGGTTGCCGGGCCCGAGCTCTATCTGATGGGCACGGTCGCCGCTGCGCGGTACGACGTCGCCGAGATCGCTCGCGACGTCGTGCGATCGTTGGCCGTGCGAACGGAGGAGAGCGCGTTCCTCTCGGTACGCCGGGGCGACGAGACCGTGTGCCTCCTCCGCGAGGAGGGCAGCTTCCCCATCCGGTCGTTCGTCCTCTCGGAGGGCGTGCGGTTTCCCCTCGGCGTCGCGTCGGCCGGACTCGCGATCCTGGCCTTCCTCCCTCCCCACGATGTGGACGCGTACTTCGCGCGTCATCCCGAGCTGGCGGAGCGGTTCGGCAGCGCCCACACCGAGAGTCGGATGCGGACGCGTCTGCGCGAGACCACGGAACGCGGTTTCGCGGTGAATCCCGGACTGATCGTCGAAGGCTCCTTCGGGCTCGGCGCCGCCGTGTTCACCCGCGATGGACACCCGCAGTGGGCGCTCAGCCTGACGGGGGTGGAGTTCCGGTTCTCGGCGGAGCGCCGCGCCGAGCTCGGCCGCATCCTGCTCGCGCACGCGCACCAGTTGTCCACGCGCATCGCCGCCGGCCGCTGACGCGACCCGCTTTACATACCCGCGTTATATACTTCCGGTATGACACGAGCCGAATCCATCGAGAGGATCGTCATCGCCGCGCACGCGCTCGCCCGCGTCGCCGCCCTCGCGACCCAGAACGACGCCCCATCCGCCCAGTGGCGGGTGCTCAGCATCCTGCAGAAGGACGGACCGCAGCGGGTGGGTGAGCTCGCACGCACCAGCCGGACGACCCAGCCGGGCGTGACCCGGCTCGTCGGGCAGCTCGAGGACACGGGGCTCGTGCGACGCGATCGCGACGCCGACGACTCGCGTGCGACCGTCGTGAGCATCACGGACGCCGGAGCCGCGGCGATGGATGACTGGCGCACGCAGCTCGGCGAATCGCTCGCCCCGCTCTTCGCCGACCTCGACGACGACGACTGGGACGCCCTCGAGCGCGCCTCCCACATCCTCACCTCCCGCACCACGGTCCCGGCGGCGACCCGATGAGCGGGCAGCGCACGGGAGCCGCCATCTGGCATCAGCCGGCGCAGGTGTGGGCGGTCGCGTTCGCCTGCGTGGTCGCCTTCATGGGCATCGGGCTCGTCGACCCGATCCTGCCCGCGATCGCGGAGTCGCTCGAGGCGAGCCCGGTCGAGACGGAGCTGCTGTTCACGAGCTACCTGCTCGTGACGGGCCTCGCGATGCTCGTCACGAGCTGGATCTCGAGCCGCATCGGCGCCAAGGCGACGCTCCTGATCGGCCTCGGCCTCATCGTGGTGTTCGCCCTGTTCTGCGCCCTCAGCGGCAGTGTCGACGCCATCATCGGCTTCCGCGCGGGCTGGGGGCTCGGAAACGCGCTCTTCATCTCCA
>JAVBUN010000317.1:0-4542 GCA_031555335.1 Microbacterium sp.
GTCGAGCGCTCTCACGCCCGAGGTGCGCGAGGTGCTGGTCGTCGCGGGGTCGCTCGCGAGCCGTGCCGGCTACGGCGGCACCGCGCCGGTGCGGGTGGCCGAGCAGCGTGCCGAGCTCGTCTCGCGCACGCAGACGCTGGCGCTCGCGCTCCAGATCTGACCCGACGCGGCGTCGTAGATCAGTGATCGACTGATATTTGAAGTAAATCAGCGATATACTTATTCCATGCCCGTTGCCGTGATCGCCGACATCGTCGGCTCCCGCCGTCTCGCCGACCGCGAAGGTGCGCAATCCGCCATCGAGGCAGCGGTCGCCCGCGTCCACGAGGCCGCACCCGACGCCACACGGGCGCTCATCCCGACGGTCGGCGATGAGCTCCAGGGGATCTACCCCGACCTGAACGCGGCGATCGCCGCCACGCTGCTCATCCGCCTGGCGCTGCCCGACGGTGTCGACTGCCGCTTCGGGATGGGCGACGGCGAGGTGGGGGTGATCGCGTCGGCCGCGGTGGGCTCGATCGCGGAGGGGCCGGGATGGTGGGCGGCGCGCGAGGCGATCGACACCGTGCATGCACTTCAGCGCCGCACCGTACCGGGGGCGCGCACCTGGGTCGCGGCGCCCGCGGACGCGCCGGACGAGACCCGTGCGGCGGTGCGCATCGCCAACGCGGGCGCGCTCGCCCGCGACCATCTCGTGACGGCGATGGGGGAGCGGGCCCGTCGGATCACGTACGGCCGCTGCCTGGGCAGGACGCAGCGGGAACTCGCCGCCGCAGAGGGGATCACCCAGTCCGCGGTGTCGCAACTGCTCGCGGCGTCGGGCGGGTCGGCGCTGGTCGAGGGGTACCGCGCGCTGCGCCGCCCCGCGTGAGGCTCACCAGATCGCGAGCCGCACCAGCGCACCCGCGAGTCCCGCCCAGAGCAGACTCGCCAGCGTCCCGACGATGAAGCGCTCCCGTGCAGCGGGGGTCGCGAGTTCGGAGAAGCGGCCGATGCCCTTGACCGCCACGACGACGGCGATCGCCTCGGGGAATCCCGCGATGAGCGACGCGACCACCGCGAGCCGCTCGAGATAGCCGATCGCCGTGCCGCCGCGCAGGACCTCCTGCATCCGGTCGGTATCGGTGCTACGGGAGTCGTAGACGAGGATGCCGCCGCGCGCGCCCTCGCGCACCTCGCCGTGGGTCGCGAGATCCAGCACCCGTCGGGTGACCGGGTTGCCGCCGATCACGCCGAGCGCCGTGGCGAGCAGAGCGATCATCATGCCGACCAGCACGGGGACGTTGACGGGGGCGACCGCGACGACGATCAGGCACAGCACGACGAGGCCCGCCGCGATCAGCGACGGGGCGTTCGAGGGGCGACGCGGCGCCACGGTGACGAGCACGAGCGCGCCGCAGAGGGCCAGGAACAGGAAGATCGACAGCACCGCGACGACGACGACATCGGGGAGCGCGACCACCATGGCGCCCAGTCTGACACGGGGGACCGACGACTTGCGGTGCGGGACCCGCGCCGACCAAGCTGGGGCCATGGCGAAGATGGAGCACTTCGAGATCCCGGTGGACGACATCGAACGCGCGCAGGTGTTCTACCGAGAGGTCCTCGGCTACGACTACGAGCCCTGGCAGGCGACGATGGGGATGCTGCGCCAGCCCGAGGGCGCGGGCGTCGACGGCGATCTGCATCTGCGCGGCGAGGCGTCGCATCCGACCGTCGTGTTCACCGTCGACCGGATCGAGGACACCGTCGCCCAGGCCGTCGAGCGCGGCGGCGAGCAGGTCGGGGAGATCCATCCGCTGGGCGACGATGCGCGGTGGGTGTACATCCGCGACAGCGAGGGCAACCTCGTCGGCCTGTTCGATCGGGTGTGACGCCGCGGGCGCTCCGCCGGTTGATACGCTGAGGCGCGTGTCTACGCCCCTCGTGAGCGCGACGCCCCCGGCCAACGACCCGACGTTCGAGAACGTGTGGGACGAACTGGTCTGGCGCGGCCTCGTGCATGTGTCCACCGATCAGGACGCGCTGCGTGCGCTGCTCGCCGGGGACCCGATCACGTATTACTGCGGCTTCGACCCCACCGCGCCGAGCCTGCACCTCGGCAACCTGGTGCAGCTGCTCACGATGCGCCGCCTCCAGCTCGCCGGACACCGACCGCTCGGCCTCGTCGGCGGGTCCACCGGACTCATCGGCGATCCGCGGCCCACGGCGGAGCGCACGCTGAACACGCCCGAGACGGTCGCGGCGTGGGTCGATCGGCTGCGGGCGCAGGTGCAGCAGTACCTCGACTTCGAGGGCGACAACGCCGCCCGGATGGTGAACAACCTCGACTGGACGGCGCCGATGTCGGCGATCGACTTCCTGCGCGAGATCGGCAAGCACTACCGCGTCGGCACGATGCTGAAGAAGGACGCGGTCAGCGCGCGGCTCAACTCGGAGGCCGGCATCAGCTACACCGAGTTCAGCTACCAGATCCTGCAGGGCATGGACTTCCTGGAGCTCTACCGCCAGTACGGGTGCGTGCTGCAGACCGGCGGCTCGGACCAGTGGGGCAACCTCACGAGCGGCACCGATCTGATCCACCGCGTGGAGGGCGTCTCGGCCCACGCGATCGGCACGCCGCTGATCACCAACAGCGACGGGACGAAGTTCGGCAAGAGCGAGGGCAACGCGATCTGGCTGGATGCCGAGATGTGCAGCCCGTACCGGATGTACCAGTTCTGGCTCAACACCGACGACGCGGATGTGATCGATCGGCTGAAGGTGTTCACGTTCCTCTCGCGCGCTGAGATCGAGGAGTACGCGGCCCTCGTCGCGTCGGAGCCGTTCCGCCGTGCCGCGCAGAAGCGCCTCGCGTTCGAGGTGACCGCGCTCGTGCACGGCGAGACGGCCGCGGCGGCCGTGATCGCCGCATCCGACGCGCTGTTCGGGCAGGGCGACCTCACGGGGCTGGATGCCGGTGTGCTCCGTTCGGCGATCGACGAGCTGCCCCACGCCGAGGTGCAACGGGGGACCACCGTCGCGCAGGCGCTCGTCGCGACAGGTCTCGTCTCGAGCCTCGGGGAGGCACGCCGTGCGGTGTCGCAGGGAGGCGTCAGCCTCGACGGGCACCGGGTCCTCGAGGAGGGGCAGGTGATCGCCGGCGCGCTCCCCGGCGGCGTCTCGATCCTTCGCCGCGGCAAGAAGACCCTCGCCGGAATCCTCGTCCGCGACTGACGCGCATGCCCTTCACGCCGAGCCACGCGATCGTCGCGTTGCCGTTCGTGCGGACGCGGCTCGTGCCGGCGGCGATCGCGGTCGGGGCGATGACCCCGGATCTGCCGCTGTTCGTTCGACGGACCCCGGTCACGTATCTGGTCACGCACGACCCGCGCTGGATCGCGCTCACGGCGGTCATCGCCTTCGTGCTCCTGCTCGTGTGGCGCGGGCTGCTGCGTCCCGCCGTCCGAGAGCTCTCGCCGCGGATGCTCGCGGAGCGGCTGCCGGTCGCGTGGGACGGCGGACTGCGTGCCGGGCTGCGGGAGACGCTGCCGCGCACGTGGGGGAGCGGACTGCTCCTGATCGTGTCGCTCCTGCTGGGTGTGGCGAGTCACATCGTGTGGGACTCGTTCACGCACGAGGACCGCGGCGGACTCGTGATCCTCCCGGCACTCGCCGAGCGATGGGGGCCGGTGGACGGATTCACCTGGATGCAGCACGCGTCGAGCGTCATCGGACTGCTCGTGCTGGCGGTCGCGGGGGCGATGTGGCTGCGGCGTAGAGAGGCCGCTCCGGTCGTGCGCGTCCTCCCGGGTGCCGTGCGCGCCGCGTGGTGGGCATCGTTGCCACTCGCTCTCGCCGCCGCCTGGACGTGGGGGATCCTCACGTTCGGACCGCTGCACGACGGGTTCACGGTGGCGCACTTGGCCTATCGCGTGCTGCCGCCCACGTGCGCGGTGTGGGCGGGGGGCACCGCAGTGCTGTGCGCCATCGTGCAGCTGGCACGCGGTGGATCCGCGGGATTCCGCGGCTGAGGGCCGCGACATGCCCGGGATGCACACACGATTTGCCCGAACCCCGGGATCCACGTAAATTCTTACTTGTTCGCCCCACAGGGAAGAGCGAGAGCCGGAAGGCCCGCCCCCCTCAAGCGGCGGACCACCTCCCCTTCGAAACTCTCCTTGAGAGTTGTCCGCTCCGGCGGGTATGATGGGGAGTCCGGCTCCTCCGAGTCGAATCGTGTCCCACTGTTCCGGTTCCGGAACGACGCGCCGATTTGACAGGGCGAGGGTGTCGGTTAAGATGGGGAAGTTGCCCTGTGGGTGAGGCTGTGAGGCTGAGCTGCGGGAGCGTCCGATCCTTGAGAACTCAACAGCGTGCACTTGTCAAATGCCAAATTACCTCGTTTCAGCCTTTGGGCTGGATAGAGATTCCTTTGGATCAAGTCCAATCCTTTTTCGGAGGGGTTGGCGTTATGGATTGTCAGTTTTGACATCTTTTTGGTCAGTTCAAACTCGCTGTCCGACCTTATTCCGGTTGGTCAGTATTTTTCTTTTACGGAGA
>JAVBUN010000031.1:0-2607 GCA_031555335.1 Microbacterium sp.
GCGGTGCTCGGCGCCGACGCCCGCATCTTCGTCTGGTTGATCGCCGGCCCCGCGGATGCGCGTGCGGCGGTCGCTGCCGACCTCGACCTCGGGATCGGTGATGCCGCGGCTCTGGAGGACGCGGCTGCCGCAGCCCGCGACGCGGGTCGCCCGGCCAGGTTGCACCTGAAGATCGACACCGGACTGCACCGCAACGGGGTTCGGGCGGAGCACTGGGCGGCGTTCGTCGCGCGCGCCGCGGTGCTCGAATCCGACGGGGTCGTTCAGGTCGTCGGCATCTGGAGCCACATCGCCGAGGCCTCGGACGCGTACGACGACGACGCACGCGCGGTGTTCCTCGCCGCGATCGACACGGCCGCCGAGGCGGGGATCCGCACGCCGCTTCGTCATCTGGCGGCCAGCGCCGCCGCCGTGGCGCGTCCGGAGTTCCGCTTCGACCTCGTCCGCGTGGGCGCGTTCTGCTACGGCATCCGGCCGGCCGGCGGTCCGTCCGACGCCGACCTCGGCATCGTGCAGATCGCCGCCCTCGACGTCCCGGTCACGGCGGTCGGCGCCGACGCCGCACGGATCGGCGTCGGTTCCGCCGATGGTCTGCCGTCGACCCTCGGGGGACGGGTCACCGTGCAGACGCCCGCGGGCGGGCGTGCCCTGCTCGACGTGGATGATGTCGAGTCGGCGGTGGCCGCCTGGCCCGGTGCGGCGGTCGGTCAGACCGTGCGTATCACCGGGCCCGGTGCGCCGGGGATGACGGATCTCGCCGAGAGCATCGGCACGATCGGCGAGGAGATCGCCCTCCGGCTGTCGCCGCTCCTGCCACGGGACTACCGCTGATCGAAATCAGGCGCTGATCGAAATCAGGCGCTGATCGACGTCAGGCGCTGATCGAAGAATGGCCCTGACCGAAGTCAGGGCCATTCGAAGTCAGTCGCTGATCGGGGTCAGGCCTCGACCAGGCGAGCGGTCTCGTCGTGCCAGGAGGTGGCGATGCTGCGCAGCTTCTCCTCGTACTTGCGACCGTGGTGGGCGCAGAAGAGCAGTTCGCTCCCGTTCACCTCGGCGGCGATGTACGCCTGGGCGCCGCAGGAGTCGCAGCGGTCGGCGGCCGTGAGCCGGTAGTCGAGGACGGCGGCCTGGTCGGCGGGCGTCGACGTGGTGTTCATCGTGGACCTCCTCGGTGCGTCGTGCGCTGCTGGTGTGCGGTGCGAGTCATGACATACAACCACGCGTTCCGGTGGTGCATGCCCGGATGCCGGGGCGTTTCGCTCAGCGCGTACGCCGACCCTCGCATGCCGTGTCTGTGCCAGGCGGTGTCGGCCGTCGCGGATACTCTTGACCCTTGTGACAGCCGAGTATTCCGCCCATCATCTGCAGGTCCTCGAAGGGCTCGAGGCGGTACGCAAGCGGCCGGGTATGTACATCGGCTCGACGGACTCCCGCGGACTCATGCACTGCCTCTGGGAGATCATCGACAACTCGGTCGATGAGGCGCTCGGCGGATTCGGGTCGCGGATCGACATCGTGCTGCACGCGGACGGCAGCGTCGAGGTGCGTGACCGGGCCCGGGGCATCCCCGTGGACGTCGAACCGCGCACCGGTCTGAGCGGCGTCGAGGTCGTCTTCACGAAGCTTCACGCCGGCGGCAAGTTCGGCGGCGGCTCGTACGCCGCCTCCGGGGGTCTCCACGGTGTCGGCGCGTCGGTCGTGAACGCGCTCTCCGAGCGCCTCGACGTCGAGGTCGACCGCGGCGGCAAGACCTGGGCCATGTCGTTCCATCGCGGCGAGCCCGGACTCTTCGACGATCAGGGCGGCCGTCCGCGCCCCGATGCGCCGTTCCGGCCGTTCGACGAACGAAGCGAGCTGCGGGTGGTCGGCAAGACCGCGCGCGGCGTCACGGGCACGCGCGTGCGGTACTGGGCCGATCGTCAGATCTTCACGAAAGACGCCGCCTTCCAGCTCGAAGAGCTCGAGACGCGTGCGCGTCAGACCGCCTTCCTCGTGCCCGGACTCGAGATCGTCGTCCGCGACGGTCGCTCGGGCGAGGTCGATGAGACCTCGTACCACTACGAGGGCGGCATCTCGGAGTTCGTCGAGTACCTCGCCAGCGACGGTGCGGTGACCGACACCTGGCGTCTCACGGGCAGCGGGTCGTACACCGAGACGGTGCCGGTGCTCCAGGCGACCGGTGCGATGGTGGCGACCGAGGTACAGCGGGAGTGCACCGTCGACATCGCGCTGCGCTGGGGCACGGGCTATGACACGACCACCCGGTCGTTCGTCAACATCATCGCCACGCCCAAGGGCGGCACGCACCAGCAGGGGTTCGATCAGGAGCTCTTGAAGGTTCTGCGCGAGCAGGTCGCGCAGAACGCCCGTCGGCTGAAGGTCGGCAACGACAAGCTCGAGAAAGACGATGCACTCGCGGGTCTCACGGCCGTGCTGACGGTCAGCGTTCCCGAACCTCAGTTCGAGGGGCAGACGAAAGAAGTGCTCGGCACGCCGGCCGTCCGGCAGATCGTCGCGCAGGTCGTTCGAACGCAGCTGAACGAGCGCTTCGCCTCGCCGAAACGCGATGACAGGTCGCAGACGGCGCAGCTGCTCGAGAAGGTG
>JAVBUN010000194.1:0-10586 GCA_031555335.1 Microbacterium sp.
CCGAGCTCTGGGCGCGGATGCTCGCCGGCGAGGACGCGACCGCGTGAGCTGGCTCCCGGACGACGACGAGGACGACGAGCAGGAGCTCGACGAATCGGACTTCCGCGCCCGCCCGAATCCCAAGGCCAACCGCCCGCGCACCAAACGCCGCCCCGCCCACGCCGATGCGCAGATCGCACGGGTGCGGGGCGTGGATCGTGGCCGCTACGCGGTGCTCCTGGACGAGGGCGGTCCGACGGAGCGCGACGTGATCGCGACCCGCGCCCGGGAGCTCCGCCGTCAGCCGATCGTCACCGGTGACCGCGCGCGCGTCGTCGGAGACCGGACAGGCACCGAGGGCACGCTCGCGCGCATCGTCGGTATCGAGCCGCGCACGACCCTGCTGCGACGCAGCGCCGACGACACCGACCAGGTCGAGCGGGTGATCGTGGCGAACGCGGACCAGATGCTCGTGGTCGTCGCCGCCGCCGATCCCGAGCCGCGCGCGCGGCTCGTCGACCGGTACCTGATCGCGGCGCTGGATGCCGGCGTCCGCCCCCTTCTCGTCGTCACCAAGACCGACCTCGCCGACCCGGCACCATTCCTCGCCCATTTCGAAGGACTCGACCTCGAGGTGTTCACGAGCGCGCAGGACGAGATGCCTCTCGAACGCATCGGTGCGGCTCTGGTCGACCGGTCGACGGTGTTCGTGGGGCATTCCGGCGTCGGAAAGTCGACGCTCGTGAACGCGCTGGTTCCGAGCGCGATGCGGGCGACGGGGCACGTCAACGAGGTCACGGGCCGCGGTCGGCACACGTCGAGCTCGACCGTGTCGCTGCGCTATCGCGGGTCGAGCGGATCGGGCTGGGTGATCGATACGCCCGGCGTGCGTTCGTTCGGGCTCGGGCATGTGGATCCCGCGAACGTGCTGCGGGCCTTCACGGATCTCGCCGAGGCGGCCGAGAACTGCCCGCGCGGCTGCACCCACCTGCCGGATGCTCCCGACTGCGCGATCATCGAGGCCGTCGCCGAGGGCCGGCTCGGCCCGAGCGCCCCGGCCCGGCTGGATTCGCTGCAGCGCCTGCTCGCGACGTTCGCCGGTCGCTGAGCCGCGCGCTCGGATCCGATGCGTCGCCGGCCGCCGGATACGCTGGAGGGCATGACAACGCTGCACCCCGGTGATCTCGCGCCCGACTTCACGCTCGTCGACCAGGACGGCGAGCCCACCTCGTTGCAGGATCTGCGCGGGCAGCGCGTCGTGCTCTATTTCTACCCCGCGGCCATGACCCCCGGATGCACCACGCAGGCGTGCGATTTCCGCGACAGCCTGTCGTCGTTCGAAACCGCGGGCTTCGCGGTGCGAGGGGTCTCGCGGGACACGCCGGACAAGCTCCGCGAGTTCCGGGAGCGCGACGGCCTCACCTTCCCGTTGCTGTCGGACGCCGACCATGCGGTGCACGAGGCGTACGGCGCGTGGGGCGAGAAGATGAACTACGGCAAGCGCATCGAGGGCGTGCTGCGGTCGACGTTCGTGATCGACGCGGACGGCCGGGTCGAGCTGGCGCAGTACAACGTGAAGGCCACCGGCCACGTCGCCCGGCTGCGCAAGCAGCTCGGGCTCGACTGAGGCCCCCTCAGGCGGGGTCGCCGGGACGCCCGTCGTCGGCGCGACCGGCGCGACGCACGGCGCCGAACAGCAGGACGAGGGTGATGATCGCCGGGATCGCGAGCTGCAGCCCGAGCAGCGGGTGCGCATAGGCGCCCGTCACCGCGCCGAGCGCGACGGCGAGCACGAGCAGCTGCGTCACGATTCCGCCGGACCACCCCCACGAACGCCCGCGGATGGCGCCGAGGCCGAACACGATCACGATGGCGGCGCCGACGGCCGTCAGCACGAGCAGCGCGATGGCGGTCTCGAGCGCGGCCGTGTCGCCGCCGATGATCGCCCCCACCTGCATGAGCGCCAGCACGCCGAGCCCGATCCCCTCGAGGACGACGACACTGCCGGCGATGGTGCTGAGCAGGTCGTGTCGCATGGATCTCCTCGAAACGCGTTGTGCGATTCCGCACCGTCGTCGGGTCGCGGACGGTGAATACGGACAAAACACAGGGTGAACCCTTGATTCACCTGGGCCCCTGTGGGACGATATTTGACGTCGTGTGCTCCCACAGTGGCGTGGGGCGAGCCCAGAGCTCGCACACCACACAGGCTATCGGACCCGAGTTCCGGCCTGTAATCGCCCGAAATCTTCCAAGTCTGAGGAGCAACAAGCATGGACTGGCGCGACAAATCGGCCTGCCTGACGGTCGACCCCGAACTGTTCTTCCCGGTCGGCAACACCGGCCCCGCGGTGGACCAGATCGAGAAGGCGAAGGCTGTGTGTGCCCGCTGCACCGTCACCGAGGTGTGCCTGCAGTACGCGCTCGAGACCGGACAGGATTCCGGCGTCTGGGGCGGCCTCTCCGAGGACGAGCGTCGTGCCCTGAAGCGCCGCGCCGCGCGCGCCCGCCGCGCGTCCTGATCTCGACGGGGCGGCCTGGCGCCGCACGTCAGACCTGGGCGCGAGCGATGTAGCGCAGCGGGATGTCGATGGTCACCTCGGTGCCGCTGCCCATGATGGTGTGCCAGTCGATGGTGCCGCCGAGCTCTCCCTGGATGAGGGTGCGCACGATCTGCGTGCCCAGCCCGCGACCCACCTGGCCCTCGGGCAGGCCCACGCCGTTGTCGCGGACCCGGACCTCGAGGCTGTCTTCGCTGCGCTCCGCGGCGATCTCCACCTCACCCTCCTGACCGGCGAGTCCGTGCTCGACGGCGTTGGTGACGAGTTCGGTGAGAGCGAGGGCGAGGGGGGTCGCATACTCGCTGGGGAGCGGACCGAACGAGCCCGTCTTCCGCGTCATCGCGCGCGTATTGGGAGCGGCGGCGACCTCCGCGACGAGCTTCAGCACGCGCGAGAAGACGTCGTCGAAATCCACGCTCTGCGTGAGCCCCTCCGAGAGCGTGTCGTGCACGACAGCGATCGCCGCCACGCGGCGCGTGGCGTGGGTGAGCGCGTCTCTCGCCTCGTCCGAGTGGGTGCGGCGCGCCTGGATCCGCAGCAGCGACGCCACGGTCTGCAGGTTGTTCTTGACGCGGTGGTGGATCTCACGGATCGTCGCGTCCTTGGTGATGAGCTCCTGCTCCTGATGGCGCAGCTCCGTCACGTCGCGGCACAGCACGATGGCGCCGATGCGGGTGCCGTGATCGCGGAGGGGGATCGCGCGCAACGACACGGTCACGCCGCGCGCCTCGACATCCGTGCGCCAGGGCGCCCGGCCGGCGACGACCACCGGCAGCGACTCGTCGAACTGTCGCTTCGCGGGAAGGATGCGGGTGATGACCTCGATGAGCGGCTCGCCCTCGAGCTCGTCGTCGAACCCCATCCGGTTGAAGGCCGACAGCGCGTTCGGACTCGCGAAGGTGGCGAGCCCGTCGACATCGATGCGGATGAGGCCGTCCGATGCGCGGGGGGCACCGCGGCGCGGGGCGGTGGGGGCTGCGGGATCGGGGAACTCCCCCGAGGCGATCATGCCGAACAGGTCGTCGGCGCAGTCGTTGAAGGTGATCTGCTGACGCGAGGGGGTGCGGGCCTCGCCCAGATTGGTGTGGCGCGTGAGCACCGCGATGACCGCGGACTGCTCACCGCCCGGTCCGCGGCCGCGGACGACGGGCACGGCCCGGACGCGGGTGGGCGTCTCCTCGAACCAGTCCGGCGACGCCGAGTCCACGATGCGGCCCGAGGTGAACGCCTCCCGCGCCTGCGCCCGCCACTGCGGACGCACGCGGTCGCCGACGATGTCGCGGTAGAAGAGGGTCGCGGCACCGCTCGGCCGCGCGTGCGCGACCGCGATGAACGAGTCGTCCTCGGCGGGCACCCAGATCACGATGTCGGCGGAGGACAGATCGGAGAGCAACTGCCCGTCCCCGGCCAGGCGGTGGAGCCATTCGACGTCCGCCGGGTCGGAGAAGCCGTGCGCGTAGACGAGTTCGCTGAGAGTCGACACCCGTTCAGCCTAGACGTCGGCCGCCGCCCGTCGCGGTGCTCCCCGCCGGGGCGTGCTGCGACGCCGGGACCGTCGCGAGGCCTCCGGAACCGGAGCGACCGGGCCCATGATCTCGGCGCCGGCGAGGCGGCGCACGGCGGCGACGAGCGTCGATCGGGGCGCGACCTCCGAGATCGGACGCGCGGCGAGCATGGCCGCGTCGACGCCGCGGCGGTCCTCGGGGACGAAGGAGACGTCGCGGATGTCGGCGTACCGCTCGAGAGTGCGCCGGATCTGGCCGCGCGCATCGACGCCGACGGCGCCGGCGCGCAGCCGGTTCACGACGACCGAGACCGGTGTCCCGCCGGCGGCGGCCCGCAGTTCCGGGTACGCGCGCAGGAAGCGCGCCACACCGACCGGGTCGGCGGAGAGCACCGCCACCACCCGATCGGCCGCGGCGATCGCCGCGAGCGTCGCGGCGTTCCGGCGCGGCCCGTCGATGATGTCGCTGACGATCTCCTCGTCGCGCTCGAGGCTCGGCGCGACATCGACGACGGTGTGCTGGGCCCAGGCGGCGCACTCGGCGAGCGCTGCGCGCACGCGGGGGGCACTGAGCTCGGGCCACCGGGCGGGGCGGTTGATGCCCGCGAGTACGTCGACGTCCGCGCCCCCGAGCGGCAGGCTGATGCGATGCAGCTCCGCCGCGTCGAGCGCTCCGCGCTCCGCCTGACGGCAGGCGACCGCGAAGCCGGGGCCCTCGTCCGGCAACCCGAGCGCGAGCGCCACGGCGGGGGCGTGCGAGTCGGCGTCGACGAGCGCCACATGCCGGCCGCCGCGCGCGAGCTCGGTCGCCAGGGTGATCGCGAGCGTCGTCCGCCCGGGCGCCCCGTGCGGCCCCCAGACCACGATGGTGCGCGGTCCGACGACGGCGACCGGGTCGACCCGCCCCGGACGCGCGTCCTGCACGGCGCGCGCGATCGCCCGGATCGGCAGATCGGGTGTCACCGGGGCGACGAGGCCGTATGCGGCGGCGAGACGCGCGGCGGCAGGGCCTCGCCCCACGGGCACGAGACGGATGCCGTGACGATCGGCGAACGAGACGAGCGCCGCGGTGAGCACTCCCGCATCCGCCCCCAGCACGATCGCATCCGCGCCGGCGAGCGCCGCGTTCCCCTCGGCGTCGGGGGCCAGACCGGCCGACACGGTCGCGGCCGCGTGCTGCGGCAGGATGCGGCCGATCTCCGCGATGCCATCGCGCGCGAGTTCGGCCGCGAGATCCCCGGCCAGCGGCTCGTCGAGGACGAGCACGACCCGCTTCACGGCGCGACCCCGCCGCCCGGCACGATCGACAGCGCGGCCTCGCCCGAGACCGCGCCCAGCACCTCGGCGACCTCGTCGCGCGGGATGATCAGCTCGACGGATGCGGCTCCCCCGCCCATCATCGACTCGTCGCGCGTGATCGATGCCAGCGTGGCGTCGGCGACGAGGATCCGAGGCTCCTGCACGACGCCGTCGGCATCGACGGGTGCCGCCCACATCTCCACGGCGCTGCCCGTCGTGACGGATGCCGGGACGTCGGTGGCCGTCTGCACCACGACGGTCGTCGTGCGGACGGCGGCGGCATCGCCCAGCGCGTCCGAGGGCACCAGCTCGCCGGCCTGGATGGTGCGCGTCGCCACCGTGTCGATTCCCAGCGCGGCGGCGGCGAGATAGGTGTCCTCGAGCGAGCCCAGCGCCACATCGACCACCCGCAGATCCCCGGACTCGATCGGCTCCCCCGGGACGAGGGTGCGGGCCGCCGCGTACACCGGCGTGGTCTGACGCGCGGCCGCGACCACCAACCAGACACCGGCGATGGAGGCGACCACGAGCACGGCGCCGATCAGGAAGCGGGCGTCCGCCCACAGCGCCCGTGGTCGCTGCCGCGGCGGGTCCTGTGCTGTCATGGGCAACATGGTCGCGCAGGCCTCCGCGGCTCGTCGGATGTTATCCACAGCGGTTCGTCGCGCGGGGGCCGTCACCGGCCCCGACGCATAATTGACCCATGCCCGAATCCTCGCCGACCGAAGGGCGTCTGCTGCCGCCCGCCGCGGTCGCCGAGGCCCTCGCCGTCTCCGTGGACGACGTCATCGCACTGATCATGGACGGTCGGCTGCGCGGCATGCGCGTGGGCGACGGGCGCCAGTGGCGCATCGAGGAGACGAGCGTGACGGACTACCTCGACGATCAGGCCGAGGAGGCCCGCCGGATCGCGCTGTGGCGCCAGTCGAGCGCAGCGAGCTTCCCCGAGCTCTGGGGCAAGGGCAGCATCCGGAACCCCGACTGACCCGGCTCGACGCGGAGGTCGCAGCGGCGTGCTCAGCGGTGCTCGACCCGATCCAGCCGGACCCACGCGATCGCGGTGAACGGCAGCAGGCGATGCCCGCGCACCGCCGCCGCGCGGCGGGGCTCCTCCGGGTCGTGCAGCGCGAGATCGAGGTGGTCCGCCCCGGCCCGGTCGATCGTGCCGGTCAGCGACCGTCCGGCCGCCGTCGCGATGGTCACCGGCACCCGCCGTCGCGCGAGGTCACGCAGCACGAAGCCGACGGTCATCCGTTCCGTCAGCGATGCCCGCGGCGTCTCACGCGGCCGGGCGCTGCGCAGCAGATCCGCGTGGTCGAGACCGACGCCGCAGATCGCCGCGAACGGGACGATGCCGGAGAGCTCCCCCACCTCCACCCCGACCCAGTCCGCGCCGACGACGTTCACGTGAGCCGTCAGCGACACCTCGCCGAGCAGCTCGAACGCCAGCGCGGCACGTGCGGCATCGGTCGCCCGGGAGAGCTCGCCCAGCCGTTCCCGCAGCGTCACCCGCGACAACCGGAGTCGCTCCGCTTCGGTGTCCAGGATCGCCCGCTCCGCCTCCCACTCGGCGTCGAACTGATCCTGCAGATCTTCGAAGAAGCGATCCCAGCGCACGGCTGGAGATTAGACCCGACCGAGGGCCCAGATGAGAAGTTTTCCACAATGGCACTCCGCCCTGGAGCGTGATATGGGCATCGTGTTCTACTGAACCCACTTCCGGAACCCCCCGACCTGTGAGGCTCAGATGGCACACTCGCCGATGGGAGCGACACCGGCTCCCCGCACGGACACACGGATCTACGCGGGCGACTTCTTCGCCCCGCAGCCGACCTCCGCCGCCGACCTGCCCGACCCCATCCCCCTGGTCCGCAACCTCACCGGCGGTGTTCTCGAAGCCCTCGCGGGGGTGCGCGACATCGACCAGTTCGCGCGATGGCTCACCGAGGACGCGTACCGGGCGCTCCTCACCCGGGTGAACCTCGCGACCCGCGCCCGGAGCGCCCGGGGGATGCCGGCGGCCCGGCCCGTGCACGCGATCCTGAGCGTCCACCACTCCGAGCCCGCCGACGGCGTCGTCGAGGCCGTGGTCATCGTGGCCGGTCCCGCGCGCACCCGCGCCGTCGCCATCCGGCTCGAGGGGATCGACCGGCGGTGGCGAGCGACATCCCTCGCCCTGCTCTGAGAACCAGCCGCCCGGACGGGCGTCAGCCCCGGCGGATGGGCCCGGTCACTGCCGGTACGAGGCGAGGAAGTTGCCGAGCCGCTCGATCGCCTCGGTGATGACCCTGGCCTCGGGCAGCGTGACGATGCGCAGGTGATCGGGCGTCGCCCAGTTGAAGCCGGAGCCGGGGACGAGCAGGATGTGCTCGGCCACCAGCAGGTCGTGCACGAGCCGGGCGTCGTCGCGGATCTCGTGCACCTCGGGGTCCAGACGGGGGAACGCATACAGTGCGCCGCGCGGGCGCACGCACGAGACTCCCGGGATCGCCTCGAGGCCCTCCCACGCGGCGTCGCGCTGCTCGTGCAGGCGTCCGGGCGGGGCGATGAGCGCGTCGATCGACTGCACGCCGGACAGCGCGGCCTGCACGGCGTGCTGTGCCGGCACGTTCGGACACAGCCGCGTGGAGGCGAGCAGCTGGATGCCCTCGAGGAACCCCGTCGCGTGCGACTTCGGGCCCGTGATGACCATCCAGCCGGAGCGGTATCCGGCCACCCGATAGGTCTTCGACAGTCCGTTGAAGGTGAGGCAGAGCAGGTCCGGCGCGAGGGTCGCGAGCGGGATGTGCGCCGCGTCGTCGAAGAGGATGCGGTCGTAGATCTCGTCGGCGAGCAGCAGCAGCGAGTTCTCGCGTGCCACCTGAACGATCTGCGAGAGCACCTCGCGGCTGTAGACGGCACCCGTGGGGTTGTTGGGGTTGATGACGACGATCGCCTTCGTGCGCGGCGTCACCTTCGCGCGGATGTCCTCGATGTCGGGCTGCCAGCCGTTCTGCTCGTCGCAGATGTAGTGCACGGGGGTCCCGCCGCCGAGGCTCGTCATCGCGGTCCACAGCGGGTAGTCGGGCGCGGGGATGAGAACTTCGTCGCCCTCGTCGAGCAGCGCCTGCATCGTCATGGTGATGAGCTCGGACACGCCGTTTCCGAGGTAGACGTCCTCGGGCGAGAAGGCCGGGAAGCCCGGCTCCTCCTCGTAACGCGACACGACGGCGCGGCGGGCCGACATGATGCCCTTGCTGTCGCTGTAGCCGTGCGCGGTGGGGATCGCCTCGATCATGTCGCGCACGATCTGGTACGGCGCCTCGAACCCGAAGGTCGCGGGGTTGCCGGTGTTGAGCTTCAGGATGCTGTGCCCCTCGGCCTCGAGCCGGTCGGCCTCCGCCAGCGCGCCGCCACGGATCTCGTAGAGGACGTTCTTGAGCTTGGCGGACTGGTCCAGGTGGCGCAGCGGGGTCATCGAATCAGGATAGTCCCGCCCCCGCCGGGCCAATCGCCCGCCCGTGGCCCCGCCGCATCCGCCGCTCGCCGCCGCATCCGCCGCTCGCCGCCGTTCCATACCCGCGAGACAGCAGTGGGCCCACGAGACAGCACGCATCACGTGCTGTCTCGTGGGTCGGATGCTGTCTCGCGGCCTACTTCTTCTTCGCGCGGCGCTCGGCGCGATTCTGCGGAGCGGGGGCGGATGCGGCCGGAGCGTCCGTGCGCTGCCCGAACGACCCGCGGGCGGGTTCCGGCTCCGGCGCGCGGCGCGGCGCGGCGGCCTGGCGTGCACGTCCGGTCGCCGCCTGCTGCACCTGCCCGCGTTCGTTGCGCACCTCGACCTCGCCGTCCTCGGTGGGCGCCGTGTACTCGAGCCGCTGCGCCTCGACCGCGGGGGCGACCAGGCCCTTCGCGGCGACCTCGGTGTGCTCGCCGTCGGGGCGACGCACCTCGACCTCGAGGTTGAAGAGGAACCCGACGGACTCCTCCTTGATCTGCCCCATCATCGTCTGGAACATCTCATAGCCCTCGCGCTGGTACTCGATGAGCGGGTCGCGCTGCGCCATCGCCCGGAGGCCGATGCCGTCCTTCAGGTAATCCATCTCGTAGAGGTGGTCGCGCCACCGGCGATCGAGCACCTGCAGCACGACACGACGCTCGAGCTCGCGCATCGCGGCCTCGCCCAGCTGCTCCTCGCGCTTCTGGTAGGCGATCTTCGCGTCGCTGATGAGCTCCCGCTTGAGGCCGGTCGGCGTGACGCGCCCCTTCTCGCCGGCCTCGGCGACGACCTCGTCGATCGTGACGCCGACGGGGTAGACGGTGCCGAGCTCGGTCCAGAGCGCGTCGAAGTCCCAGCTCTCGGTGTGGCCGCTGCCGGTGCGATCGTCGACGATCGAGCTGACCGCATCCTCGACGAAGTGCGCGACGCGATCGGCGATGTCGTCGCCCTGCAGCATGTGGCGGCGGTCGGCGTAGATGGCCTCGCGCTGGCGGTTGAGGACGTCGTCGTACTTCAGCACGTTCTTGCGCATCTCGGCGTTGCGGGACTCGACCTGCGACTGCGCGCTCTTGATGGCCCGCGAGACCATCCCCGACTCGATCGCGACGTCGTCGGGGAAGTTCGTGCGGGAGAGGATCGCCTCGGCGGCGCCGGACTGGAACAACCGCATCAGATCATCGGTCAGCGACAGATAGAACCGGCTCTCGCCGGGGTCGCCCTGACGGCCCGAACGGCCGCGCAGCTGGTTGTCGATGCGGCGGGATTCGTGGCGCTCGGTGCCGAGCACGTACAGCCCCCCGGCCTCGACGACCTTCGCGGCCTCCTCGGCCACGACGGCCTTGGTCCCCTCGTAGACCCCGTCCCACTCGGCCTCGTACGCCTCGGGCGTCTCGACCGGATCCAGCCCCTTGCCCTTCATCTCCTGAACGGCGAGGAACTCCGCGTTGCCGCCGAGCATGATGTCGGTACCGCGTCCGGCCATGTTCGTGGCCACGGTGACCGCGCCCAGACGCCCGGCCCGGGCGACGATCTCGGCCTCACGCGCGTGGTTCTTCGCGTTCAGCACCTCGTGCTTGATGCCCTTCTTCGCCAGCATCCGCGACAGGTACTCGCTCTTCTCGACGCTGACCGTGCCCACCAGCACGGGCTGGCCCTTCTCGTGGCGCGCCGCGATGTCCTCGACGACCTGCACGAACTTCGCCTCTTCGTTCTTGTAGACGAGGTCGGGCTGGTCCTTGCGGACCATCGGCTTGTTCGTCGGGAT
>JAVBUN010000155.1:0-2632 GCA_031555335.1 Microbacterium sp.
CCGATGTTCGACACGAGGGCCCCGAGGAACCAGACGCGGTAGTTGAACAGCCCGAGCGACCGGAACATCGCCGTCATCGGTCGGCCACCGCGCGCATGATGCGGCCGGCGCGGGCCAGGATGTCGCGTTCCTCCGTGGTGAGGGCCCCGAGCTGCTCCTCGAGCCAGGCGTTGCGCCGCCGCACCGTCTCGAGCACGACGTCGCGTCCGGCAGCCGTGAGGGTGATGGTCACCTTGCGGCGGTCCGTGTCGTCGGGGGTACGGGCGAGGAACCCCGATTCCTCGAGGCAGTTGACCGTGCGGTTCATCGACGGCGCCGTGACGCGCTCGCGCGCCGCGAGCTCGCCGAGCGTGTGGGGTCCGTGCACCTTGAGCGAGACGAGCACCGCGAACTGGCCGTCGCTCATCGAGTCCACGGCCCGTTCGGCTCGCAGGCGACGAGCCAGCTTGAAGGTCGCCATCCGGAATTCGGATGCGGGGGTGGGGAGTTCGGGGGAGTTCATGCGATTCGTTAGCCTAGCTCATTAGCGTTGCTAAAGAAACCCGCAGGAACCGGCGGCGGGCAATAGAGTCGGCGCATGCCCGAGTTCATCGACGCGCACGGGATCACCGTTGTCTACGACGTGCACGCTGCCGCCCGGACCCCTCGCGGCGTCGTCCAGCTGCTGCACGGCGTGGGCGAGCACGCCGGTCGGTACACGGCGCTGATCGAGGCGCTCACGGCGGCGGGCTTCGTCGTCTACGCCGACGACCACCGCGGCCACGGCCGCACCGGGATGGGCCAGTGGGGGGATGCGGCGCGGCTCGGCCGGCTCGGACCCGGCGGGCATCGCGCGGCGGTCGCGGCGGTGTGGCAGTTCACCCGCCTCATCCGGGACGAGCACCCCGATCTGCCGCTCGTGCTGCTCGGGCACTCCTGGGGCTCGTTCCTCGCGCAGATCCTGGTGAACCGGCATCCCGAGGCATATGACGCCGTGGTGCTCTCGGGATCGGCGCTGCGCGTGCCCGGCGGGCTCAACGCGGGCAACCTCAACGCGCGGTGGCACGCGGACGGGGCGATGGGCACCGAGTGGCTCGCGAGCGATCACGCGGTCGGCCGTGCGTTCCTCGACGATCCCCTCACGACCGACAAGCCCCTGCTCGCGCTCTTCGGCCCGCTCGATGCGCTGCGCTTGTTCGGGCGTCCCCGCACGGACCTCGGCCGCGATGTGCCGCTGCTGCTCATGGTGGGCGGCGACGACTCGGTCGGCGGTCCGCGGAGCGTCCACCGGCTCGCGGACGCCTACCGGCTGCGCTCGGGCCTCACCGATGTCACGACCCTCGTCTATCCCGGAGCCCGGCACGAGATCTTCAACGAGACGGTGCAGGCCGACGTGCGCGCGGACCTGCTCGCCTGGCTCGACACCCGCATCCCCGACCGCTCGGCGGAGGACGGAACCCGCCTAGGCTGAGACCATGCACGGCGAATACAAGGTGCCTGGGGGCAAGCTCGTGGTCGTCGACCTCGAGGTGCGCGACGGCCGCATCGCGGATTTCCACCTCGCAGGGGACTTCTTCCTCGAACCCGACGACGCGCTCGCGGACATCGATGCCGCCGTGACGGGACTGCCCGTCGAGACGGATGCGGCGAGCATCGCCGCCGCGGTGCGCGCGGCGCTCCCCGCCGGCGCGCAGCTGCTCGGCTTCACGCCGGACTCGGTCGGCACCGCGGTGCGTCGCGCGCTCATCACGGCGCCCGGGTGGAAGGACTTCTCGTGGGAGGTCGTGCACGAGCCCCCCGTCTCGGCGCGGATGAACCTCGCGCTCGACGAGGTGCTCACGACCCGGGTCGGCGACGGCCGCCGCAACCCGACGCTGCGACTGTGGGAGTGGAACGAGTCCGCCGTCGTCATCGGCTCGTTCCAGTCGTACCGCAACGAGGTCGACCCTGAGGGGGCGGCGCGGCACGGTTTCGACGTCGTGCGGCGCATCTCCGGCGGTGGCGCGATGCTCATGGCGGCGAACTCGATCGTCACGTACTCGCTCTATGTGCCCGCGTCTCTCGTCGCCGGGATGACCTTCGCCGACTCCTATGCGTTCCTCGACGACTGGGTGCTGCAGGCGCTGCGCTCGCTCGGCATCGACGCGACCTACCAGCCGCTCAACGACATCTCCTCGCCGTCCGGCAAGATCGGCGGGGCCGCGCAGAAGCGGCTCGCCAACGGCGGCGTGCTGCACCACGCGACGCTCAGCTACGACATGGACGGCCAGGTCATGACCGAGGTGCTGCGCATCGGCCGCGAGAAGCTCAGCGACAAGGGCACCGTCTCGGCGGCGAAGCGGGTCGACCCGCTGCGGTCCCAGACGGGCCTTCCCCGCGAGGCGGTCATCGAGCGGTTCATCGAGACCTTCTCGAACCTCTACGGCGCCGTGCCCGGTCATATCACCGCCGAGGAATACGCCGAGGCCGAAGCGCTCGTGGCGGAGAAGTTCGCGACGGATGCTTGGCTGCAGCGGGTGCCGTGACCGCATCCGTCGCCATCCACCAGGGTGACAACCTCGACGTGGCGCGGCGGTTGCCCGACGCCGCCTTCACCGTCGTCTACCTCGATCCGCCGTTCAACACGGGGCGCACCCGCACGCGTCTCGCGCCG
>JAVBUN010000060.1:0-2716 GCA_031555335.1 Microbacterium sp.
CCGATGTGCTCGGTGAGGAGATTCGTCATCCGCATCCCGGCCGCCTCGTGCGTGACGCCGAACGCGTCGCGGAAGTCTTCGACGGCGAGGTTCCGGTCCTTCTTCGCCTGCTGCAGGAAGGCGATCGACGTCGACAGCGGCATCAGGCAGCACGCGGCGTAGTAGTTGATCTCGAGGCGCTGCTGCAGGAAGTCGGCGTAGTCGCTCGGCGGCCGGTGCCCGAGCAGGCGATGGGCCATGGCCTGGAGTGCCATCGAGCGCAGCCCGTGCCCACCCGGGATCGACGCGGGCGGCAGGTAGATGCGGCCGTTCTCGAGGTCGGTGATCGACCGGGTCGACTGCGGTAGATCGCTCGCGTAGATCAGCTCGAACCCGAGCTGCTCGGCCATCACGCTCACGGTGCGGTGGGTGAGGGCGCCGCCCGCGTGACCGGCGACCTTCAGCTGCTTCTCCGCCAGCTGTTCGATCTCGGGCAGGTAGTTGTTGCGCTCGCGCATCCGCAGACGCAGCTCCGTGTTGGCCCGCCGCGCCTCCTCGGGCGTCGCGATGGCCTCCCGCTCCCGACGCTGCAGCTCGCGGTGCAGGCCCAGCATGGTCTCGATCGCCTCGTCGCTGAGGCCCTTCGTGACCTTGACGGGGGACAGCCCCAGCTGCCGGAACGCGTGCGTCGACTGCGCCCGTGACAGCTCGATCTCCAGCGCCGCACGGCGGTTCGGCGGCTCGCTCGAGAGCAGGTCGCCGAGCTGGATGCCCGTCGCGCCCGCGATCTCCTGCAGCAGTGAGAGCCGCGGCTCCCGCTTGCCGTTCTCGATGAGGCTGAGGTGGCTGCCCGCGACGCCGACGGCCGCACCGAGCTCGTCGAGCGTCAACCCGGCAGCGGTCCGGTAGTGCCGGATGCGGTGCCCCAGGGTGGAGAGTTCGATCGCCGTCGATGCCATTCCTTGATCATAATGAAAGAATTGCGAGTTTTTCGACCCCGGTCCTCGATAAGAGCGGGCCCGGTTAGCGAAAAATGAGGTGAAACCCCGGTTCTACACGCCGACGACCCGACAGGATCCCTCATGGCCCTCGCCGAGACCTTCATCCCCTCCGTTCCGATGCGCACGACGGCGTCGCGCGGTGCGCGTCCCGCCGTCGACGGACCGGGCATGGCCGCCCTCGTCGCGTGGGTCGACGAGATCGCCGCGCTGACGCAGCCCGACCGCATCCACTGGGTGGACGGCTCGCGCGGTGAGAACGAGGCGCTGCTGCGCGAGATGGTCGACGAGGGCAAGCTCATCAAGCTCAATCCGGAGTGGCGGCCGGGCTCGTACCTCGCCCGCTCCCACCCGAGCGACGTCGCCCGCACCGAGGGGCGCACCTTCATCGCCTCCGAGCGTGAAGAGGACGCCGGTCCCACCAACAACTGGGCGGCTCCCGCCGAGATGCGCGCGACCATGACCCGGATCTTCGCCGGGTCGATGCGCGGTCGCACGATGTACGTCGTGCCGTTCTCCATGGGCGCGGTGGGCGGACCGCTCTCGCACATCGGCGTACAGGTCACGGACTCGGCGTACGCCGTCACCTCGATCGGCATCATGACCCGCGTCGGCGTCGACGTCGTCGCGCAGATCGCCGGCGGTGCGCCGTGGGTGAAGACCGTGCACTCCGTCGGGGCGCCGCTCGCACCCGGTGAGGCGGATGCGGCATGGCCCTGCAACGACGACAAGTACATCGTGCACTTCCCCGACACGCTCGAGGTGTGGTCGTACGGTTCCGGATACGGCGGCAACGCCATCCTGGCGAAGAAGTGCTTCGCGCTGCGCATCGCCTCGGTCATCGGGCGCGACGAGGGGTGGCTGGCCGAGCACATGCTGCTCATCCGCGTCATCAGCCCCGAAGGCAAGGCCTACCACGTGGCGGCGGCCTTCCCCTCGGCCTGCGGCAAGACGAACCTCGCGATGCTGCGCCCCACGATCCCCGGATGGCGCGTCGAGACGCTGGGCGACGACATCGCGTGGCTGCGCCCGGGCGAGGACGGCCGGCTCTGGGCCATCAACCCCGAGGCCGGGTTCTTCGGCGTCGCCCCCGGCACCGGGGAGTCGACCAACGTCACGGCGGTCGAGACGCTCTGGGGCAACACGATCTTCACCAACGTGGCGCTGCGTCCGGACGGCGACGTGTGGTGGGAGGGTCTCACCGACGAGGCGCCGGCGGAGCTGGAGGACTGGGAGGGCAACCCCTGGACACCGGCATCCGGTCGCCCCGCGGCGCACCCCAACTCGCGCTTCACCGTGTCGGCGGCGCAGTGCCCGCAGATCGCGGCGGACTGGAACGAACCGCAGGGCGTGCCGCTGGATGTCATCCTCTTCGGCGGGCGCCGGGCGACCAACGTG
The DNA here is from genome assembly GCA_031555335.1 of Microbacterium sp. GTDB lineage: Bacteria > Actinomycetota > Actinomycetes > Actinomycetales > Microbacteriaceae > Microbacterium. Next base: position 2,376 of record JAVBUN010000060.1, read on the forward strand.
CCGCTCGTGCTCGAGGCCACCGACTGGACCCACGGCGTGTTCCTCGGCTCCACGATCTCGTCCGAGCGCACCGCCGCCGCGGAGGGCACCGTCGGGGAACTTCGCCGCGACCCGTTCGCCATGCTGCCCTTCTGCGGCTACAACATGGCCGACTACTTCGGGCACTGGGTGAGCGTCGGCCAGAAGCTGCGCTTCGATCGAGCGCCGCGCATCTTCCAGGTCAACTGGTTCCGGAAGGGCGCCGACGGCCGCTTCCTGTGGCCGGGATTCGGCGACAACGCGCGGGTGATCGACTGGATCATCCGCCGCGTGGACGGCAGCGTGCCCGCCGTGGAGAGCCC
>JAVBUN010000094.1:0-2571 GCA_031555335.1 Microbacterium sp.
GGCTCCGCTCGGCGGTCGACCACCTTCTGGACGCGAGAAGCGCGCATGCCGTCGGTCGTCGTCAGGACGAGATCGAACGACTGGCGGATATTCGCGACGTGATCGAGCAAGTCGTCGAGACCGTCCGGGTCGCTGACATGAGCGACGACCAGGATGTTCCGCGCCGCCGCGTCGTGGTCGCGGCTCGGCAGCACGTCCACCAGGCCGGCCACCGTGTTGAGCGCCTTCGGCCGCACCGTGCGCGCGAGGTTCTGCAGGACCGCATCGAGCGGGAATCCTCGGCCGGACATGTCCGCGAGGGTCTCATGGCCGAGGACCGCGTGCTGGTCGAGGAAGGGCGGGAAAAGGCGGAACTGCAGTCGAGCGACGATCGGGCAACCGTCCTCCAGCAACCGCCGCGCGCTGTAGATCGCCGGGTCGCCGTTCGGGTAGTTGACCGGATCGAAAGCCGATGCCGTCGTCCGCCCGCTGGCAGCGAAGGACGACAGCACCTCGGACTCCTGCCGCAGGAGGTCCGCCGGCGTGCGCTCCGCCGACCAGTAGTGATCCCATGCGGCCGTACCCACGAGATTCGTCGAGAAGGCGACCCACAGCCACGGGGTGAGCACCGCATCGTAGCCCTGGCCCGGGAAGGCAGGAGGGGGCCCATGCAACGCGCCCACCATGTTCCACACGTCGACGCGACGCTCGCGCATCCGTTCCAGCACCGGCGCGAAGTCGTTCACCGGACCGAACCACGCGTCCCCCGTGAGAACCAGCTCCTCCGCCGCCGCGATCTCCTTCGCCAGTGCGGACGCCGCGTCACGGTAGACGGACGGCTCGAATGTCTCGGACGCGGTCATGTGGACCCGATCGACGACGGCGGACAGTCGTTCTCGCTCCGAGTCCGGCGTGTTCGATGGGACCAGCACGACGAGCGTGCGGACGTGCGGCCGCAGCGCGGCCAGCGCGTCGAAGACGTAATCATCGACTCGGCCGCGGACGCGTTCGATCGCGTAGAGGGCCAGCCTCGGAACGGCTGCGCTCGTCGACATCCGGTTGCTTCCCTCTCCGAGAACCGCCGCGCGCGGTTCGACCGGCTGATTCTACCGGGGGCGCTCCCTCGATCCGCTGAGCGGGAGCGAAGCGCTCGGATCGAGGAAGGGAGGGGCCGCATGACAGGATGGGAGTCATGCGCGGGATCATTCTTGCTGGTGGGTCAGGGACACGGTTGCATCCGATCACGTTGGGTGTGTCGAAGCAGTTGATTCCGGTGTACGACAAGCCGATGGTGTATTACCCGTTGACGACGCTGATGTTGGCGGGGATTCGGGACATTCTGGTGATCACGACGCCGCATGATGCGCCGCATTTCCGGCGGTTGTTGGGGGATGGGTCGCAGTTCGGGATCAACCTGTCGTTCGCGGAGCAGGCGTCGCCGGATGGGCTGGCGCAGGCGTTCACGATCGGCGCGGACCACATCGGGGACGACAAGGTTGCGCTGGTCCTCGGTGACAACCTTCTCTACGGTCCGGGCCTGGGTTCGCAGTTGAAGCGGTACGAGGACGTTGATGGTGGGGCGGTGTTCGCGTACTGGGTCGCGGAACCCTCCGCGTACGGGGTGGTCGAGTTCGACGACGCGGGCAAGGCCGTGTCGCTCGAGGAGAAGCCCGCAGTCCCGAAGTCGAACTACGCGGTCCCCGGCCTGTATTTCTACGACAACGATGTGATCGAGATCGCTCGCGGGTTGCGGCCGTCGCCGCGGGGTGAGTATGAGATCACCGACATCAACACGGCGTACCTGGAGGCGGGGAAGCTGCAGGTCGAGGTCCTCCCCCGGGGGACGGCATGGTTGGACACCGGAACGTTCGACCAGATGCTCGACGCGGGCGAGTATGTCCGCACCATGGAGCGTCGGACGGGGATGCGGATCGGGGTGCCGGAAGAGGTCGCGTGGCGGCAGGGGTTCCTGACCGATACGGAGTTGGAGGAGCGGGCGGCGAAGCTCGTGAAGTCCGGGTACGGGTCCTACCTGCTCGACATCCTGAAAAGAGGCAAGTAAGTGGTTCGGAAGCTTCTCGTGACCGGTGGGGCCGGGTTCATCGGTTCCAACTTCGTCCACCATGTCCTCGCCCACACGGAGGATCACGTGACGGTGCTCGACAAGCTCACCTACGCCGGCAACCTCGCGTCGTTGGAGGGGCTCCCGGCGGATCGGTTCCGGTTCGTGCAGGGCGATATCGCCGACGCCGGGCTGGTGGATGAGTTGTTCGCGGGTGTGGATGCGGTGGTGCATTACGCCGCGGAGTCCCACAACGACAACAGCCTGAACGACCCGCGCCCGTTCCTGGACACGAACATCATCGGCACCTACACGCTCCTCGAAGCCGCGCGGCGGCACGATCGCCGGTTCCATCACATCTCCACCGACGAGGTCTACGGCGACCTCGAGCTCGACGATCCGGCGAGGTTCACGGAGAACACCCCGTACAACCCGTCCTCCCCCTACTCCTCCACCAAAGCGGGTAGTGACTTGTTAGTGCGGGCGTGGGTGCGGTCGTTCGGGGTGCGGGCGACGATCTCGAACTGCTC
>JAVBUN010000071.1:0-3849 GCA_031555335.1 Microbacterium sp.
CCGAACACCTCGATCCAGGCGTTCGCGCGGCCGATCAGCCAGAGCGCCCCGACGAACAGCACGGCGATCGCGACGTAGACCAGGGTGAGCCACAGCGCGCCGAACCGCTTGTACACGGTGGCCGATCCGAAGCCGATCACGAAGAACAGCATCGCGAGCGCGAAGAAGAACACTCCCGCGATGAGCGGGCCGGCGGCCCATACCCAGTCCAGCGCGAAGAAGTAGCCGTTCATGCCCCAGCCGTTCGTGACGTCCTCGATCAGGCCGCCCGCGACGAAGATGAGGGCGAGCATCGCGGAGGTCAGGCCGGCGGCGAGCAGCGTGCCGAGATAGAACTCCCGACGCGTCACGCTCATCGCCTGCGAGAACGGGAAGGTGAGGGTCAGCGACGAGACGCCGACGAAGAGGAAGTACCAGAGCGGCGCCTGGGCCCCACCGCCGTACTTCGGTCCGTCCACGCCCGACCCGGCCAGGATCGCCCAGATCGCGAGCGAGACGGCGAACGAGCCGCCGAGCACGATCAGCGGGATCCAGATGTACGTCTGTCGGTTGATGAACTGCATCCGGACGACGTTGAGCGTGCGGCTCATCGGAGTGCTCCCTTGTCGCTCGTGGCCGCCAGCTCGGCGGCGCGCTGGGTGATGCGGACGATCAGCTGCTGCAGCGAGACCGGGGCGACGTCGAGGCCCTGTGCGGCGAGGCCCTCGCGGTCGGCGGCCGTCAGCGTGCCGAGCACGGTCACCGACGACACCCGCCCGAGAGTCTCGCGGTGGATGACCTCGCGACCCGCGACGAACGCGTCGACGGCGGCGGAGTCGCCCACGATGTTCGCCGCGCGATCGCGCACCGCATCCGTGTCCTCGTGCATCACGATGCGCCCCTGATCGACCACGAGCACGCGTTCGATGAGGTTCGAGACCTCGTCGATCAGGTGGCTCGAGAGCACGATCGTGCGCGGGTGCTCGGTGTAGTCCTCGAGCAGCCGGTCGTAGAAGATCTGGCGGGCGACGGCGTCGAGCCCGAGGTAGGGCTCGTCGAAGAACGTGATCTCGGCCCGCGAGGCGATGCCGATGACGACGCCCACGGCCGACAGCTGCCCGCGGGAGAGCTTCTTGATGCGGGTCTTCGCCGGGATCTGGAAGTCGCGGATCAGCCGGTCGGCGAGCTCCTGGCTCCAGTTCGGGAAGAACAGCCGTGCGGTGTGGAAGGCGTGATGCGGCAGCGCATCATCCGGGTACTTCTGACTCTCGCGCACGAAGCAGAGGCGCGAGAGCACGCGGGCGTTCTCGTACGGATGCTGCCCGAACACGGCGACGTCGCCGGATGAGGCGAAGTTCTGCGCCGTGAGAATCGACATGATCGTCGTCTTGCCGGCGCCGTTGCGGCCCAGCAGGCCGTAGATCGTGTCCTTCTCCATGGTGAAACTGACGTCGTCCAGGGCGACGGTGTCGCCGTAGCGCTTGCTGAGGCCGGTCACCTCGATCACGGGTGTCACGGTGTGTTCCCTTCGGTGGTGGACGGGGCCGACGCCGTCGTGGCGGCGCGGTCGGCGATGAGGCGGGCGACGTCGTCGGGACCGAGGCCCAGCTTGCGAGCTTCGGCGAGCAGCGGCTCGACGAAGCGGTCGGCGAACACGGTGCGACGTTCGGCGAGGAGCAGGTCTCGCGCTCCCGGCGCGACGAACATGCCGATGCCGCGTCGCTTGTAGAGCACGCCCTTGTCGACGAGCATGTTGACTCCCTTTGCGGCGGTCGCGGGGTTGATGCGGTAGAACGCGGCGAGCTCGTTCGTGGACGGCGCCTGCCCTTCGGCGGGCAGACTGCCGTCGATGATCGAGTCCTCGACGCTCTCTGCGATCTGCAGGAAGAGCGCCCTGCCTTCTTCGATCACATCGACCCCGTTCTGTGGTTCGTTACTTGACTAACTAACCATGCAACGGGAGGGATGCCGGTGTCAACCCCTGCGGCGACGACGCCGTCGGCGCACCCGCCGTGGGGGTGCCGGAAAGATCCGCCCGGGACCTCAGGCGGTGGGCGGACCCGGCTCCTGCGGCGGCGGAGCGGGCAGCTCGAGCGCCACCCGGCGTTCGAGCACGTCGACCGCGCCGTCCGAGAGCGAGATGAGTCCGTCGAGCTCCTCGCGTACCCGTCGATACGCGACCTGGCGCTCGGCGGGGGTCGCCGCCTCGTCCACCGCGACCGTCAGCAGCTGCTTCGCGACATCGAGACGCTTCCGCTCCGGCACGGTGAACGACGAGTCCTTCAGCCGGCGCGCATCGCGCTCCGCCACCTCGAACGCCACCTCGTAGTCGGTGACGGCGTTCTCGTAGTCCGCGAGCTGCTGGGGCGTCGCGCCGGCGGATGCGGGCCGCATCCGGTCGGCCACCTTCTTCGCCCGCAGGAACGCCGCCGTCAACGGCTGGCGCCCGTCGCTCATCGCCGGATACGAGATGGTCTTCGCGACGTCCAGCTCGTACTCGAGCCATCGCGCGGTGACCGCGTCATGGGCGGCGAGGGTTCGTGCGAGCCGGTCGTCGGCGGTGGCCCCGGCGGAATCATCCGATCGCGGCGCGGCCCCCGAGAGGGCCGCAGCGGGAGCCGGTGCGGCGGGAGGGAGGTCGCCGCGCTGCGCCGCGGTGATCTCGCCCTTCGCACGCAGGATCTCGAGGCGCCGCTCGTGCCGCCGCCGGGCCGCCCGCTCCAGCGCACGGCCGACGCCGCCCATCACTCCGATCAGCGGAAAGACGAGCCACCAGTAACCGCCCAGGAACTGGAAGAAGGGCTCCACGCCTCCATGCTAAGCGCGCGGTGGCTGCGGACCACGGGGCGCGGACGGTGAGCTGCCGCGTCGCGGGACCGGCCAGACGCCCGGCGTGCCGGCGGCGGACCGCAGCGGCGCTTCCGCGGCGGGGGGTGCGGGGCTGGCGAGCGGTTCGGCGCGGTGCGGTGCGGTGCCACCCATCGGCCTGACGGATGCGGACGCCCGCGTCGAGGCGCGCAGCGCGTCGTCCTCGGCAGCGGTGAAGGCGCGCTCGAGCGCACGAACCGCATTGCGGTAGGCGACGAAGTCCGCCGGGCTCATGCGGGCGGTGGGGGAGGCGGGGCGCAACCACTGGGCGTCGCGCTCGGCCTGCAGGAACGCCGATGTCGCCGGATGATGCGGGTCGCTCATCTGCGGAAAGGCGAGTGCCGTCTCGACATCCGTCTCGTACTCGATCCAGCGAAGGAGGATCGCGTCGTGCTCGTGCACCACCTGCCCGAGCGGCGTCAGGTCGGCACCCTGCGCGTGCAGTCGCACCCGCTCGGCGCGGACGCGGCTGCGGCTGGCCTTCAGCTCGAGCGTCGCCGACCGCTGCGCCAGACGCGCGCTCTGCAGCAGGCGCCGCGCCTCCGCGACGCTCGGCACCCCCGCCGCCGGGGCGCGACGCTGGGCCTGAGCCGTGAGCAGCTGCGCCTGGGCGGAGCGGGTGTGGGCGCGCGCGGCCATGAGCGCGCGTGCGGCCGCGCCCTCCTCATGGCGGGCGGCGTCGAGGGCCAGCCGACGTGCACGACGCCGGCCGGTCGTCAGCCCGACGTAACCGACGGCTCCGAGGCCCACGGCGGTCGGGGCGGTCCACCACCACAGGGTGAGGACCTCGAGGAGAGGCTCCACGCTGCCATGCTACGCGCCCCCCTCTGCCGCGGAGGGGTCTCTTGCGGCTCCGGAATCCCTGAGCGCGGGGTCAGCCGAACAGGAGCGCGATCACGGTCGAGCCGCCGCCGACCAGCACGAGGGCGATGATCACGATCCAGGCGACGGCCTTCATGCGCGACTGGCGCTTCTGGCCGTAGATCTCGATGTCGTCGTCGT
>JAVBUN010000096.1:0-71163 GCA_031555335.1 Microbacterium sp.
TTCTTGACGTAGTAGCGCAGCTCGCCACCGATCGTGCGCTTCTCGAGCTTGTCGGAGTTCTCGAGCTGATCCTGCGTGGGGTCGTCCATGCCGCTCATCGTAGCCACGACGCGGCGCGCGGTCGGGAGCCCTCACCGCTCCAGCGAGGTCACGCCACCGGGCACACCGGACCCCGGCTCCGTCACCTCGCGCCGCGCGTCCGTTTCCTGCGTACTGCCGGCCCCTGCCGCGCGCGCGAGATCTCCGCCATGGTCGCGCCGTAGAGCGACGCTCGTGACACTGCGGCCTCTTCCTGAGGGCGAAGTTCGGCGAGGACCATCGCAGCCTCCGCTTCGGCCTCCACGAGACACCACGCCGTGCGTTCCACCGCGATGCGTTCCTCCGCGTTCGGACCGTGCGGCGCCGCCGAGACCGCGGCGGATGCTGCGGCCCGCGCCCGGTCGAATTCTCGCCGCGCGCTACGTACTCGCCGCGCGGCCTCACGCCGGGCCGATGAGAGGGCCACGAGTTCGCCCAGCACCGAATGAATGTCCACATCCTCACGGTAGTGAACCCAGGAGCCCCCCACACACTCGGCTACGCCACCCTGCACACGAAGAAGCCCCCGACCATTCGGTCGAGGGCTTCTTCGTGTTGGTGACCCCAGCGGGATTCGAACCCGCGTTACCGCCGTGAGAGGGCAGCGTACTAGGCCGCTATACGATGGGGCCGATCAGGCAACCGTTCGATTATGCCATGCGTTCGACAGCCTCTCCAAATCGAGCCGGCGCCGCGTGTCGCCGCTTGCCGCACCGGCGACCGAGGAGTTGACTCGCGGCATGCGAGTAACCAAGCACGAACACGCCGCGCTTACCCTCGAGAAGGAGGGCAGGACGCTCATCATCGACCCGGGAGTGTTCACCTCTCCCCTGGAGATCGAGAACGTCGCCGGCATCGTCATCACCCACGAGCACCCTGACCACTGGTCGGCACCGCACTTCGACCGCATCCGGAAACTCAACCCGGGAATCCCGATCGTCGCACCCGAGGGCGTCCGCAATGCCGCTCCGGGGTATGAGATCACCGTCGTCTCCCCCGGTGACACGATCGACATCGCGCCGTTCCGCCTCGAGTTCTTCGGCGGCCGGCACGCCGTCATCCACGAGAGCATCCCCGTCGTCGACAACGTGGGCGTTCTCGTCGACGACGCGTTCTACTACCCCGGCGACGCGTACACCGTTCCGAAGGGCGCCTCGGTTGCTCTCCTCGCCGCCCCCGTGGGCGGGCCGTGGCTCAAGATCGGCGAGGCGATGGACTTCGTGCTCGCCGTCGCACCCCGCCGCGCGTTCGCCACGCACGACATGACGCTCGCCGTCGCCGGCCGCGACATGGGTCGGGGCCGCCTGCAGTGGGCGGTCGAGCAGAACGGCGGCGAGTTCGTCACCCTCGATCCCGGGGAGAGCACCGAGCTCTGACCGCGGGGCGAAACGAAAGGGCGGATGCCGCGGGTCGAGCCCGCCGCATCCGCCCTTTCGCGTGGATCCGCTTACGCGGCGTCCAGGTCGGTCTCGAGGAGCGCCGCGAGGTCGTCGAGCGCCGCCTCGGCGCCCTCCCCCTCGGCCTTCAGCGTCACGACGGTGCCCTTGGACGCGCCGAGACCGATGAGCGACAGGATGCTGCCCGCGTTCAGGTCCGGGCCGCCGGCGACGGCGATCGTCACGGGGATCTTCTTCTCCTGCACCGCCTGCACGAAGAGCTTGGCGGGGCGGGCGTGCAGCCCGGAGCTGCTCGCGATGGTGGCCTGACGTTCTGCCATGAGTGTTTCCTCTCGTCTGTCCCTCTATCGTCTCAGGCCACGGCGGTCGCGACGGACGCTTCGCGCTCGGCCTCAGCCAATTCCTTGCCGCCGACCCACTTCTTGAGCGCGACGACGACGAGCGCGGTGACCACCGTGCCGGCGATGACGGCGAGAAGGAACCCCCACCACGGATCGATCGCGAACAGGACGAAGACGCCGCCGTGGGGGGCGAGCGAGGACACCCCGAGCGCCATGCTGAGGCCGCCCGTCACCGCACCGCCGACCATCGCGGCCGGGATGACGCGCAGCGGATCCGCCGCGGCGAACGGGATCGCCCCCTCACTGATGAACGATGCGCCCAGGAGCCACGCGGCCTTGCCGTTCTCGCGCTCGACCGGAGTGAACACGTTCTTCGCCAGCACGGTGGAGGCGAGCGCCATTGCGAGCGGCGGCACCATCCCGGCGGCCATCACGGCACCCATGATGAGGAACGGGACGGCCTGGATGTCGCTGGTGGAGGCGCTCGCGAGACCGGCCGTCGCGAAGGCGTAGGCGACCTTGTTGATGGGACCGCCCAGGTCAACGCACATCATGAGGCCGAGGATCACGCCGACGAACACGATGCCGGCCGTGCCGGCGAGGTTCGTGAGCCCGTCGTTCAGCAGCACCATGAGCGTGGCGATCGGCCGACCGAGGAAGAGGATCATGAGCCCCGAGGCGACGATCGATCCCACGAGCGGGATGATGACGACCGGCATGAGCCCTCGCAGCCACCGCGGCGGGTTCAGGCGCCCCAGCCACCACGCCACGAATCCCGCGAGCAGGCCCCCGACGATGCCGCCGATGAACCCCGCGTTCATGAGCACGGCCACCGCGCCCGCGACGAAGCCGGGCGCGATGCCCGGCCGGTCCGCGATCGCGAAGGCGATGTACCCGGCGAGAGCCGACACGAGGAAGCCCATCGAGGTGGAGCCGATCATGAATGCCACCGACCCGAGGTACTGGCCGATCCCGCCCGCGGGGAGATCCCAGAGCGAATTCTCGATGATCACGGCGGCGGCGTTCTCGGTGACGTTGAAGCCGCCGAGCAGGAACCCGAGCGCGATCAGCAGGCCGCCGCCCGCGACGAACGGGATCATGTAGCTGACGCCGGTGAGGAGGATCCGCTGGATCCGCGTGGGCCAGGACCCGGCCTGCGCCGGCGCCGCCGGCGCCGAGGCGGCGGATGCGGCGTCCACGCGCGCGGACCGCGGATCCCGCGCCGCCGCGATCGCCTCGGCGATGAGCGCGCCGGGTGCCTCGATGCCGCGCTTGACGCCGGACCGTACGACGGGCTTGCCCGCGAACCGCTGCGGTTCGCGGACATCCACGTCGACGGCGAAGATGACCGCATCCGCTCGGTCGATGACCTCCTGCGGCAGCGCCCGGTAGCCGCTGGAGCCCTGCGGCTCCACGACGAGGTCGACGCCGCGCTCCGTGCCGGCGGCGGTGAGGGCGTCGGCGGCCATGAACGTGTGTGCGATGCCGGTGGCGCAGGCGGTCACCGCGACGATGCGCGCGGGCCGGTCGTCGATGCGCTCACCGGTGTCCGTCGCCGCCGCCGCCGCGACGGGCGCGGGCGCCGGTTCCGCCGAACCCTCGCCGATCGCCGCGCGCACCACCCGCACCACGTCGTCGGGCCCCGCGGCGGCACGCAGCGCCGCGGTGAAGTCGTCCTGCATCAGATGCCGCGCGAGCCGCGAGAGCACCGCCAGATGCTCCTCCGCCGCATCCGCGGGCGCCGCGATGAGGAAGACGAGGTCGGCGGGCCCGTCGCCGGCTCCGAAATCCACCCCGGGCGCGAGCCGGGCGAACGCCAACGAGGCCGTCGTCACCGCCGGGCTCTTGGCATGCGGGATGGCGATACCGCCGGGCAGGCCGGTCTCGTCCTGCTGCTCCCGCGCCCAGGCGTCGGCGAACAGCGCCTCCGCGTCGGTCGCCCGGCCCGCCGCGACCACACGGGCCGCCAGGGATCTGATGACGGCCGCCTTGTCGGCGCCGAGATCCTCGTCGAGACTGACGAGGTCTGAAGTGATGGTGTCGGACACGATGACCTCCATTGGTCGGTCGGCTCAGCGGCGTATCCGCCGGACGGTGATGTCTTCGGTGGGCAGATCGCTCGGCAGCGGGGCTTGCGTGCCGGGCAGGGTGGCGGCGGCCGCGCCGTAGCGGACGGCCTGCCGGAGGGAATCGGGGGCGGATGCGGCAGCGGACTCGGCGAGCAGATAACCGGCGAGGGAGCTGTCGCCGGCCCCCACGGTGCTGACGGGGAAGATGCGCGGGGCGACGGCGAACCACGACTCCTCCGCCGTGACGAGCACGGCACCGGCAGCGCCCAGGGTCACGAGCGCGGCGCGCACCCGGTGCGGCACGAGCGTCCGCGCCACGCGTTCGACCGACTCGGGGTCCGTGGACTCGGCGGGAACGGCTGCCAGCTCCGCGAGCTCCTCGTCGTTCGGCTTGATGAGGTCGGCGAGTCCCTGCTCGACCACCGCCTGGAGGGCGGCGCCCGAGGTGTCGACGGCGATCCGGGGCGCCGCATCCGCCCACCGCTCGCGCACGGCCCGGATGACGCGCACGTACAGGTCCGTTCCGGCGCCCGGCGGCACCGACCCGGCGAGCACCAGCCACCGCGCACCGTCGGAGGCCGAGACGACCTCGTCGATCAGCGCGCGCGTCTCGGCGTCGCCCAGAGCGCTGCCTGCCAGATTCACCTTCGTCGTCGTGCCGTCGGGGTCGAGGATCGTGAGGTTCGATCGTGCCTGCCCGGCGATGGGGACGACCCGGGTGGCGATGCCGGTCGCCTCCAGAGGGCCGGCGAAGGGGTCGTCCGCGGCGAGCGGGAGCACGGCGAGGGTCTCCGCGTCGGCCCCGGCGACGACACGGGACACGTTGATGCCCTTGCCTCCGGCATCCTCGCGCGCGGCGGTGCCCGGCTGCACCTCGCCGTGCCGGAGCGGTGCGGCCAGGGTGACGGCACGATCGAGCGACGGGTTGGCGGTGACCGTGACGATCATGCGACGAGCACCTCCACCTCGGCGTCCGCGAGCGCGGACGCGAGCGGGGCGTCCGGCGCCGCATCCGTCACCAGCACGTCGATCTGCGCCAGCGTCGCGAACCCCACGAGCAGCTCGCGCTCGAACTTGGATGCGTCGCAGACGACGACGACCCGTCGGGCGGCCGCGACGATGGCCGCCTTGACGGCCGCCTCCTCGGGGTCGGGGGTGCTGAGACCGAAGCCCGCGGAGAGGCCGTTGGTGCCCACGAAGGCGACGTCCGGCCGCATCCCGGCGATCGACGCGACCGTCGCCGCGCCGACCGCCGCCGCGGTCACGCCGCGGATCCGGCCGCCGACGATCGACAGATCCACACCGGGAGCATCGGCGAGAACCGGGGCGAAGGTGAGCGAGTGCGTGACGATGCGCGCGCCGCCGGACGTGGCGCGCAGGTGCTCGGGCAGCGCGTCGGCGATGGCCGCCGTCGTCGACCCCGCATCGAGGAAGACCGAACCCGAGAACGCGTCGCCGAGGATCGCCACCGCGCGGGCCGCGATGGCGCGCTTCGCCGCGCTGTGCTCGCGGACGCGCTCCCCGATCGCGGTCTCACGGATGCTGGAGCGCGTGCCCGCGACGGCGCCGCCGTGCACGCGGGTCAGGATGCCGCGGCGTTCGAGTTCGGCGAGGTCCCGCCGAACGGTCTCGGTCGTGACGTCGAAGCGCCGTGCCAGATCGACGACGGCGAGGCGTCCTTCGGTCTGGACGATCCGCTCGATCGCGTCGTGTCGCTCCGTTGCGTACATCGGTTCTCCCCTTCGATTTCCACACAGTACAACACAAACACAGATTCGTGAAGACGTCGACGCACACAGAAGCCCCGGTCCGCAGACCGGGGCTTCTGTGTGTGCGCGGGTGTCGGGCGCTCAGGCCTCGCTCATGGCCAGCACCTCGGCCTGGCCCTTCGCGGCGTAGTACGCGGCGCGAGCCGCGTCCTTGCGCGCCTGCTCGGCATAGCCCGCCTCGAGCACGTCCTGCTCCACCGGGAAGTTCTCCACGTGGTTCACGCCGTTGTACTTCTCGATGTAGGCGTCGAGCTCGGGGCCGCTCGTCCACGACGTGATGAGGCAGTAGCGCGGGTCGGTGCCGTTGTGGGTCGCCGCGTGCCACAGCCGCTGGGTGTCGATGATGAGCTGCGCGCCCGCGGGCAGCGCGATCCGCACCTCGCCGGCGGGGTCGGTGCGGTTCTCGCGCAGCACGAAGTAGCTGTCGGTGTCATCCGTGAGGTTGAAGAACCCGCGCACGACCCAGCCGGTGCCGTCGGGGTTGAGACGGTTGTTGTCGTCCTGGTGCAGGTTGTAGAGGCACTCGCCGTACGGAGTCGGCTGCAGCTCGATCACGCGGCAGCGGCCGACGTTCGCACCCGGCTCCTGCGCGCGACGCGTGAGGTTCGGGGCCTTCTCGACCTGGGAATCGATCCAGACGCCGTCCTTGTCGGTGCGCGGCGGCTTGTGGTTCCAGAAGCCGTTGCACTCGATCTCACCCTTGGCGCTCGCGAGCGGCGCGAAGCGGGTGTCACCCGACGACTTCCAGTCGTTGTACTCGATGTCGAGCCATTCCTTGGGGTCGAGCTCCTGGTTGTACCGGTCGAGCACGACGTAGCCGGTCTCTTCGAGAGCGGCGGACTTGATGTAACCCATGACGGATCATGCCTTTCTTAGGGGGCGAGCGAAGTTTTTACACGCCCTGGTAAGGGCAGCCTACCTGCGGGCCCTGAGAGGCCACGGGAGACGCGGCGAGCGCGCCGCATCCGCATACAGTAGGTGGGTCGGCGCGCGCGCCGCCGGGATCCATTCGCTGCGCACAACGAGATCGGAACCATGGTCACTGCCACCAACGTCGATGCGACCGCCGTCAACACGATCGCCTGGTTGTCGGCCCCCGATACCCGCATCGTCGTACCGGTATACCAGCGGCAGTACCGCTGGGACATCGGAGGCTGCGAGCAGCTGCTCGCCGACATCCGCGCCGTCGCCGACCTGGGCGACGGGCACACCCATTTCCTGGCGTCGATCCTGTCCTCGCGCGGCAGCGACGCGGATGCGGGCGAGCTCGTGCTCATCGACGGACAGCAGCGGATCACGACCCTCATGCTGCTGGTCGCGGCCCTGCAGCACACCGTCCGCGAGAGCGATCCGACACTGGCCGCCCGCCTGCAGCAGGTGCTCGTGCGCGCCGACGATCCACACCGCACGCGTCTGCGGCCCCATTCGGCGTGGGCCGGCGTCTTCGAGAGCGTCGTGCTCGACCGTCGCGGGCCGGTCGACGAGGAGCGCGCCTCACGGTTCGACGACAACTACGCGTTCTTCCGCAGTCAGATCCGCGCCGACGAGGCGCCACGCATCTGGCGCGGGCTGCAGCGGCTGGAACACGTGGCGATCGCGCTCGGCACCGACGCGAACGCGCAGCAGATCTTCGAGAGCCTGAACTCGACGGGCGAGCCGCTGCGCGACCACGAGCTGATCCACAACTACATGCTGATGGGCCTCACCCATGCCGAGCAGACGGCCATCGAAGAGACGTTCTGGATGCCGATCGAGCAGAACACCGGCGAGACGATCGCCGATTTCTGGCGGCACTACCTCGTCATGAAGACCGGGCGCGAGCTCGCGGGTTCGGCGGGTCGGAGCGTCTACGAGGCGTTCCGTCACGAGTTCCCCGTGCTCGACCTCGCGTCCCTCCACGTCCACGCCGCCGAGTGGAAGGAGTATTCGGAGATCTACCGCATCCTGCTCGACCCGGCGCACGCGCCCGACGAGGAGATCGCGCGGCAGCTGGGCTACGTCAACACGTTCGGACGCGGGATGTATCCACTCGTCCTGCGCGCCTACGCCGATTGGGCAAGCGGCCTGAGCGATCGCTCCGCCCTCGTCGACATGCTCGAGGCGATCCAATCGCTGCTGCTCCGGCGCCTCGTCTGCGGACTCACCAACGACCGGCTGGTCGCCCGGCTCTGTCGCGCGAGCACCGACGGCCCGGCGTCGCTCGCGCGGGCGTTCGGCCGCATCACGCCCTCGGACGAGCGTGTCCGCGCCGCCATCAAGTACACCGAGCTGCCGCATCCGGCCTACGTGCTCGGCCGCATCGCCGGTGTGGACTCCCTCGCCGACCTCGGCCTCGAGTACGTGTTCCCGCCGGCGCCGGCCGACACCTGGAGCGGCGACGGCGAGCGCGTCTTCGCGGAGTACACCGACGATGAGCAGAACAGCCACCGCGCGCTCGCCCGCACGCTCGGCAACCTCGCGCTCCTCGAGGATCCGCTCGCCGAGCGCGCCCTCGACCGGTCGTTCCCCGACAAGCGTGCGCTCTACGCCCGGAGCGCCGTCGCGGCGACAGCGGCTCTCGCCGACCTGCCGGCGTGGGGCACGGCGGCGATCTCGGCGCGCACCGCGGAGCTGACCGACGCCGTCGTGCGCATCTGGGGTCGCACGAGCGACGTGGTGATCGACGACGACGGGCTGATGCCGATCCTGGATGCGGTGCGCCGCCGCGGGTTCCCGCCCGGCTGGCAGCGGGAATGGGCCTACGTGCAGTACCGGAAGGAGCGGTGGGAGGTCTACGACATCAAGCACCTCTTCAATCGCGTCTTCACGCGACTCTGGGCGGACTCCCGGGAGGACGTCATCGCGTTCAGCGCACGCCGCGGCGGACCCGTCTACGACGCCACGGCCTGGCACGGGCAGTGGGACACGCTCGGCGACGGCGCCTACCTCTACATGGGCTGGGATTCGCGATACATGCTCGGGGCCGTGCAGGGGGTGCTCGAGGAGGCCGGCATCGCCGCCGAGGTGTTCGTCATGTACTCCTACATCGGCAACGCGATGCGGGTGTGACCCTCAGCGCCGACCGCGTCGCGGCGTCCACCCGGGCGGGCGGGGATCCTCCCCCACGGTGCGCCCCGCCCGAGGTGCGGAATCAGACCTGAACGATGCCGCCGTCGACGTAGATGTTCGACCCGGTCATGAACGCGCTCTCGTCCGACGCGAGGAACGCGATCGCCGCGGCGACATCGTCCGGGTGGCCGACCCGGCCGACGGGGATCTTCGCGGCCCAGTCGGCAGTGAATGCGTCGATCTGGTCCGGGCCGACGAGCTCGGCGACGCCCGAGGTGGCGATAGGGCCGGGTGAGACCGCGTTGACGCGGATCCCCCTCGTCGACAGCTCGTTCGCCCAGGTGCGGACGAAACTGCGCACGGCGGCTTTCGATGCGGCATAGGCACCCATTCCGACGTCGCCGCGATCGATCGACCCGGTCAGCGTCGCGATGACGGAGGCGCCCGCGTTCAGGTGCGGGAGCGCTTTCTGCACCGTGAAGAAAGTGCCCTTGGTGTTGATGGCGAACATCCGGTCGAAATGGTCCTCGGTGCTGTCCTCCAGTGTCACGAACCCGCCGATGGCGGCGTTCGCGACCAGGATGTCGATGCCACGTCCTCGGTCGGCGACGGCGGCGTAGAGGCGGTCGAGATCGCTCGGATCCGTGATGTCTCCCGGTACCGCCGTCACCCCGGAGCCGATTTCGGCCACCGCATCGTCGAGTTCGTGCGCCCGACGTCCGGTGATGAACACGTGAGCGCCTTCGGCCACCATCCGCGCGGCGGCGGCGCGGCCGATCCCCCTCGTCCCGCCTCCGGTCACGACTGCTGTCTTACCCGTGAGCCTGTCCATGATGTTCCTCCCACTCCAATTACGCACCGTTCGGTGCATAAAACAGGCTAGCAGATACGCACCGATCGGTGCCGAAGTGATAGTCTCGACGGTGTGGACAACCAGGAGACCGTGAGACGTGGGCGCCCCCGGGAGTTCGACGCGGACGTGGCTCTCGACGACGCGATGACCGTGTTCTGGGAGCATGGCTACGAGGGGGCGAGCCTGACCCTGCTCACCGACGCGATGGGCATCTCGCGCAAGAGCATGTACGCCGCCTTCGGCAACAAGGAGGACCTCTTCCTCAAGGTGCTGCAGCAGTACGAGCGGGGCCCCGGAGCATATGTGCGCGACGCCGTCGGAGCCCCCACCGCGCGGGAAGTGGCAGAGTCGTACCTCGCGGGTGCGGTCCGGGCGGGTACCCAGCCGGGACGGCCCGCGGGGTGTCTCGGGGTGAAGGCGGCGCTTGCCGTCGGCGCGGCCGGCCAGGGTGTGCAGGACATCATGACGGCGTGGCGTGCGGGGCGACAGGCCGACCTGCGCGGCCGGTTCCAGCAGGCGATCGCCGAAGGCGATCTGCCCGCCGATGCGGATGCCGAACTGATCGCCCGCTACCTGACCACCGTGGGAGACGGCCTCTCGGTCCAGGCGACCGGCGGCGCGACACGCACCGAACTGCAACGCGTGGCCGACGCGACGATGCGCCACTGGCCGCTGATCTGACGGGCCATCTCCTCACCCGCTCGGGTCGGCTCAGCGCGGACCGCGTCGCGGCGTCCATCCGGACGGGCGGGGGCCCTCCCCCGCGGCGCGCTCCCGGTCGGCGGCGGCCGACCAGCCCTGTGCCGCATCCGGGGCATCGAACGCCCCGCGCGCAACGCGGAATCCGATGTCGTCGGACGTCGTGCCGGGAGGGCCCCCGCGTCGCACCGACGCCCGCACGCTCCACGCGTCATCGGCGAACCCGCCACCCCGGAACACCCGGTAGTCGTCGTAGCGGGCGGGATCGAGGAAGTCCCAGCACCACTCCCACACGTTGCCGAGGGTGTCGAACAGGCCGTTGAGGTTCGGCAGCTTGCCGCCGACGTTCTGCGGCGATGAGACGCCGTCGAGCGCCGACCAGGCCACGTCCGGGAGCGGCCCGTAGTGCGGCCCGGTGGACCCGGCGCGGCAGGCGAACTCCCACTCCGCCTCCGTGGGGAGCCGGAAGCCGTCGGCATCCGTATGCCAGGTGACGTCGGCCCCGTCGAACGTGTATGCCGGGTCGAGTCCCTCCCACTCCGACAGGGCGTTGCAGAACCGCACCGCGCGCAGCCAGCCGACCTCGGTCACCGGCCGCCGGGGATGACGCCCGACGATGCCGAGCAGCTCCGCGAAGACGTCCTCGGTGACGGGGTACACCGCGAGCTCGAACGGTTCGAGCGCCACCTGGCGTCGCGTCTTCGTGCGCGCGTCGTGCAGCGTGACCGTGCCGGGCGCGATCCGCGCCATCTCGATTTCCGTCACCTCGGCACTCTACCCACGCGGGCTGGCGTCGGTCAGCGGGCGTCGACCACGGCACGCCAGGGCGCCCACCCGGGGTCATGAGCGGGCCAGACCTCCCACCCCGGGCGACCGTCAAGGTCGGCGAGGCGCTCGATCGCGGCACGTGCACGCTCGGCACCGGCCTCACCGACCGTGGATCCGCAAGGGATGCGGCCGTCGATGTTCGCCCGCAGATCGGCCGCGTCGCCCGCCAGCACCACGGTCGAGCCGGGCAACTCGACCACGAAGGACTGGTGCCCCGGGGTGTGACCCGACGTGTCGATCGCGATCAGGCCCGCCGCGAGGACGGTGTCGCCGTCGAGCAGCACGGGTGTCACGCCGGGCCGCACCAGGTCGTCGCCGAAGAGGAAAGCCATCCTGGCATCTTCGATGGACTGTGTGTGCGCCCATTCGCGGGCCTGCAGCAAAAGCGGGCGACCGGGCGGCAGCATCCGCACGCCGCCCGTGTGATCGAAGTGCGAATGAGTGATCGCGCACGCGGCGAGCTCCTCCCACCTCAGCCCCGCCTCCGCGATCTGCTGACGGAGGGGGTCGGGACGCGGCACGATCGGTGCATAGTTCTCGTAGTCGAAGCTGCGCACCCGCGCGTCCCGATCGTGGATCCGTGCCGGGTCGAAACCCCCGTCGACGAGGATCCACCCCTCCTCGAACACGATCGCCGCGCCCGTGACCGGCTCCATCAGGTGCCGGAATCCGCTTCCGCCCGCAACCGACACCGCTTCGGCCACGGCTTCGAATCCCAGCACGAGCGGCACGAGTCGCTGCGGCGTGCCGGTGACGGCAAGGGGGCCGCACTGTGCCCACGGAACAGGGGCGGGCGCGTCAGCCACGCTCGGACCCCTCCGTGCTGCCTCCGACGATCATCGTCCCGCCGCGAGGTAGGCGCGCCAACCGCCGAACGCGGAGATGTCGGGCGCACCCTCGAGGGCGACCGCTTCGCACATGAATCCCGAGACGGTGGATCCGTCCTCGAGCTGCACCGGCCCGATCCCCATCGGGGCGGGAAGGCTCGCCACGAACGTGCCGAAACCCGCCGCAGGAAGCGTCCAGACCTCGCCGGCGATGGCGGAACCGCCCTCCTCGACTCGCACGATACCGGGCTTCGGCGGCACCGTCGTGAGCGCATGCAGCCGATATGCGTTACTCGTGCGCACCTCGGCGACGAACGACCCGCCGGCCGCGACGAGCTGCGGATTCAACGGCTGGCCACGCAGGTGGGCACCGACGACGAGAATGTCGATCGTCCCGCCGACGATCAATCCGGCGAGCTGGGCGAGCACCCGGTCTGCGAAAGGCGCCCCCGTGAGCATGACACCGAAGGGCAGGCCTCCCACGAAACCGGCGGGCACAGCAAGCGCACTGCGATCGAGCAGGTTGCAGAAATTCGTGTAGCGCCCCATACGGGAGTTAGCGACGATCGGATCGGACTGGACCTCCGCGATCGTCGGATGCCAGGTGGTCGTGGGAGTGAGAAGCGCGTCCACATCCGCGAGTGCCGCGAGCCCCTTCATTCCAAGCCGGTCGAGACGCTCACGGTCACGGAAGTAGTCCGCGGCCGGTGTCGCGCTCCCCGCGAGAACGATCTGCGCGACGCTCGGATCGAGATCCCCGCCCACGAGGTGCTGGTGCGCCGCGACGAACTCGCCGACGGCGGCCGTCCGTTCGGCCACGAACGCTCCCCCGTAGAGAAGACTCGCCGCCTCCAGCAATGGCTCGATGTCGACCTGCACGATCTCCACCCCCTGCGCCTCGAGTCGATCGACCACCGCAGCGAAGGCGTCCCCCCACCCGTCGGCGAGGTCGCCGAGCTGCGCGGGCAACGGCACAGCGATCCTGGGCGACGCGCTTGGCGCCGCGGCCGTCCCGTGCGTCCGCGCGGCAATCGGGTCGACGCCATCCGGCCCGCTCATGATCTCCGTCGCACGGCGCCCCAGCGACAGATCGCGAGCGAACACCGTGACGCAGTCCAGCGTGCGGCAGGCTGGGACCACACCCGTGGTCGGCACGAGGCCGAGCGTGGGCTTGATCCCATAGATCCCGTTCAGCGCGGCGGGCACGCGTCCGGAGCCCGCGGTGTCGGTGCCGAGCGCGATGTCAACGATGCCGAGGGCGACGGCTACCGCCGATCCCGCACTCGAACCGCCGGAGATCCTGCTCGGATCCCAGGCGTTGCGAACGGCCCCGAACGGGCTTCGCGTGCCGACGAGCCCCGTCGCGAACTGATCGAGATTCGTCTTTCCGATGACCAGCGCTCCTGCAGCGCGGAGCCGCGCCACAGCGGGCGCATCGTGCTCCGGCGTGTAGGCGAAGGACCGCGCACCCGCCGTCGTCGCGAGCCCCGCGACGTCGATGTTGTCCTTGACGGCCACGACGATGCCCGCCAGCGGCAGCCTCTCGCCCGCGTCCGCCCGCGCGTCGATGGACGCGGCCTCGTCGAGCACATCAGCGCTGTCGCGAAGCGAGATCCACACCTCGGGTCGATTCACGTCCGCGATACGCGCGTACGCGTCCGCCGCCCGCTCAATCGCCCGAATCCCGGACGCCGCGCTCACCGGCGCACCCCGATCGCCGCGAGTACAGTGCCCGCCGCGACGCGATCGCCAGGACGGACATAGACCTCCAGCACCTCGCCGGCTCCCCCGGCCGTGACCGGAGCCTCCATCTTCATCGCTTCCAGCACCAGCATCCGTTCTCCTGTCTCCACCGATGATCCTGCCTCGACCTCGACCCGCCACACGGTCGCCGCGAACGGAGCGGTCACTGCGACGGCACCCGCCGGCAGCACGGCGCCCCCTGTCTCGGAGGCTGCCGTATGCTCGACCGGGCGGTCGAACTCCCCTGACGCTCGCCACCGCGCCTTCTCCTCGTCGAAGGCCAGCCGCTGTCGCTCGCGGAATCGCGCGATCGGATCAGCCTCCCGCTCCAGGAACGCGTGGTAGTCGGCGAGGGCGAAGGCGCCGTCCTCCGTCGCGAACCGTCCCCGACCCGCGTCCGTCTCTTGCCTGAGCTCGCTCAACTCATCGGCGGAGACCGGGTACCAGCGGATGCGGTCGAAGGAGCGTAACGCCCACGGGTCGGCCTGAAAGAGACCGCCGCGACGGAAGCGATTCCAGATCTGCACCGTACGGCCCACGAACTGATATCCGCCAGGGCCCTCCATGCCGTAGACGCACAGGTACGCGCCCCCGATCCCCACCGAGTTCTCTGCCGTCCACGTCCGGGCGGGGTTGTACTTCGTCGTGACGAGCCGGTGCCGAGGATCGAGGGGTGTCGCGACCGGAGCGCCGAGGTACACATCACCCAACCCGAGCACGAGATACTCCGCGTCGAAGACCGTGCGATACACGTCGTCCACGCTGTCGAGCCCATTGATCCGGCGAATGAATTCGATGTTCCACGGCGTCCAGGGTGCATCGGCGCGCACTCCCGCCATGTACCGCTCGATCGCGATGCGCGTGGCCGGATCGTCCCACGACAACGGCAGGTGCACCGTGCGAGACGGAACGACGAGTTCCGCCGTGGGCGGCAGGTCCTCCTCCAGCTCGCGCAGGAATCCGACGAGATCCGATGCTCGCAGCGCCGTCGCATCCGTATGGATCTGCAGCGATCGGATCCCCGGGGTGACATCGACGATTCCGGATGGAGCGTGTTCCGCGAGTCGCGTCTGAAGCGCATGCACGCGCATTCGCAGACCGATGTCGAGCTGCTGCTCACCGTACTCGACGAGCACGTTGTCGTCACCGTCGCGACGGTACTGCACCACCGGTCGCAAGACCCGCCCGTCCTCGACGATCTCCGGAAGCGTCCCGAGGCGGCCATCGTCGCCGTCGCCGCCGCGGCTGATCAGCGGCACGCCCCGACCGGCGGAGAGCGCAGCGGCGTCCGCCTCCCGCACGGGCACGAACCGCACCGTGTCACCGGGACGCAACTGCCCGAGCTTCCATAGCTCGCCGCTGGCGACCACTGCCGGGCAGACGAATCCTCCGAGGCTCGGACCGTCGGGTCCGAGGATGATCGGTGTGTCCCCCGTGAAATCCAGTGCGCCGACCGCGTAAGGGGTGTCGTGGATGTTCGAGGGGTGCAGGCCTGCCTCGCCGCCGTCCGTGCGCGCCCACGTGGGCCGCGGCCCGGTCAGTCGCACCCCGGTACGCGCGGAATTCACCTGCACTTCGTACGCCGTGGTGTAGAGCGTGTCGATGTCGGCCCGGGTGAAGAACTCCGGCGCCGCGTGGGGCCCCTCGGTCACCCCGATCCGCCACTCGTTGACGATCAGCGGACGCTCGGCGTCCGGCACAGGGCCGGCGACCGGTGTCTCCGGCTCGGCACCGATGCGCAACACGTCGCCGGCCACGAGTGCGCGGCCGCCGTGCCCCCCGAAGCCGCCCAGCGTGAAGGTGGACCGGCTCCCGAGGTACGCCGGGACGTCGATCCCGCCGCGCACGGCCAGATATGTGCGCAGGCCCGGTCCCTCGGCAGCGCCGACGCGGAGCGCGCCACCGGCAGGAACACGGATGGGCTCCCAGCAGGCCACCGGCTCGTCGTCGAGGAGCACCATCACGGGCGCTCCGGTGACGCAGACGATCTGGGGTGACGAGAATCTCAGGGTCGGCCCCGAGACCGTCATCTCGAGTCCGGGAGCATCGTCGGGGTTTCCGACCGCTCGGTTCGCCTCGCGCAGTGACACGGCGTCCATCGGACCCGAGGGCGGAACACCCACGTGCCAGTATCCGAGGCGGCCAGGAAGATCCTGCACGGTCGTGAGGAGACCGGCCTCCTCCACGTCGATGCGCGCGTCCGGGTCGACGGTCTCACTCAGCATCCCGGTGTCGTGCGTGACGGAGCGCAGCCGGGGGTCGTCGCACAGCTCGCGAACGAGTCCGAGCCCGGTGACGATGCCGTCCACCCGCGAGCCGCCGAGCGCATCCCGGAGCCGGTCGAGCGCCTCATCCCGTGTCCGGCCGTGCGCGATGACCTTCGCGAGCAGCGGATCGTAGAACGATGTCACCTCCGAACCCGCTTCGACCCACGTGTCGACGCGCACCCCGTCGACCGTGCCGTCGGCACCGACGAAGCGAGCGTGCGTGACCAGACCCGTCGACGGCGTGTTTCGGCGCGAGGGGTCTTCGGCGTAGACGCGCGCCTCGACCGCGTGACCGCGGGGGGAATACTCCCGACCGAAGACGTCATCGCCGAGCGCGTGCGCACCACCTCGCGCGAGAGTGAGCATGAGTGCCACGATGTCGACCCCGGTGACCGCCTCCGTCACCGGATGCTCCACCTGCAGGCGAGTGTTCACTTCGAGGAAGAAAGGGTCCCCGGTCGCCGGGTCGAGCACGAACTCCACGGTGCCGGCAGAGCGGTAGCCGACCGAGCGCGCCAGCTCACCGGAGGCCCGGTGGAGCAGGGCCCGCACGTCGTCGGTCAGCCCGGGCGCGGGCGCCTCCTCGAGGACTTTCTGATGCCGCCGCTGCATTGTGCAGTCCCGGTCGCCCAGCACGGCGACCCGGCCCGCACCGTCACCGAACACCTGGACCTCCACATGACGGGCGTGACGGACGAGCTTCTCGAGGAACACCCCGTCGGCCCCGAAGTTCGCGCGCGACGACCGCACGACATCATCGAATGCGACGCGCACGGCCGCGGCATCCTCGCAGGCCCGCATCCCGATCCCCCCGCCCCCGCCGGTGGCCTTCACCATGACGGGGAACCCGATCCGCGTCGCATGGGCCACGGCCTCGTCCGCGCTCTCCAGCAATCCGGTTCCCGGCAGGAGCGGGACGCCTGCCGCGACGGCGAGTGCACGAGCGGTGTGCTTCGCGCCGAACGCTTCGATGTGCTCGGGCGTCGGCCCGACCCACCGGACGCCGGCCGATTCGAAGGCGCGCGCGGCATCCGCGTTCTCGGCGAGGAAGCCGTAACCGGGGTGAACGGCGCCCGCGCCCATCCGCGCCGCGGCATCGAGGAGCGCGTCGAGGCGGAGATACGAGTCTGCCGCGGGTCCCGGGCCGAGACGCACCGCCTCATCCGCGTCACGCACGTGGGGGGCCGCCCGATCGGCGTCGGAGTAGACCGCGACGGTACGAAGCCCCACGGATCGGGCACCCCGGATGATGCGGCGGGCGATCTCGCCCCGGTTCGCGACGAGCAGCGTGTCGAAACTCATGCGCCGCCCACCCCGGTCGGTCGGGTGACGATCATGCGCAGCGGCGTGCAGCTGAAGTCATTGCAGGGGTTATTCATCTGCGGACAGTTCGACACGATGACGAGCACGTCCCGCTCCGCCCGCACGGCCACACGCTTGCCGGGCGCCGATATCCCGTCGACGATCCCGAGCGAGCCGTCCGCCTCGACCGGAACGTTCATGAACCAGTTGAGGTTGGAGACGAGGTCGCGCTGGTCCAGGGAGTGCCGTGCCGCCTCCGCCAGGAAGTTCTCCCGGCATCCATGCTGATACGACGTGTGGTGCCCGTAACGTAGCGTGTTGGACTCCTTGCCGCACGCGCCCCCGATGGTGTCCTGACGGTCCACCTCGTTACCCACGACCGTCATGAGCGGCAGTCCGCGGTTGCTGCGCAGCACAGAACCGGTGCGGATGTAGGCGTTGCGCTGCCAGGCGATCGTGTCGGCCGCACTGTACCGGTGCGCGGTGTCGGACGCGTCGTAGATGAGGCAATCGGCGGACTGATTGCCCCCGACATCGACGATCGTGAGGACGTCCCCCGCGCGGACGACGCCGGACCAGGGCGCGCGCGGCGCGACGACCGCGTCCACCACCACCATGCCGGCGACGAGCGGTTCCGACCAGTCGAGCGCCGCATCCGGTGCGTGGATGGGGCGATCGGGGACCGTGGTGAGCATGGCGCGGCTCCTCAAAGCGCGGCGAGGGCAGCGTAGGTGATCGTGTTCCGGTAGGCGCGTGCGCGCTCGGGCGAAGCGGCGAAATGCGCATCGCCTTCCTCAGTCGGCCGGGATTCCCACGCCGTGATGCGGAGCGGACCCACGATGTAGTCGTCGCGGGGATCAAGCGCATGAGGCACGTTCGCGATGAGGACGATGAGAGGCAGCTCGGCGATCAGATCCAGGTGCCGGTCCGCGCCCGCAGAGCCGTGCCAGCGCAGGCTCCCGTCGTCCTCGACGCGCACTCCCTGGAAGAACGTCACGGCCGGCGGAAGGTCGCGCTCCGTCAATCCGTGCTTGGCTGCGGCCAGCGCGAGGAGCCCCTGTCCCGATGGCGACGGCCCCTCGGGAGCCGCGTCCCCGTAACGGTGCTCGTTCCACGCGTTGCTCGTCGTTCCACTGAACGCGTCGTGCGCGCCCGAGGTGTCTTCGACGATCGTCGCGAGGACGCGTCCGTCGCCGGAGAGGAGAGGATGCCCCGCGCTGAGATACGCCTGCCAAGGAATCTTCTGGGTATCGGCCACATTGAGGCGCTCGTGCGGAGACACCGCGTTGAACACGAGCATGTGCGCGCAGGCGTCGCCCGTGATGTCCGACAAACGGATGCGGGTCCCGCGGGCCACACGGAGGTGAGAGTAGCCGCCCGGCGCCACCGTCTCCGCCCATCGCATGAGCGACGGGTGCACACCGGACAGTCCGAAGGGTGCCCGCGTCGGCGGCATGTACGGCATCCAGTCGGAATCACTGACACGAGAGCGAGCGTCCGCGCGGGCGCGCCCCACATCACCGAGTCCGTCGATTCGACCGTTCATCACGGATCCGACCTTCCTGTCGCTTGACAGGTATCTGAGCATGCATGCGTTTCCTCCGTGTTACACGCCGCGGGTACGGTGTGAACATGGCGCTGGTACGAACGGGACGACCCCGCGCGTCGGGCGCATCCCCCACAGAGCAGGGCACGCGCGCCGATATCCTCGCCGCCGCCGCGGCACTGTTCTGCACTCGCGGGTACGCCTCTGCGAGCACGCATGCGATCGCCCAGGCCACCGGCATCCGCCAGGCCTCCCTGTACCACCACTTCGCGCGCAAGCACGACGTGCTGCTGGCACTTCTCCTCGGCACCGTGCAACCGTCGCTGGACGTGGCGGCGACTCTCCTGGCAGCCGACGATGAGGCGGCCGCACGGCTGTGGGCGCTGTGTGTTTCGGACGTCCGCCTGCTCGCGGCCGGACCCCACAACGTCGGCGCGCTCTATCTGCTCCCTGAAGTCTCCGAGGAGCACTTCGCTCCCTTCCGCGAGCGCCGGAGCGAGCTCGAAACCGCGTATCGCACCCTGGTGACGGCGTGCGGCGTCCCAGCTGATCGCGCGGGCGCGGAGACGCAACTCGTGCTCGCGCTCGTCGAGAACGTGATCCTCCAGCGCAAACGCGGCGCCCGACCGACGGATGCGGATGCATCCGGGATCGCGTCCGCCGCGCTCCGCGTGCTCGATCTCGACCGGTCCACTCGGGAACGGGCGGCGGCGGCCGGGACGCGCCTGCTCGGCACGGCCGACTGAGCCTCCGCGCCGACCGCACGGCGATCTTCACAGGACTGTTACCGCCCAGAAACCCGTGGTAACCGGCGGCTTCGCGATCCTTCCTATCAGGCGATAGGAACTGTCGCCCACCCTCATCCGATGCCTCGGGAGTACGCATGATCATCTTCGGTGTTGCCCTCACGGTCGTCCTCGTCCTCGTCGTCGGCATCGCTGTCGGACGGAAGGTCGACGGCGACAGCTCGAACTACCTCGTCGCTGGCCGCCGATTGGGCGTCCCCCTCGTCACGGTCTCCTTGACGGCGGCGGCCGTCGATGCGAATGCCACGGTCGGCAACACCGACCTCACGTCCCAGTTCGGCTTCTGGTCGGGCGCGTCTCTCGCGATCGGGCTGGCCCTCTGTCTGCTCCTCACCGGCCTCTTCCTCGCGAAGCGCATGAACGGGATGAAGCTGTTCACGCTGGGCGACTATTTCCGGTTGCGGTACAACCGTGCGACGGAGCTCTTGGCATCGGTGCTCATGGTGGTGTCCTTCACCATCCTGCTCGCGGGCAACCTCGTCGCGTGCGGCTTCCTCCTGGAGCAGTTCGCCGGCATCCCCTACGAGTGGGGGATCGTCCTGGCTGTCGCTCTGGTGCTCGCCTATACAATCGCCGGCGGACTCTTCTCGGACGCGTATACCGCCGCGATCCAGACCACGATCACCGTCATCGCAGCGATCGTCCTGCTCGTCTGGGTCGCCGCCTCCTTCGGCATCGTGATCCCGGAGGGGATGGGCCCATTCGACACCGCGCAGTTGACCGATCCCGCGGCCGGTGCCCCGATCAACTGGGCGACACTCGTCTCCCTCGCCATTGGCGACATCGTCGCGATCGACTTCATGCAGCGCATATTCGGCGCGAAGAGCCCGTCGGTCGCGCAGCGGTCATGCTTCGCAGCGGCAGCCCTCACGGCGGCCATCGGCAGCATCTTCGCGATCGTCGCGCTCAGCGTCTCGTCAACGCTCGGCCTCTCGGTCGCGGACGGCCCGATCCTGTACACGCTGCTCGGCGACTTCGCACCGCCGATCATCGCGATCCTCGTCCTCTCCGGCATTGTCGCCGCGTCGTTCTCCACTGCGTCCGGAGCGATGCTCGCCACGTCCGCGATCACGGTGCGGAACATCTTCACCGTGCGTCGCCACGCAGGAGCGGGGCCCGACCCGCTCCTGCGCTGGACCCGGCTCGCCATGATCCCGTTCGTGATCGCGGGCGCGTTCCTGTCGATCCGGGTGAGCCAGACCGGCATCCTTCTCACGCTCGCCTTCGATCTGATGCTCGCGTGCCTCGCAGCGCCGTTCCTCATCGGGGTGTTCTGGAAGCGCCCCGGTGCCGTCGCGGCGCTCACGGCGATCGGCGTCGGATTCGTGGTCCGGATGACATTCCTCGCCCTCACGCCGACGCTGTACGGCGTCCCCAACGACATCCTCTACATCCCGAACGACCTCATAGATACGGACTTCGACGGCTGGGCCACGCTCCTGGCCGCGGCGATCGGTTTCGCCACGTACATCGCGGCGGCGTTCGTCGCCCCGCGGAGCCGGGCCGAGCACGCGGCGGAGGACGTCGTGCGCGATGAGCTCGCGTCCGAACGCGCCGCGGCCGAAGTCGGCGTCGCCTGAGGTCCTCAGCGATCCAGCAACCGGCGCGGCTGCTCGACGACCATGTCGTGCAGCCGCGCCGTCGAGACACCCGCCGCCGCCAAGAGGGGGAGGACGTGACCGAGCACGTGCCCGTAACCGGGTCCGCCATGATGCACGAGCTGCGCCTTGGTCCAGAGGGACCCGCCCAGGACGTGCCGAGAACTCGGGTGGTCCGCGGCGAATTCCACGAAGAACGCGAGCCGTTCGTCGTCCGAAGGGTTGCTCACGCGGCCGAGATGCACGGCCTCCGTCCCGAAGCACATCTCGACCACGGCGCCGGCGCCGGTGAGGTCCGCCCAGTACGGGCCGTCCATGAACTCGTCGCCGTTGGTGAAGACGATCCGCTGCGGCGGGAGTCCCTCATCCGTCATGAGCCGGATGACCGCGAGACCGTCCCGGGCATCGGGATCGAGGCGGACCGAGACGGCGGCACCCGTCCGCACGGCGGCACGCGCTGCGGCACGGAGCATCCCCCGCTCGGGCTCCGGCACACCGGCCGTGGTCCCCATGATGCCGAGCATCCCGGCCCGGTAGTCGGTGCCGGGGATCGCGACGGCGAGCGCGTCGTGCAGGTGCCGTTCGAGTCCTGCCTCATCCAGCTCCGCCACCCAGGCCGGCAGCGTGGAGCGGATGTAGGCGCCGTAGGCGACGACGACCTGCACCCCGGACGCGCGCGCGATCTCCGGGAGCCCGGCGTGGTCGGGGCCGAGGCCCCACGACGTGCACTCGACGACCGAGCGCTGTCCGTCGGCGCGGACCCGGGCGAGCTCCTGCGCTGCCAGCACCGGGTCGTCGAGTCGCAGGTTGTCGGCGAGCGCGAGCATGTTCTCGGAGAGGTAGGCGACGGTCTCGGGCGACACCCGGTCCCCCGCGGGCGCCGGCTGCGCTCCCGGCCGCTGCAGCCGGCTCGCGTCGGCCAGCAGGTGGTCGTGCATCGAGGTCGCGCCGAGTTCGTCCGCCCGGATCGCCCCGTGCACCGTCTCGATCACCGCGTCCTCCGTGTCCGCATCCGTGTCGCCGGAATGGCTCTTGCGGGATCCATTCTGACATGTTTAGGATCCAATCATGACCACGATCTTCCGTCCCCTCGATGTCGCCGTCGCCGACCTCGACGCCAAGCCGCTCGCCCTCCCGAGCGCCCAGCCCCTCTCCGGCGAGATCGAGGTGCGATCGCGCGTCGAGTTCGCCAATGAGGGTCGCACGATCATCTCGGGCATCTGGGAGAGCGACCCCGGCACGTCCCGCTGGGAGTTCACCGGCCGGGGCGAGATCGTGCACATCCTCGCCGGCGTCCTCACCGTCCAGGAGGACGGCGCAGAGCCGGAGACCCTGACCGCGGGAAGCGCGGCCGTGTTCCCCATCGGCTGGTGCGGGACGTGGACCGTCGAGGAGCCCGTGCGGAAGCTCTACGTCGTCTACAAGTGAGCCCGGATCCGGTGCGCGTGCGCCCGGATCCGACCCTCACCAGCCCCGGGTCCGCTTCGCCGGCAGCAGGTCGGCGACGCGGACCCTCAGCGTGTCCTCGTCGCGCGTGATCCACACCCCCGCGTCCGGCCAGTAGTCCGAGAGCAACTCGGCGCACACCCCGCACGGCTCGATGACGTGCGTCGTCCCGCCGGGACGCCGGAGCACGCTGACCGCACTCACCACGTCGGCGGGGACGCCGTGGATCGCGGCGTGCTCGATGACCTTGCCCGCGGCGACGCCCTCCGCGCACACCGCGCTGCGGCGAGCGGAGCCGTCGACGTGGACGCCGAGGACGACGGCGCCGTCGGCCGTCCGCATCGCCGCGACCACCTCGTGCCGCCCCTGGACGTACACGGTCTCGAGCAGCGAGAGCGCGGCGGACATCAGTTCGGCGTCGGCATCGGACATCTCGGCGGGGCGCCGCAGCAGCGGCCTCATGCGGCGGTGATCCCGAGGATGCGGGCGTAGTTGCCGCCCTCCACGAGCGCGCGGTCGGCGGCGTCCGGGATCGCCTTCGCGATCTTCATGCGCTCGAGGTCGAAGTCCGAGCCCGGCCACTCCGATCCCAGCAGGATCTTCTCGGGTCCGAGGCGGGCGTACGCCCGCTTCACGTCCGCCATCAGGGTCGCGGAGGTCTCCAGGTATACGTGCGGCTGGCGCTCGGCGACGATGATCGCCTCCGGGACGTTCCACACCGCACCCATGTGCGCGATGATCGTCGGCACGTCGGGGTGCCCCTTGGCGATCTCCTCGATCGCGAGCGGCGCGCAGAACGCGTCGTCGAGCGCGTTGATGAGCACCGTCATCCCGTGCTCCGCGCAGGCGCGGAAGACCGGGTCCAGGAGCCCGTGATCGGCCACGTGGTACCCGTGCATGCTCGGGTGCAGCTTCAGCCCCCGGATCCCGGCGGCCGCCATCCGATGCACCTCGTCGACGGCGTCGTCGGCCTGCGGCATGACCTGACCGAAGCCGATGAAACGGTTCGGGTACGCGTCCTGCAGTCCGATGATGAAGTCGTTCTCGATGCGCTGGGCGAGCGAGCAGATCATCGCCATGTCGACGCCGGCGGCGTCCATACGGTCGAGGATCCGCCGCGGGTCGAAGGGCGTGTAGGCCGGGGGCGCCTCGCCCGGACGCACGCCGGTGAGATAGTCGGATCGTCCGCGCACGTCCTGCGTCGTGTTGTAGGCGTCGAGGATCATCGCAGCCCGCTCCCGTTCTCTCCTGAATGCCCATGCACTGCATGGATCCATTCCGCTTGTATTAGGATCCAATCATGACACATGAGCGCACCGGCGCCGAGTCGGCCGCGGCGAACCGCCTTCAACTCGGCACGTTTGGCACGAACCTCTCCCCCGGGATCACCTTCACGACGATCCCCGGTGCGCTGACGACGGACTGGAGCCGCGTCGTGGAGCTCGCGCAGCGTGCCGAGGCGATGGGTTTCGAGGCCATCGTGCCGATCTCGCGATGGAAGGGCTACGGCGGGGAGCACAACCCCCACTCGGACGCCTTCGACACCCTGACGTGGGCGGCGGCCGTCGGCGCGGTCACCTCGAGCGCCCGCATCTTCGCGACCGTGTCGATGCCCGTGGTGCATCCGGTGATGGCCGCGAAGCAGATGGCGACGATCGACCGGGTCACCGGCGGACGCGCCGGCATCAACGTGCTCGCGGGGTGGTTCCGGCCGGAGATGGAGATGTTCGGCGCCGAGCTCCTTCCCCACGATCGTCGCTACGACATGGCCGACGAGTGGATCGAGATCGTCACGCGCCTCTGGTCCGCGCGCGACGAGTTCGACTACGCGGGCGACTTCTTCCAGCTCCGCGGGGCGTACTCGCGCCCGCAGCCCGGCGCGAACCGACCGGCGATCATGAATGCCGCCATGTCCGGCCGCGGACTGGAGTTCGCCCTGCAGAACGCGGATCAGATCTACGTCAAGCTCAGCGACGACCGCGCCGCGGCGACCGCCCACGTGCGGGAGATCAAGCGCCGCGCGCGCGAGGAGTACGACCGGGACATCGAGGTCTGGACCTTCGGCTACGTCGTGGACGCCCCGACGGAGGAGGCCGCTCGCGAGTTCCTCCGCTTCTACGCCGAGGAGCACGGCATGCACGACGCCGCCGTCAACGCCCTCACGATCATGGGCGTCGAGGCCGAGGTCGCGGGGGACAATTCGACCGCCGCCCGCCGGTTCAGCTGGGTCGCCGGCGACGGCGGCGTGCCGTTGATCGGCACACCCGAGCAGGTCGCGGACGGACTCGAATGGCTGGCGGATGTCGGCGTGGACGGCTGCCTCCTCGGCTGGCCGCTCTGGGAGGAGGGGATGGCGCGCTTCGCGAGCGACATCCTCCCCCTCCTCACCGAGCGCGGCCTCCGCGCCGGTTGAGCCGTCAGGCCAGACGCAGCATCCGCGCGGCGTTCTCGCCGAGCAGGGCGTCGACCTCACCCCGGCCGAAGCCCGGGAGGGACTCCACGATCTCCGCCGTGACCGCCGGGGTGTACCAGGGAAAGTCCGATCCGGTGACGACCCGCTCCACGCCGACCCCTCGGATGAGCTCCACGACGTCGGTCGCGGTGGGTCCGGCCGAGGCGCCGATCCAGATGACGATCTCGGACAGATCGAACATCAGCTGGGGGTACGCCTCGGCGAGCGCGAGCGTGGACCGCCACGATCCACCCCCGAGGTGCGCCAGGACGAGCTGCAGGCCGGGGCGCCGAGCGGCGAGCGGGGCGAACCGTTCCGGCTCGGAGTAGCCGATCCGTCGTGAGTCCGGCCCGGAGTGGAAGACGATCGGCACCCCGGCCGCCTCGCAGGCGTCGTAGACGCCCTCCATGCCGGGATCGTCGACATGCGTGCGGATGCCGATCGGATGGATCTTCAGGCCCCGTGCACCCCAGTCGGCGAAGGCCTCGGTGAGGTGCGCACGTGCATCGTCCGAGGTCATCACGGCGGGGTTCGCGGTCACGAACGGAAGCAGCTCCGGATGCGGCGCCGCCATCTCGCACACCCACCGGTTGTAGGCGACGAGGTCGTCGCGGTACTGGCCGTACGCGGGCTCGGCCGGCCAGTGCCCGCCGGACTGCGGCGCGTCCGGATATCCCGGCACCTCGTAGCTGCCGAGCACGGTCGCATGGTCGAAGCCGGCGGCGCGAAGCGCAGCGAGCCCCTCGTCGACCGCGCCGCCGACGCCTGCGAGGGGGACGTCGGCCATCTCGCCGTACTCGACGATCGGGAACGTGTCGATCTCGTACCGGCCCTGCGCGGGATCGGCATAGAGATGCATGTGGGTGTCGATCCTCATCGGCGCATCTCCGCCGACGAGTACGTCTCCACGACGGCGGTCATCTCGAACACGTTGCCGCCCGACAGGCTCATCAGACCGAGTCCCATCGAGGTGCTGCGTCCCACCTCGTCGCCGAACACTTCGACGAGCAGGTCGGATGCGCCGTTGGTCACGAGGTTGACGTCGGTGAACTCGGGCGTGGTCACGACGCAGCACAGCGTGCTCACGAAGGCGCGGACGTCGTCGAGCGACCCCACGGCGTAGCGGATGAGCCCCAGGACGTTGACGGCCGTGTAGCGCGCGGCCGCGTAGCCCTGCTCCTGCGTCACCGTGTCGCCCACCCGCCCGGGGAAGACCATGTTGCCCTGGCGGTCCTCCGGGGTCATGCCGCTGATGGTGAGGATGTGCCCGCTCCGGTGGAACGCCTTCATCGTCCCGTAGCGTTCCCCGTACGGGGGGTTCGCGTAGTCGGGGATCACGAGACCGAGCTCGCGCGCACGCTGTTCGGGAGAGGTCATGGAAGCTCCGTTCCTGGCGTAGCCACATCCTGGCTAGAATGGATCCATTCTAAGCATTATCGGATACATACCCGTGCGCCGCACGAGGTCTGTGCGGAGTGGAGGACACGATGACCGCCGAAGAGCGCGCGCGAGAGCTCGGACTGGAGATCCCGGACTATTCCGACCCGCCGTATGGGTACCGGTACGGGCCGATGAAGCCCTTCCACCGGATCGGCAACCTCGTCGAGCTGGGCGGACTCACGCCCGAGAGCCGCACGGGAGAACGCCTCCACCCCGGGATCGTGGGTGAGGACCTGACGATCGAGCAGGGCTACGCCGCGGCGCGACTGACCGCGATCCACACGCTCGGGATGATCCGCTAC
Organism: Microbacterium sp.; assembly: GCA_031555335.1. Classification (GTDB taxonomy): domain Bacteria; phylum Actinomycetota; class Actinomycetes; order Actinomycetales; family Microbacteriaceae; genus Microbacterium. Next base: position 26,812 of record JAVBUN010000096.1, read on the forward strand.
GCGCTCGGGTCGCTGGACAACGTCGTGAGCCTGTCCCGCGCGCTCTGCTTCGTCGTGTGCCCTCCGCGCTTCACCCAGCTGCACGAGGTGTCCAACGGCGCGAGCGACCTGTTCCAGGATGTCTTCGGCCCCGAGATCGGCACCTTCGGCCGCGCCTCGATCGGCGCGACCGCTCTGTCGAACGACAACTGCTTCGAACTGTGGCTGAGCCTGGAGGCCGTCCCCGAGCAGACCGCATGACGACGGCGAGCATCACGAGGTCCCTGCCGTTCTGGCTCATCTTCGCCGCCTCCGCCCTCGGCGGGATGACGAACGCCGCCAGCACGCCGATGATCCCGGTCTATGTCGAGGAGGTGCTCGGCGGCGGCCCCGGGCTGTCCGGGGCCGTGATCTCCCTCGCCGCGGTGACCTCGATGATCGCGATGCCCGTCGCCGGCATGCTCGCCGACCGCCGCGGGTACCGGGTGATCGCCGCATCCGGCAGCGCCCTCGCGGTCGTCGCGATGATCCTGATGGGGGCGTTGCCGTTCCTGTGGGGCGCCGGGCTCAGCAGGCTCCTGTTCGGGCTGGGGAACGCGGCGGCGATGACCCTGGTGATGGCCTGGCTCGTCGCGATCACTCCCCCGAGTCAACGCGGGCGCGCGCTCAGCATCTACGGGCTGAGCGTCTGGATCGGCCTCGCCCTCGGTCCTCAGATCGGCACGGCCGTGAACGAGTGGCAGGGTCCCACGGCGGTCTTCTATGTGTGCGCCGCGCTCGAGCTCGCGACGCTCGTGGTGATCCTCGTGCTGCCCCGTCGGGTGGTCACGACGAACACCTCGCCCATCCCGCTCGACGGCACGCGCCGGGCATCGTGGATCCGGGTGCTCCGCGTCGTGTGGGTGCCCGGGGTCGCGGCCGCCTCCGCCTGGTGCGGCGAGGGCCTCATGGTCGCCTTCCTCATCGTGCATCTGAGCGCCGCGGGCGTGCCCGCCATCGGCATCATGGGCGCCGCGGGCGTCTTCGGCGTCTTCGCGGTGAGCGTCATCGGCTCCCGCGTCGTGCTCGCGAACCTCCCCGACCGGATCGGGCCGCTCCGCGCGACCGCGATCTCGCTCGTCTGCCTGTCCGCCGGTCTCGCGACCCTCGGTCTCGCCCGCGACTTCTGGGTGGCCGCGCTCGGCGCGGTGATCATCGGCGTCGGGTTCTCACCGCTCTATCCGTCGCTCACCATGCTCGCCACCCGCGGCCTCAACAGCGGCAATCGCGCCCTCGGACTCGGCATGTTCTCCAGCTTCACGAGCATCGGGTACGCCGGCGGCGCGCTGATCGGCGGGCTCGTGCTGGCGGTCACCTCGTCGATGTGGGCGTTCCTCATCGTCGCGGGTCTCCAGCTGGCGGCTCTCGCCGTCGTGACGATCTTCACGCGCGACGACTCGCCGCGCCCCCCGGTCGCGGATGCCGTCGTACGGCACCCCGCGGCCTGAGAACGACCCGCGGATCAGGCCGCGACGAGCACCGGCTCGCGCACGACGGGCGGGGCGATGACGTGCACGCGCTCGGGCGCCGCACAGGCCACCCGCACGCGCGAGCCGACGACGAGCGTCGAGGCATCGATCGAGGTCGGGAGCGAGCAGATCACCTTGCGTCCGCCGTCGGTGGCGAGTTCGAGCCGGAAACGCGTGCCCTGGAAGCTCAGCAGTCGCACGACGCCGTCGATGGACCAGGCCGGCGTCGCCTCGCTCAGCGGGACGACGACGAGGTCCTCGGGCCGCAGCACGGCGGTGCCCTCGGATCCCTCCGCGTCGTCGCAGATCCGTCCGTCGCGGGTCGGGAAGAGGTTCGCCTCCCCCAGGAAGCTCGCCACGTACTCGTCGGCCGGACGGCGGTAGAGGTCTTCCGGTGAGGCGACCTGCACGAGGACGCCGTCGCGCATGATCGCCACGCGGTCGGACATCGTCATGGCCTCGGTCTGGTCGTGCGTCACCGACAGCGTCGTGATGCCGACCTTCCGCTGGATGCGCGTGATCTCGACCTGCATCTGCTCGCGCAGCTGCTTGTCGAGGGCGGCCATCGGCTCGTCGAGGAGCAGGATGCCGGGGTTGGCCGCGATCGCACGGGCGAGCGCGACCCGCTGCCGTTGCCCACCGGACAGCGATGCCGGCGACCGGTCCGCCATCCCGGGCATCTGCACGAGACGGAGCATCTCGTCGGCGACGGCGCGGCGCTCCTTTGCGGGACGACGGGCCGCGAGCAGCGGGAAGGAGACGTTCTCCCCGATCGTCATGTGCGGGAAGAGCGCGTAGGACTGGAACACGACGCCGACGTTCCGCTTCTGCGGCGGGCGGCGAACGACGTCGACCCCGTCGAACAGCACGTGGCCGCTGTCGGCCGCGAGCAGGCCCGCGACGACGTTGAGCAGGGTCGACTTCCCGCTGCCGCTCGCGCCGAGCAGGGTGACGAACTCCCCCGGCTGCACGTCGAGCGACACGCCCTTCAGGACATGGTTGTGGCCGAGGGTGACATTGACGTCGGAGATCGAGAGGGCGACGGTCATTCGACGACTCCTTCCAGGACGGGGGCGGATGGGCGACGGGTGCCGCCGCGACGGCGGCGGATCGCGTTGGAGAGCGGGAGGATCGCGAGCAGCAGGATGGCCAGCAGCGACACGAGCGTCGAGGCGGCGGTGAGCTCGGGCGAGAACGCCTCCTGTGAGGCGTTCAGCATGCGAAGCGGCAGTGTCTGCATCCCGATCGGAAGGAGGAAGACCGCGAGGACGACCTCGTCGAAGACGATCACGAACGCGAAGAGCGCACCGGAGAGCACATAGGGCAGGAGCGCCGGAAGCTCGATCTTCCACAGCACGAGCGGCCACCTCGCCCCGAGCGTGCTCGCCGCGGGGCGCAGCGCCGGGTCGAGCCGCGCGATGCCTCCCGAGACCAGGACGAACACGTACGGCATCGCGACCAGGGCGTGACCGACGATCAGGGAGACGAGGGTCCCGCGAAGGAAGCCGAGATTCATGTTCACGCCGTAGAGGCCGAGCGCGTACGCGATCGGGGGCAGCGCGATCGGCACGATGAAGGCGGTCCGGATCCAGCGCTGCGCCGTGCGGCTGCGCACCCGGGTGAGGCCGATCGCGCCGGCGGCACCGAGCGTCGTCGCGATGATGGTCGACAGCGCCGAGGTCCACAGCGACAGCCCGAACGACGACATCCACTGCTTGTCACCGAGCACTTCGCCGTACCACTGCAGCGAAAAGCCCTCGGGCGGGAAGAGGATGAACGATCCCGCCGTCCACGACGTCGAGACGAGGATGAGGAACGGGACGATGAGCAGGAGGCTCGCGAGCACCGCAACCAGCAGAATGGGCGCGCGATACCAACCGAGAGTACGGCCGACGGTGGTCATGGTCGCGTCATCCCCACTTTTCACTGACGTTGAACAGGCGATCGGCCACGAGATAGACGAGCATCGTGCCGGCGACCAGCAGGATGCTCATCGCGGCGCCGAGGTCGGGCCGGTTCGCCTGACTCATCTGCGAGTTGATGAGACCGGACACCGTGAGGTTGCTGGGGCCACCGAGCAGGAGCGGCGTCACGTAGAACCCGAGCGACATGATGAACACGAGCACTCCACCGCTGATCACCGCTGGGACGATCTGCGGCCAGGTCACCGAGCGAAAGGTGAGCAGCGGCCCGGCACCGAAGATCGTGGCGGCCTTCAGCTGCTCGGAGTCGATCGCCTGCAGCGCGCTCATGACCGGCAGCACCGCGAAGGGCAGCATCACGGCCACCATCGCGGGATACATTCCGAACGTGGTCTGATACAGCTCGATCGGCTCCCCGGCGAGACCGAACAGCCCCAGGAACCAGTAGATGGCGCCCTTGGGCAGCTCGAGCAGCATCCAGCCGAAGGAACGGACCATGATCGACGTCCAGAGCGAGAGGATGAGCGCCGCCAGCAGGCACAGGCGCAGCCAGGTGGGCGAGGCGACGATCGCCAGCGCGTACGCGGCCCCCAGCACCATGGTGAGGATCATGACGATGAACGCCATGACCACCGTGCGCACGAGCGAAGCGATGAACGCGGGGACGACGAACATGCCGGGGTACGCGGCTCCCCCGCCCTCGAGCGACTGCGTGATGAGGGCGATCATCGGCAGGCCCAGGGCGACGGCGAAGAAGATCACCGGCGGCCACAGCAGCCACCGCCGCTCGGCCGCGCTCACCCCGAGGGTGCGCGGCACGCGGGTGGCACGCGCGCGGCGTGGCACGGCCATTGACGTGGTGCTCATGGCGTCATGCTCCCTGATCAAGATTGCGGTCGCGTTTCCGGCCCGCCTCGGTAACTTGGATCCAATGTATCGCGCTATGGATCCGAAAACGTTTCTCTTGTGTTTCCGCGGAGTTACGGCACTCAGGCGCACCCCTCCCGTACGAGAGAGCGGGGCCGTGGACGTCCGTCCACGACCCCGCTCTCGTCGGGGATGATCAGCCGGCCAGCCAGTCGGTGTACCAGTTGAGCATCGCCTCACGGTTCTCGGAACGCCACTTCGAATCGGCCATCACGATCGTGGTGTGGCTCGGCGCATTGGGCAGGTTCTCCTGGACGTCCTCCGGGATGAACTCGTACGCGTCGGGGTTTCCGGGGCCGTAGTTGGTCCGCTCGGCGAACGCCGCCTGCAGCTCGGGGTCGTGGAAGACGCCGGTCAGCGCCATGATGTTGTCGACATCCGGCGCCCCCTTCGGGATCGAGATCACGTTCGGCGAGACGACCGCCTGGTCCCACGACACGGTGACGTCCTGGCCGGCGTTGCGCAGTGCCGCGAACTGACCGCTGGGGCCGGCCGCGACGGCGGCCGTACCGGAGACCAGCAGCTGCTGGATCTCCGCGTAGGACTTGAAGAACACCAGGTCGGGACGCAGCTCGTCGAGCTTGGCCGAGCAGCGGTCGAAGTCGAGCGGGTAGAGGTCCTCCGGCTCGACGCCGTCCGCCAGGAGCGCGATCTCGCAGGAGCTGTCGTATCCGGCGGGCTCGCCCGACCACGCACGCTTGCCGGGGAACTTCTTCGTGTCGAAGAAGTCCGCCCACGTCTGGGGTCCGCCGTCCGGGAACGTCTCGGTGAGATAGCCCTGCGCGGCACCGACGAAGAAGGTGCCGAAGGCGTAGGGGCGGGCGTCCTCGGGAAGCTCCTGGTCCTGGTACTCCTCGGGGACCTCGAGCAGGTTGTCCTGGTGCAGGTACAGCTCCTCGAGCCCCAGGTGCATCGCGTCATAGTCCCCCGGCTCGCCGTCCAGCATCGCCGACTGCATCGCCTCGTTGATGACGACCGAGGTGACCTCCACGCCGGTGTCCTCGGTGAACGGCCCGAAGAAGATCTCCTGGCGGGCCTCGTTCGTCGGTCCGCCGTAGTCGGCCCAGACGATCTGGCCGCTCAGCGCGGCGGCGGTGTCGTCGGTGGTCGGCTCGGCGGCGTCGCCGCCGGAACTGGCGCAGCCGGCCAGCAGCGCGACCGAGGCGCTGAGCGCAAGCCCGGAGACCGCGAGCCTCCGGATGCTGATTTTCGCGTGCATGTGTGTACTCTCCGTACGGGGTCAGAGTGCTGCGGTGGGACAGATCTGGTGGAGCTCGGGTTGGGATGCGATCCGCATCCCTTGGATCCAATCTTCCTCCTAGTGGATCCCTCGCACAATCTCAGGCCGTTTCCACCTCGTGAAGATCTGTTTCGACGGCGTTACGGGGACGACTCGCCCGCGTCGTCGTCCATCCGCCAGACCGCGACCAGCCGCGGCGCGTGCCGCAGCGCGGCCGGGTCGGCGGGTGCCGCCGCATCCGCGACGATGTAGGTCTCCTCGACGGTACCGGCGAACGGATGGACCGGCACCGTCTCGTCGATCAACGACCGGCAGCCCCACAGGAGAGGCCCGGGACCGGCGAGCACCGGGGCGCCGAGCACGACCGCCGCAGACACCGGGTCACCCTCGTCGACTCGCGCCTCGATCGAGAGCCGGTCTCCCGGGCGACCGGGGATCCTTGCCACCAGCCACACCGCGGATGCCGCAGGAACGGGCGAACCGACCGCGATGCCGACCGGCCCCGACGAGGTGCCGACCCCCACGGCCGCGCGCCCGTCCGCCCCGAGGCCGACCCACCATCCGACGGCGTCCTGCGCGTGCGAGAACACGCCCTGCGGGACGCCGACGTCGCCGGCCGGCGCCCGGAACCGCACGGCCACGGTGACGCCGGCCTCGTCGATCCGCAACGCCCCGCGCAGGCGACGCACGTGCACCGGTGCGCCGGCCGAGTCGGCGGGGCCGCTCGCGTCGGCGACGTCCACCGTCTCGGGATGCACCCGCGCCGGGAACGACGCGTCGTGGCTCATCGCGCCGCGGCGACGGTCGGCGCGGGATGCCGGGCGGTGTGGCCGAGCACCGCCTCGATGGCCGCCGTGTGAGCGAGTAGGTCCCGCTCGCCGCGGTTGCGCCCCACCGCCTGCAACCCGACCGGCAGCCCGTCGGAGAACCCGGCGGGGGTCACGACGACCGGGTGCGCGGTCGCGGTGATGCGGTTCGCCAGCATCTGCCACCGGAAGTAGCGGTCGTATTCGACGTCGCCCACCCGTGCGACCCACTCGTCTTCTGCGGGCGGCGCGACCACGGGGGTGGCCGGGAAGACGAGCAGGTCGACGTCGTCGAACGCGCGCTCGGTGCGCCGGTAGATCTGGGTGCGCACGGCCAGCGCGTCGGCGAGCTCTGCCGCCGACACCCGCTCGCCCTGCCGGACGTTCCGCACCATGTCGGGGCGCATGAGCTCCGGATGGGCGGCGACCTCGTCGCGATAGGAGGCGTAGAAGTTGAACATCTCGATGGTCTCCCACGCCTGTTCGGCGTCGGCGAGCGGCAGGTCGAGATCGACGATCGTGAACCCGGCGGCCTCGAGGATGCGACGAGCATCGGCGTGGACGCGGGCGACCTCCGCGGAGATCGGCACGCCGTCGGCGTCGGCGCTCCATCCGATCCGCACGTGGCCCGGGTCGGACGCCACGAGGCCGAGGAACTGCGCAGGGTCCTCCGCGATCGACATCGGGGCCATCGGATCGGCCCCGGACATCGCGGCGAGGGCGAGCGCGGCATCCTGCGAGGTGCGCGCCATGGGCCCCAGCACGCCGTGCGCGGTCCACGCGTTACCGAGGCGCCCGCTCGCCACGCGTCCCGGCGTGGGCCGGACGCCCACGACGTTGCAGAAGGCCGCCGGGTAGCGCAGGCTTCCGCCGCTGTCCGACCCGTCCGCGAAGGGCAGCATGCCCGATGCGACGGCGGCCGCAGCTCCCCCGCTCGATCCGCCGGCATGCCGGGAGGAGTCGTACGGATTGCGGCAGACGCCGTGGAGCGGATTGAACGTCAGTGTGCCGAGGCCGCCCTCGGGCGTCGCGGTCTTGGCGATCACCAGCGCCCCGGCCCGGCGGATCCGGCCGACGACCATGGCGTCGGAGGCGGCGGGCTCGGCGTCCGCGTAGATCGCCGAGCCGTGGGTCGTGGGCAGGCCCGCGACGTCCATGAGGTCCTTGACGCCGGTGGGGAGCCCATGGAGGATGCCGACCTCGTCGCCGCGCGCGACCGCACGGTCGGCGTCGCGGGCGAGCGCGATCGCGGCGGATTCGGGGATCATCGCGACGATCGCGCCGATGGCGCCGTCGACCTCCTCGATGCGTCCCAGGTGGGCGCGCATGACCTCCTCGGCCGAGAAATCGCGGGCGCGGATGCCGGCGGCGAGGTCGGCGGCGCTCTTCCAGTACAGGGCGGTGTCGGTCATCGGGGTTCCTTCTCCAGGGGTGCGGCGTCCGGGGTGGGACGGTCGAGCAGGGCGGCCGGGCGGGCGACGAGCATGTCGTCGATCCGGGTCCGTGCGACCCCGGCCCGCTCGAGCGCGGGGACGATTCGTCGCACGACGTGCCCGTATCCCATGCCGCCCCAGCGGGAGAGCTGGCCCTTGGTCCAGACCGAGCAGCTCAGCGTCACCGCGGCATCCGGCCGGTCCGCGAGCAGGTCGACGAGGAACGCGAGCCGGTCGTCGTCGTTCGCGTCGCGCGCCCGGTCGCCGAAATGGTGCTCGCTGCCGAAGGCGAACTCCACGACGGCGCCGCTGTCCGAGATCTCGCGGACATAGACGGGGTCGAGCACCTTGTCGATGTTGCAGAACAGGATCCGGGAGGCGGGCAGGCCGGTGGCGGTCAGGATCTCGACCACCTCCGGGCCGCGTCGGGCGGCGGCGTCGAGTCGGACCGTGACGGCGCTTCCCGCCTCGGCGGCGGCCCGGCCGGCCGCGCGGAGGGCTCGCATCTCCGCCCCGGTGATCTGGGCGCTCGTCCCCATGAGTCCGAGCACGCCGGCCCGGAAGTCGGTCCCGGGGATGGCCTCGAGGAGCGCGGTGCGGAACAGATCCTCCATCCGCGCCTCCGTCTGCTGCGCCCACCACATCGGCAGGGTCTTCTCGATGTAGCTCCCGTAGGCGGCCACGATATGCACCCCGGCCGCGCGCGAGACCGCGGGCAGATCGGCGGATCGAGGGCCCATCCCCCACCCGGTCGCCTCGACGATGGTCCCAAGTCCGGCGGAGGCGGCCGCGCCCAGCTCGGCGACGGCGAGCGCGGGGTCGTCCAGGGTGAGATTGTCGGCGAGCGACAGCCAGCTCCAGCGGAGGTCCCCCAGCACCTCGGGCCGCATCGGCCCCTCGAGCACGCCTCCCTCACGGGTCAGGCGAGTGAGCGTCCGCGAGTCGGCGAGCACGTGCTCGTTGGTCGACACGACGCCGAGCTCCGCCGCGGGGAGCCGGCCGAGGACGGTCTCGATCATGCCTCGCCCTCCGTCGCCGGAATCGCGGAGGCCTCCGGGATGACGTGCACGGTGCGCCCTCCGACATCGGTGCGCAGGACGGTCAGCGTCCGCAGGGCGTCCACGGGGACCGCGGTGGGATCCGCCGACCACAGCGCCCAGTCGGCGAGCATCCCCGCACGCAGCATCCCCCGTTCGTGCTCGGCCAGACTCGCGTACGCGGCGCCCGTCGTGTACGCGGCGAGCGCCTCCGTCACCGTGACGGCCTCGGTGGGCGACAGCGGGTGCTCCTCGCCTGCGACGCGACGCGTGACGACCTGCCAGACGAGGTGGCGCGGGTCGAAGGAGAAGAACGGCCCGTCGGAGCCGAAGGCGACCACGACCCCCGCGTCGAGCCAGCTCCGCACGGGGTTCGCGCGTTCCGCCCGGTCGGCGATCTTCGCGCGGAGCCCCCGGCCGTTGTGCCAGATCAGCGACGGCTGGAGCGAGGCGATCACGCCCGTGGCGGCCGCGAGCGCCATCGTCTCCGCGCTCGGTTCGAGGTAGGCGTGGATCAGCTGATGCCGGCGGTCGGCGACGATCCCGGGATGCTGCGCCTCGGCGTTCGCGTAGGCCCGCGCGACGAACGCCGCGGCGCCCCCGCCGACCGCGTGGGCGCCGACCCCCCAGCCGTGTGCCGCACACCAGTCGACGAGGCGCTGGAAGTCGGCCTCGGAGATCCGTTGCACGCCGGCGAATCCGCTGTCGTCCCACGGCTGCTCGAGGAGGGCCTCCCCCTTGAGCGCCTCGCCGTCCGCGTACACCTTGATCGGGCCGATCTTCAGCTGCGCGTCGCCGAAACCCGTGGACAGACCGATCCCGTCGAGATGCGTGATCACCGCGTCGAGGTCGGGCGTCCGCGCGCTGCCCGGCTCGAGATAGGGCATGGCCACCGTGCGCATGGTCAGCAGTCCGCGGCGGTGCGCCTCCTGGTATCCCCGCAGCTCCTCCACCATCACCGCGGGGTCGACGATCCCGGTGATGCCGAGGGAGTGCAGCAGCGGCTGAACGCGCTCGAGGGCTCGGACGCGGTCCTCGAACGGCGGGTCCTCGGGCCCGTCGTCATCGAAGCTCTCGCGCATGGCGACGATGTACTCCTCCACGTCGGCCCCGGCGCCGAGGTAGTCGAGCGCCTTCAGCCCGGCGCGCTGCATGTGCAGGTGCGCGTCGATCAGCCCCGGCAGCACGACACCGGGGAGAGTCTCCTCCACGGCTCCCGGCACCGCCGCACGCACCGCGTCGAGCGATCCGACGGCCACGATGCGATCGCCCTGCACCGCGAACGCCTCGGCCCGCGGACACGCGGGGTCCATCGTGACGACGGCCGCCCGGTAGAGGACGGGGGCCGGGCGCGTGACGGGGGCGGGGGGTGGGGTCGCCATGGACGGATGCGTCCTCTCGGTCGGTTCGGGTGATCGGCGCGGTGTCCGCGGTCAGACGGACAGGAGTGCGCGGGGGATGCGGGACAGGGCCGAGACCGCACCGTCCTCGACGAGGAGCGTGTCGATGGCCGCGGCCTCGAATCCCTCCCCGCGGTGGAACAGCACGGTCTCGAAGTTCGACGTGTAGCCGTCGCCGAGCGGCGTCGGGCGGGGCCCGTCGTCCGCGAGATACGTGTGCCCCACCCAGCTGGGCGGGAAGGCGAGGCCGAAGCCGTAACCGCCGACCCACCAGATGTTCTCGGCCGGCACGCGATCGCGGAGCACCCGCTCGGCGGACGCCATCGCCGCCGCGGGGCTCTGCCCCACCACGGCCGTGCGGCAGAACTCCGCCAGGCAGTCGGCCCCGGCGCGCAGATAGTCGTCGGCGGTCTGATTCCAGCCGTCGATCACGAACGCCCGGCTCAGATTGACGTGATAGCGGTCGACGACGGCGCAGGCGTCGATGGAGACGACCTCGCCGCGCTCGATCCGCCGGTCCGACGGGAAAGCGTGCACGTCGGCCCAGGCGGTCGGCCCCGACGAGACGAGCGCATGCTGCGCGGGCACCTCGGAGCCGCGTTCGGCGAGCAGGGAGGTGATGAGGGCGGCGACCTCGAGCTCGGTGAGCCCCGGCCGCAGTCGCGTGCGGAGCTCCTCGAAGGCGTCGTCGAGCATCGCGCCGGCCCGCCGCATCTTCCGACGCTCGGCCGGCGATTTCCGCACGCGGAGATCGTCGACCACGTAGTCCCCCGCGACGACCTCGGCGCCAGCCGCGGCGAGGCCGGCGGCGATGTCGCGGAGAACCCCCGCGACCGGGTTGGGCGCGAACCACTCGATGCCGACCGCACCTTCCGCCCACCCGCGCTCGCGCAGTGCGGAGACGAGCTCCTCGGGCGAGGTGCCGTAGTCGACGAGAACGAGCTCGTCGTGGATGGCGTTCATCGGCACGTAGTCCGCATGACGCGACCAGTCCACGAAGACGAGCTCGCTCTGGCGGGCGTGCACGACGACGCCGATCGGCAACCGCGGGGCGTACCAGCTGGCGACGTATCCGGTGAGGTAGCAGACGTTGACGGGCGACGTCACGACGAGCACGTCGATCCCGGCGTCCGCCATGGCGGCGCGCAGGGCGGTATGGCGGGCCTCGTACTCGCTCACCGCGAACGGCAGGGCGGGCGGGATGCTGCGTGCCACGGACTCTCCTCCCCCGCGCTCCGCCGACGACGCGGCGAAGAATTGACCTCGCGGAAACATGATGGATCCTATCATGAGAGAAATGGATCCATTTGAACGAGGAGCTGCACTATGACCCCATCCCTCGGCCGTCGGCGACTTCTCGTCGGCATCGCCACCGTCCTGGTCGGTGCCGGCCTCGCCGGCTGCGCATCGGCGAGCGAACCGTCCGGCGATGAGACCGCATCCGACATCTCCGGCCAGGTGGTGTGGGCGGACTGGGGAGGCCCGACCCACGAGGCCTTCCGGGAGGTGTTCTTCGACGCGTTCACGGCCGACACCGGCGTCGAGGTCGTGGACACGACGATCGCATCGGCGATCCAGTACCAGATGCTCGAGGGGGGCGCGGGAGACTACGACACCATGATGACGGGCATGTCGGAGGTCGTCCTCTACTCCGACAATCTGCTCTCCCTGCCCGAGGGCATGACCCGCTCGGACCAGCTCCCGGAGGACGTCGCCGAGTACACGATCGCCACGCCGCTGATCGGCTACGCGCAGGGATACCTCACCGACACGTTCCCCGACGGCGGGCCGCAGACCTGGGCGGACTTCTGGGACACCGAGAAGTTCCCCGGCAAGCGGGCCGTGCCCGGCGAGTACAACGACTTCATGTACGAGGCCGCACTCATCGCCGACGGCGTCGCGCCCGACGACCTCTACCCGCTCGACCTCGACCGCGCCACGGCCAAGCTCAACGAGCTCAAGCCCGAAATGGTCTTCTACACCGAGTACCCGCAGGTGCAGCAGCTCCTCAGCTCGGAGGCCGCGTCGATCGCCTTCGCCCCGAACGGCCAGTACGCCGCGCTGCAGAACTCCGGCCAGGACGTGACGGTGTCCTGGACCGAGGCCTTCGTCGAGGCGAACCCCTTCGTCGTCCCGGTGAAGGCGAACAACGCCGATGCGACGTTCGCGCTCGCCGAGTACCTGGCCGACCCGGAGCTGCAGGCGGAGTTCTCGAAGCGGACGCACTACGGGCCGTCCAACTCGGCCGCCTTCGAGTTCATGACCGACGACGAGATCGCCGAACTCCCCAACGCACCGCAGAACACGGCGATCATCTGGGCGAATGCCGAGGAGCGGGCGAACCTCTACGAGGAGATGACGAACCGCTACACGGAGTGGCTGCAGAGCTGACCGGACGAGGCACGGCCCCGGTCCTCCCGCACAGGGAGGGCCGGGGCCGTGTCTCGTGTCGGCAGCGCTATCCCGCGGGGACGGGCGGACGGCGCGCCATGGTCTCCGCGACCGCGCCCTCCCACGTGAGCCCGAATGCGAGCAGCTCCCGGTCGCCGCGGTAGCGCCCGACGAACTGCACGCCGATCGGCAGCCCGTCGGTGGAGAACGTCATCGGCATCGAGAGCGCCGGCATCGCGGTGGCCGTGATCCTGCTGCACGAACGCTGCCACGCGTAGTACCGGTCCATCGCGACCCCGTCGATCTCCGTCGGGTACTCCCACTCGACCGGGAACGGCAGCACCTGCACGCACGGGGCGAGCAGCAGGTCGTACTCGCCGAGCAGTCGCTGCGTCTGGCGGAACAGTCGCGTGCGGGCGGCGGCGGCGCGCACGAGCAGCTCGGGCGTGAATCCGGCGGCCCAGGCGATGTCGTCCTTGAGCGTCTGCTTCATCAGCTCCGGGTGCCGCAGCGAGTCGTCGCCGTGCCCGTCGAGGAACTCGAGCGATCGGAACGTCTCGAAGACGAGGTCGGCCTCCGAGAGGTCGAGCTCGACCGGCACGACCTCGGCGCCGAGCGCGGCCGCGAGGTCCGCCGCCGCCCGGGTCGCCGCACGGACCTGCGGGTCCAGCGGCAGGCCGCCCAGATCTTCGCTGAAAGCGATGCGGGCGCCCTCGAACGCACGCGGGGCGATCGACAGGAAGAGCGCCGGGTCCTCGTCGATCGACAGCGGCGCCCGCGGCTCGGGCCCGGAGATCACCGACATCATCATCGCCGCGTCGGCGACGTTCCGGGTGAGCGGTCCGAGCACCGACCCCGGATCCCAGGCGTTGCCGGGCCGCGACGACGCCACCCGGCCCGCGGTCGGACGGAGCCCGACGAGGTTCCCGAACGACGCGGGGTTGCGGATGCTCCCGCCGAGGTCGGACCCGTCCGCGAGCGGCAGCATCCCCGTCGCGACGGCAGCGGCAGCTCCCCCGCTCGATCCCCCGGCCGACCGGGAGAGGTCGTAGGGGTTGCGGGTCACGCCGAAGACCTCGTTGAACGTGTGCGATCCCACGCCGAACTCGGGGACGTTGGTCTTGCCGACGAACACCGCTCCGGCATCCCGCATCCGCGAGACGATCACCGCGTCGCCGTCCGCCACGTTGTCCGCGTAGATCCGCGAGCCGTGCGTCGTCGGCAGACCCGCGACGTCCATGAGGTCCTTCACCGCGATCGGGAGGCCGTGCAGCGGCCCGAGCGAGATCCCGCGCGCCGTCAGACGGTCGCGGGCACGCGCCTCGGCCAGTGCCGCCTCGGGGCGATACGAGACGATCGCGTTGAGCGCGGGGTTCAGCGCGTCGATGCGGGCGAGGTGCGCCGCGACGACCTCCTCCGATGAGACCTCGCGGACGCGGATCGCCTCCGCGAGCTCGCGCGCGCTCATCGCCGTCAGGTCCGTGTTCGTCGGGATCGTCACGCCGCGTCCTCCAGGATCATCCGGGCCACCTTCTCGCCGACGACGATGGCGGGCATCGCCGTCGTCGCACGCGGCACCGTTGGCATGATGGAGCAGTCCGCGACGCGGAGCCCCTCGACGCCGTGCACCCGTCCGCGCGCGTCGACGACCGCGAGCGGATCCGCGCTCGTCCCCATCCGGCACGTGCCGACCGGATGCCAGTAGTTGTCCGGACGCCGATAGAGGTGGGCGGCCAGCGCGGCCCGCTCGAACGTCCCGGGGCCGGGATGGATCTCCCGGCCCACCAGGGGGGCGAGCGCGGGCGACGCGGCGAGCTCGCGGAGGATCTCGGCACCGTCGACGAGCATCGCGACGTCGATCCCCTCCGGGTCGGCGAGGAAGCGGTGGTCGATCCACGGCTTCGCCTCGGCGTCGGTGCTGCGGATGCGGACGAAGCCGCGCGAGCGCGGCTGGAGCGCTGACGTGCCGATGCTCCACCGCTTGTCGTCGCCGCGGTGGGTCGGGCTGTACGGCAGGAAGTGCAGGTCGAACGCCTCGGTCTCGTGCCGCGAGGCGGCCTTGCCCATCGCCTGCTCGTCGGGCGCCCAGCCGGTGCGGCGGGCCTCGTCCATCGCGGCCGTCATCCGGTCCGATCCCTGCCAGCTCATGAGGAGGAACGGCTGGTCGTGGAGGTTCTCGCCGACGCCGGGGAGGTGCGTGACGACCGTGATGTCGAGCGGTGCGAGCTGTGCCGCGGGCCCGATTCCCGAGCGCAGCAGCACGGTCGGAGAGTTGTAGGCTCCGCCGCAGAGCACGACGGTCCCCGCCCAGACGACGATGCTCGCGCCGTCGTGGCGCACCACGACCCCGGTCGCGACGCCCCCCTCGATCACGACGCGCTCGACGAGCGCGTCGCCGACGATGCGGAGATTCGGCAGCGCGCGCACGGGATCGAGGTAGGCGAAGGACGCGTTCACCCGGACGCCGTCCTGGATATTCATCGCCTCGGGGGCGAACCCCGCCGCCTCGTCGAGATCGTTGAGGCTGGCGAGCGTGGGCATGCCCACCGACGGGGCGGCCTCGTACCAGGCGTGCTGCCATGGGGTGAGTTCATCCGGTGTGAACTGCCGCACCCGCATCCGCCGCATCCCCTCCTCGAAGAGGGGCACGAGGTCATCGGCGGCCCATCCCTCGAGCCCGGCCTCCGCCCAGGCGTCGTAGTCCCGGCGGTGACCCCACGTCTGGGTGCAGCCGTTGACGTCCGAGGAGCCGCCGATCGCCCGGGCCCGCTCGAACCCGACCGACCACGGGTAGGTGTCCCCCGAGTCGTAGCCCCAGTCATGGGAGCGCCCGAGGCGGGTGGCATCGACGAAATCAGCGGGCCAGCGCGCGTCGCCCTCCGGACCGAAGTCGGGTCCGGCCTCGAGGACGAGGACCTCGTGCCCGGCCTCCGCGAGACGGGCGGCCACCACGCTGCCCGACGTCCCACCCCCGACCACCACGTACTCCGCCCGGGTGGGCATCTCGCGGGGGGACGTCGACGTCATGCGCTTGCCCGCTGCTCGAGCCACGCGGCGACGTCGTCGGACACCACGAGCGCGTCGCGCTGGAGGTACTGCACGGCTTCGAGCGCGTGGTCGTGGGCACGACGCGTCGAGCCGCCCACGCAGTCGGTGATCACGCGCACCCGGTAGTCGTGTTGGTGGGCGTCGACGGCGGTGTAGTGGATGCACACGTCGGTCAGCCCGCCCACGAGCAGCAGGGTCTCCGCCTTGTACGCCTTCAGGACGATCTCGAGCTCCGTGCCGAAGAACGCCGAGTACCGCCGCTTCCGGATGACGAACTCCTCCGGGCGCGGATCCAGCCAGGAAGCCAGCTCCGTGCCGTCGTCGCCCTCGATGCAGTGCGGCCCCTCGTCGCCGTCGAGTTCGCGTCCGATGTCGACGAGCGAGCGCTTGTGCACCTCCTGGATGAACACGACGGGCACGTCCGCCGCACGGGCGAGGTCGATGAGCCGTCGCACGCGCGGAGCGCGCTCCGCCTTGCCGCCCATGACGGGGATGCCGCCCTCGGCGGCCGGCGCGGTGCCGGAGCCGCCCTGGATGTCGACGACGACGAGAACGGGATTGCCGACGATGGCGACGCGGTCGGTGGTGTCGGGCGTGGTCATGGGAACTCCGTTCAGGGCCGGTCGAGAAGTCGACGCGGGGTGTGGATGAGGATGGCATCGGCGGCGGCCTGGTCCCCCGACGCGAGCCGCGAGATGGCCGGGCCGACCCTGCGGAACAGGTGGTCGTAGCCGTTGCCGCCGTTGCGGTGCAGGTTCGCCTGGCTCCACACGTCCGCACCCACGATGAGCTGGTCCCGGTACCCCTCCGAGAGGAGCCACTCGACCATCTCGAGCCGCTCACCGTCGGTCGGGTTCCGGAGGGCGGGCGAGCCGTAGAAGAAGTCCGAACCCCACGTGTCGTAGGCGAGCACCGCCCCGGCCTGGGCGATTTCCCGGTGGTAGCCGGGGTCCCAGAGCTCGTCGAGGTGCCCGATGACGATGCGCTCGGCGGGCATCCCCTCCTCGATCAGCACCTCGAGGACGCTGGTCCCGCCGGTCCCGCGGAAGGACTGGTGCGTGTAGACGGCGGCGCCGGTCTCGACGCCGGCGCGGGCGGCGGCGCGGAGGACGCGCCATTCGGCGTCGGTGATCGGCCAGCTCGTGCCGATCTCGCCCAGGATGGCGGGCAGGATGCCGGTGCCGTCGATCCCCTCGGTCAGCTGGGCGATGAGCATCTCGGTGAGCGTGTCGACGTCGGCCGTCCGCACCGTCTCGGTCATCGTCTCCTCGACGTAGAACCCCGCGCCGACGCAGATGTTCACCCCGGAGCGACGCGAGATCTCCGGGAGCTCGGCGATGCGCCGGCCCATCCCCTCGAGCGTCAGCTCCACGACGGCAGAACCGCCCGCGGCACGCACCCAGGCGAGCTCCTCGGCGGCGACGACCGGATCGTGCAGCACGAGGTTGTCGGGGAGCGCGAGGAAGTTCCAGCGCAGGTAGGCCATCAGCTCGGGACCCATCGCCACGCCCTCCGGGGGCGCCTCGGTCTGGGGCTTCGCCCACAGGCTCAGATCGCTCAGCACGTGCTCGTGCATCGACGTGGGGCCGAGCTGGTCGGCCGGGATCGGGCCGAGCACGGTGTGGATGGGCATGCGACTCCTCGGGGGCGGTGCGGTTCAGGCGCCGAAGACGGCTCTGCGGGGGTTGTCGCGATGAATGGCGTCGAGCACGTCGGGCTCGATGCCCGCCTCGATCGCGAGGGCGCGGAACTCCTCGAACAGGAAGGTGTAGCCGGGACCGCCGTAGGCGCGCAGGTGCGATCGCTGGCACACGTCCTGCGAGAGGAGCAGCTTCCCGGCGTACCCGGCGGCGATCAGCGTCTTCAGATAGTCGATCCGTCGGTCGATCTGGGAGCGCACGAGCTGCCCGCCCACGCGGCAGGTCATCAGGCAGTCGAACTCGACGAACGCGCCCCGGCGGAGGATCTCGAGCGAGTACTCCACGCTCTTGACGGTGTCCGCGTGACCGATCACCACGCGTGCCGGGTCCACCCCCTCCTCCTCGAGGATGTCGAGTTGCGCGAGGCCGGTCGGGAAGGTGGCGGCGTGGGTGGAGACCATGATGCCGGTCTCGCGGCTCGCCCGTCCGGCCGCGCGGAAGGAGCGCTCCTCGACGGCGGTGATGTGGGAGAGGTCCGAGGCGATCTCTCCGATGACACCGGAGCGGACGCCCGTCCCCGGGATCTCGTCGAGCAGGTCCGCGATGAGGTGGTCGGCGAGCATGTTCGTCGAGGTGCGGTCGAACCACGTCTTGTCGAGGTAGGTGTCGTAATAGTGGCCGGTGCCGAGGATCACCTGGACACCGGTGAGCTCGGCCGCCTCCTTCGTGGCGAGCACGTTGGCGACCGACCGGGATCCGGTCCGCGGGTTCTGCTGCATCAGGGACAGATCGTCGGTCCACCCGACCGGCGCGGCGTAGTCGCTCAGCTCACCGTTGGTCATGTCGATGATCGTCGAGCCGCCCGCCATCCGGAATCCCCGCAGCTCCGCCTCCATCTCGGCGGCGACGTTCAGGTACCCGTCCTGCGGGGTCGTGAGCGTCATGTTGATGTAGACGTGCTCGTGCGGGAGCGTCACGCCCAGGTCGCCGGGGCCGATCGGTCCCGTGACGGTCTGCACCGTGTCGACCACGGATGCCTCCTTCTCGCCGTGCGGCGCTCAGATCGCGATGACGACGCTCTTGGACTCGCAGAAACCGCGCAGGCCTTCTTCGCCGAGGTCCCGGCCCAGTCCGGACTCGCCGACGCCGCCGAACGACAGCGCCGGATCGAAGATGTTGTAGGTGTTGACCCACACCGTCCCGGCGGTGATGGCGGCGGCCATCCGGTGCGCGCGGGACAGATCCCGCGTCCACACCCCGGCGGCCAGACCGTACGACGTGTCGTTCGCGATGCGCACGGCATCCGCCTCGTCGTCGAAGGGGATGATGCCCACGACCGGGCCGAAGATCTCCTCACGGGCGATCGTCATGTCGTTGGTCACACCGGAGAAGAGCGTCGGCTCGACGTAGTACCCGGGCGAGCGGGTGCCGCCGCCGACCACGAGGGTCGCGCCCTCGTCGACGCCCTGACGGATGTAGCCGAGGACGCGTTCGCGCTGCTCCTCGGAGACGAGCGGACCGACGGTGATGCCGCCGTCGAGACCATCGCCGACCGGCACCCGCCGTACCGCCGCGGCCAGCCGCTCGGTCATCTCGTCGAGGATGGAGCGCTGCACCAGGAGGCGGCTCCCGGCGGTGCACATCTGTCCGGAGTGCCCGAACGATGCGCGCATGGCGGTGAGCACAGCGGCGTCCAGGTCGGCGTCCTCGAAGACGATGTTGGGGCTCTTGCCGCCGAGCTCGAGCGTCACCCGCTTGAAGTCGTCGGCGGCGACGTGCGCGACGATCCGCCCGACCTCGGTGGATCCCGTGAACGTGATCTTCGCGATCCCCGGGTGGGCGGTCAGCGCCGCACCCACGCGGCCGTCCCCCGTGAGGACGCTCACGACGCCCTCGGGGATCCCGGCCTCCTGCAGGATCGCCGCCAGGCGCAACAGCGTGAGTGGGGTGTCCTCCGCGGGCTTGGCGATGACGGGGCAGCCGGCGGCCAGCGCCGGGGCGAGCTTGAACGCGGCCGTCATGATCGGGAAGTTCCACGGCAGCACGATGGCGACCGGCCCGACCGGCTCGAGCACCGTGTAGACGTGGTGTGCGCCGCCGTCGATGGGGACCACGGTGCCGCCGAGGCGCGAGGGCGCCCCGGCGAAGTGCCGGAACGTGCGGGCCGCGCTCATCGTGTCCGCGCGGGAGCGCTCGATCGGCTTGCCGTTGTCGCGCGTCTCGAGGATCGCGAGCTCCTCGAGGCGCTCCTCGATGAGGTCCGCGACGCGGTTCAGGATGCGGGAGCGATCCAGCGGCGCCATCCCGCGCCACCGCCGGTCGGCGTGGGCGGCCACGGCGATCGACACCGCCGCGTCCACATCGGCCGCGGTCGCCTGCGCGACGGTCGTGAGCGGCTCCTGCGTGGCGGGGTCGACGACCGTGAGCAGCTCGCGGGCGCCCGCAGGCACCCACTCGCCGCCGAGGAGGAACGGTTCGTACGCGGGCAGGGCGCTGACGGTGGTGCGGATGGTCATCGGTGTTCCTCTCGGAGATCAGAAGATCTCGAAGTATTCGCGCTGCTCCCAGTCGGAGACGTGACGCAGGTATCGGCCGAACTCGGCGCGCTTGATCGTCGCGTACCAGTCCACCACGGTGGCCCCGAGCGCCGTCCGGAAGGCGTCGTCCGCGACCAGCGCGTCCACCGCGTTGCCGAGGGAGGCGGGGAGGGCAGGTGCGTCGGTGCGGTACGGGTCGGTGGTCGGCGCCGGGGGGACGAGGCCGCGCTCCATGCCGTCCATGCCGCTGATCACCTGGGACGCGATGTACAGGTACGGGTTCGCGGCGGGCTCCCCGGAACGGTTCTCGAGGCGCGTTGCCGGGTCGCCCGCTCCGCCGACGGCCCGGATCATCGCCCCCTTGTTGTCGACGCCCCACGCGACCCGGTCCGGGGCGAGGGAGAACGGCTGGTACCGCTTGTACCCGTTGACGGTCGGCGTCGTGAACGCCGCCGCCGCGGGCGCATGCGCGAGGAGGCCGGCGAGGTACGCGGTGCCGAGGGGACTCAGCGGCACGCCCGTCTCGGCCGGCACGAAGGCGGCCTCGCCGGTGGCGAGGTCGTACAGCGACTGGTGCAGGTGCCACCCGGTCGACGCCCCCTCGGCGCCCTGCGGACGGGACATGAAGGTGGCGTGGTAGCCGAGTCCCCGGGCGATCCGGCGCACCGCCATCCGGCACAGCACGATCGCGTCGGCGATCTGCGCCGCATCCCCCGCCTCCATGGTGATCTCGAACTGGCTGGGTCCGAACTCGAGCTCGATCGACCGCAGCGGCAGATCGAGCAGGGTGAGTCCCTCGTACAGCGCATCGACCAGGGGCTGCATCGCGTCGAGCGACTCCTCGTGCAGCAGCTGCGCGCCGCGGGTGGTCGGCAGGGTGGGGATCGCCTCGCCGGGACGCCCGGGAGCGCCCACGTGGCTCGCGTCGAGGTCGCCGCCGGAGGGCCGGTAGACGTGGAACTCGAGCTCCGCGCCGACCGTCATGCCGTAGCCGCGCGAGCCCAGGGTGGTCAGCTCGGTGCGCAGGATGGATCGCGTGCAGAACGGCACCGGGGATCCGTCCGGGAAGCGCAGGTCGCACAGGACCCAGCCGGTGCGCTTCGTCCACGGGAGCACCCGGAACGTCTCCGGGTCGGGCACGAGCACGATGTCGCCGGCGCCGCTGAACCCGTCGACGCCGACACCCGTCTCGGCCGAGAACACGGAGAACACCGACTGGCCCGAGGTGTCCTTCAGCAGGAGCGAGCTCGGCACGGTGATCCCCGCCCGCATCGCGGCGGGCACTCCTGCGCGGGTGATCGTCTTCCCGCGGAGGATGCCGTGCTGGTCGACGAAAGAGAACCGCACCATCTCGATGCCGATCTCGTCCATGACGCGGCGCATCTGGCCGGCGGACGCGTACTGCGCCTCGGACCAGAGATCGTGGCGGGCGATGAAGCCCGTGCGATCCGCGGCGAGCATGGGTCGCGCCGAGACCCCGCCGCCGTTCTCGGAGACCGGGCGCTCGTCCGCGTTGCGTTCACGCATCGACGGCGACCTCCGCGTTCGTCCGCGGTCCTGCCCACGGCGACGCCGCACGGCGCTCACGCTCGCGATCGACCCAGCGCGTCTGCCACGCGTCGTTCGCGGCGATCGTGTCCATGGCGATCGGCCCCGTGAGCGCGGCCGCCTCTTCTTCGCTGACCGGATGCGACGGGGTCTGCGCGCCGGCGGCGAACGCGTCGATGGCGCGCAGGAGCAGCCGTCGGTTCGCGCTCACGGCGCGATCGGACACCCCGAGGCGCTCGACCGTACGGTCCTGGATCGTGCCCATGCTCTCCACGGCCCACTGGTCGTGCACGTTGATGTCGAGCCCCATGCCGGTGTAGGTGAGCTCTTTCTGCTCCTGCGGGTCGAAGCCCCAGTTGTTGCTGCGGTTGCGCAGCGGCCGGTAGTCGGGCAGGCTCACGCCGTCCAGGCGCTGCTGCAGCAGGGTGTCCTTGTCGGTGGTCTCCGCGAAGTCGTACCAGATCATGTACCAGTACGAGGTCTCGTCGTCGATCGGCACATGCCACTGGGTGAAGACCTTGGTGTTGCCGAACGGCACGACGAAGGCGTTCGGGAAGAGCAGGTTCGTCACGCGCACGTGCTTTATGTCCTCGGTGAGCTGGCGGAGCGCGTACACGCGGAGCCCGTGCTCGGCGTTCTCGACCTCGATGTCGGGGCGGTAGCTCTCCCCGACGAGCATCGAGAGCTTCTTGCCGGTGCCCTCGACCTCTTCGGCGAACTGCTGGCCGTACATCTCCCGCGGGTCCTCCTCGATGAACCGGTGCAGGAACGAGACGTGGCTCGGGTCGATGCCGCCCTCGAGACCCTGCAGCCAGTTGCACTCCCAGAGGCCCTTGAAGGCGAAGGTGTACTCCTCGGGCGCGACGAAGCAGTCGTAGTGCGGGAAAGGCGGCGGGTCGCCCGCCCCCATGTAGGTGAAGATGATGCCGTTGCGCTCGATGCACGGGTAGTTCGCGATGCGCACCTTGCCGAGGAACTGGCTGTGGTCGGGTTCCGCCGGCTGCTCGACGCATCGACCCTCGCCGTTGTAGAGCCACCCGTGGTAGAGGCAGCGGATGCCGTCCTCCTCGAGTCGTCCGTACGACAGGTCGACGCCGCGGTGCGCGCAGTACCGGCTGATCAGCCCCCACCCCTCGCGCTTCTTGAACAGCACGAGGTCCTCGCTCATGATCCGCACCTGCTTGACGGGGCGCTCCCCCGGCATCTCCGACACGAGGCCGGCGGGCTGCCAGTACGACCGCAGCAGCGAGCCCAAGGGCGTCCCCGGGCCGGAACGCGTGATCTTCTCGTTGTCTTCCTGCTTCAGCATGGGCGTTCCCTCGTATCCGATAGTCGAAGCTTTGTATCCAATATAGTGACGCGGTCAGGCGTCGAGGACGAGCAGCGGGCACGCGGCGCGGGAGACGCAGACCATCATGCAGTCGTTGCGCGCCTTCTCCTGCGCGGTGAGCACGAAATCGCGGTGCTCCACCTCGCCGTCGAGCACGGCCGTCTCGCAGCTGCCGCAGATCCCCTCTTCGCAGTCCGACAGCACATCGATGCCGGCCTCGCGCATGACCTCCAGCACCGACACGTCCGGCTGCACCTCGAGCTCGAGGCCGGACCGGGACAGCTGGATGCGGAATGCGCCGCCGGGCTCGTACTCGACGGTGGGGGCCGAGAAGTACTCGACCCGGAGGCGCCCGGAATCCTCGGGCAGCTGCTCACGGAGTGCGGTCAGCATCCGCTCGGGGCCGCACGCGTAGACGAGCGCACCCGGGCGTGCGGAGATCTCCGCCGGCAGGTCGATCCGATCCGCCTCGTCCCGGGCGACGACGACGACCGAGCCCCCCTCGAGAGCGTCGATCTCATGGAGGAACGGCATGCGCGAGCGGGAGGAGCCGAGGTACAGGAGCGTCCACGGGATGCCGGCGACCGAGGCGGCACGCATCATGGGGAGGATCGGGGTGACGCCGATTCCCCCGGCGACGAAGAGATACTCGCTCGCCGGCTCGAGCAGGAAGTGCGTGCGCGGTCCGCGGATGAGCACCGTGTCGCCCGGACGCAGCCGCTCGTGCACGGCACGTGATCCTCCCCTGCTCGATTCCTCGAGCAGCACCGCGATGCGGTAGCTCGCCGCGTCGATGGGCCCGCACAGCGAGTACGGACGGACGGGGGCGCCGGGGACGACGAGATCAATGTGCCCGCCCGGCTGCCACTCCGGCAGCCGCCCGTCGATCGCCTCCAGCTCGACACTCAGCACGCGCTCCGCCTCGAGTCGCAGGGATCGCACGCGGACCGGGATATCGGCGGTCTCCTCGCTCACGGTCATAGTTGGATCCTAACATGACGGTTCTGGATCCAATAACGACCGAAATGGACGCCACGCGGGAAGAGGCCTGCTCGGCACACGGGCGTTCTGGTACGTTTCCAACGCGCGGCACTGGTTGGGGGCGGCGCGTGACGCAGGAGGAAACCGTATGAGCGTTGGCGACGTCGCGACGTCGGAAGCGACCGGGCATGCGCTCGTCGACGAGATCGCCGCGAAGATCCGAGCGCGCATCATGTCCGGCGACATCCCGATCGGGGCGCAACTGCGCCAGGCGGAACTGGCGAGCGACTTCGGGGTCAGTCGCACCCCGGTGCGCGAGGCCCTCCGACAGCTGCAGGCCGGCGGACTGATCGACGTCGTGCCGAACCGCGGTGCGGTCGTGCGCGTCCCCTCCCCCTGGGAGGTGCGCGAGGCGTACGAGGTCCGCGCCGAGCTCGAGGCCCTCGCCGCCGCCCGCTGCGTGAGCCGGGTCTCCCGTGCGGACATCGAGAAGCTGCACGCGGCGAACCAGGCCATGTACGACCGTTCCCTCGCGGAGAACCAGCCCGCGCGCGAGGTCGCGCTCGACAGCCGTCGTGAGAACGACCTGTTCCACAACACGATCACGGCCGTCTCGGCGAACGAGCGGCTCGCCCGCACGATCGACGAGATCAACGAGAACTTCCCCCGGAACGTCTCCGCGCAGCTTCTCGTCGGCGACGCCCGGCACCGCGACGAGAACTACGAGGAGCACTCCCGGATCATCGAGGCGCTCGAGCGCGGCGACGCGGAGACCGCTCAGGCCGAGATGCGGCGGCACGTGCTCAAGGCGGGCGAGCAGCTCGCCCAGTGGTACGAGCGTCGTTCGTCGACGGTCTTCAAGGGCTGACCGCCGCCGACCCTCAGCCCGCGACGACGGCGGCGCCCATGAGGAGCACCGACAGTCCCATGCTGGCCTGCTGCACACGGTCGACGCGGCGGGTGCGGCGGATGAGGATGGACGCCGCGGCGTAACCCACGGCTCCGACGATCCCGGTGGCGGTCAGCGCGGACGCCGGACCGCCGTGGTGCCCGCTCGTCGCGACCTCGGCGGCCGCCGCGGGCACGGTCATCAGGATCAGCAGGAACGCCATGACGATCGCGCCGATGGCCTCGTGGGCGCGCGCGACGCGCCGCTCACCGGCGCCCGCGCGGCGACCCGGCGCTGCGAGGGAGACGACCGCGCCGGCCAGGAGAAGTCCCGACCACGCGATGGGCGCGAGCAGGACGGCGCCGGCAGCCGCATCCGCCATCGCGACCACCATGAGCAGCGTGAGGATCAGCCCGCGCACGCCGCCCGCGTGCCGGCGGTTGGCGAGCAGGCAGCAGCCGCCGAGGATCGTCGTGCCGAGCGCGCCGAGGTGCAGCGCCAGCCCCATCGGCTCAGTGCTCGGCGTGGCCGGCGTCGTGCCCGTGCGCCCCGTGAGCGGACCCGTGATCGTGTCCGCCGCACTGGCAGGCACCGGGCGCGCAGGCGCACGCGGATCCGGAGGTCGCCCCGGGCGCGCAGTGCGCGCTGGCCGAGGACGGCAGATCGAGCGACGGGTTGCGGGTGAAGAAGCCGTCCGGCTCGAGCCGCAGCCCGATGCGGTGCACGGGCATGATCGGCCACTCCTCGGGCTTCGGGTAGTGGTGCACGCCGACGATCGGCCAGACGACCAGCTCGGCGCCGTCGAGCGGACGGTCCGCCTGCTGCCAGGCCGTGATGCCCTCCGCCTCGAGCGGTGCCTGATTCGGGTACTCCCCCGCGATGAAGCGCTCGTTCGGGTCGTAGGCGGTGGCCCACAGGTGCTTCGCCACGAACGGCGCCTTCCGGGCCACGACGCTGCCGGGCTTCGCGAACAGCCGCGTGGTGTGCGGGATCGCCAGGCGGTACGCGGTCGATTCGCCGAAGCGGTTCGTCCGGTCGGCGCTCTCGATGCGCCAGTGGACGGCGCGGGACGCGTCCGCCATCCGCGCCGCGTCCTTCTCGGATGCGATCGTCTCGGGCACCATCTTCACGGCGTTGCCGTACGGGTTGAGCTCCTCGTCCTCCTCGACCTCCGCGTGCATCTCCACGAGGCGGTTGAGGTTCCCGTCCACGGCGGTGTCCAGGCGTACGGCGAAGTAGTGCTGGTGGGTGGGCGCCTGCACGTTGGGGCTCACCATCCGGCCGAAGGGGGGCGTGAGACCGTCGTCGATGCCCGACACCGACAGGATGCCGGTGAGCTTGATCTCGAGCTCGATGCTGCCGTCCTGGTGGAGCGACCAGTAGAACCCGTAGTCGTAGTTCGCGACGGTCGCGAAGAACGAGATGACCAACCGGCGGGACCGGCGCACGTCCGCCTCACCGGTGCGGGTGTTCACGTGCTTCCACAGGATCGAGGCGTCCTCCTCGTGCAGGCAGATGCCGTTGACGATGGTCTTCGCCTCGCCCGTGCCGTCGACCACGTGGGCGTCGAAGTAGCGGATCTCCCCGAGGCAGTCGCAGCCGAGCTCGAGCGACGCCGTGAGCGGGCCCGCGCCGTACTCGCCCCAGTCGAAGAAGTTCTTCCGGTACGCGGTCGGATCGGGATCGAGGTACGGCACGTACATCTCGTTGACGGCCGCGCGGCGGAGCACCGGGCGCACCACGTCGCCGTCGCGGTAGGCGACGTCGTGCAGCACGAGGCCCTCGCGGTGCGTGAAACCGATGCGGAACGACCAGTTCTGCCAGGTGACGAGGTGCCCGTCCACCTGGAAGCCGGGGCCCTGGGGCTGGACGATCTCGAGAGGAGCGACCTCACGGTCGGGCCCCCAGGTGCCGGAGCGGTAGTTCCCGCCCTCGGATGCCATCGGGATGACACCGTGGTCCTCGATGCGGATGACGTCCAGCGTCTCGAGGTCGAGGATCGGCACGAGACCCGCCACCGGACGTGCGTAGCCGTTGTCGTCGACCGACTCGCGATACCAGACGGTCCCCCACGACAGGCGGCGGTCCGCGAGGTCCTCCGGTTCGAAGCCGGTGATCGACTCCGGGTCGACCCACACGAGCGAGGTGTCGGTGATCCCGCGCTTGGCGAGCGCCTCGACGATGAGCGGGTGGTTCCGGGCCGCCTGCGCGATCAGCCGGGCTTCGTCGGAGGAGACGCCCGGACGCTTGGCGTCGACGGGCGACCAGGACGCGATGGCTGCGGCGCGGTCGGTGCCAGGCGTCCACGCCGTGACCTCCCATGCCTCGTGCGCGCCCGGATTCATCACGACGAGGCGCACGGGGCGCCCCCGGCCGTCGGCGAGGGCTCGGGCGAGGTGCTCCTCGACGGCGATGCCCCAGAATCGCGGCGCCTCGCCGATCCGCGCGTCGGCGCGCACCAGCGCGATGACCTCGGCGATCTCGTCGGGGGTGAGCGGGTCGCTCCAGTGGCGCAGGGTCATCGGGTTCTCCTTGGGTCGAGCGTGTCGTCGGCGTGATCCGCGCCGCCCACGAACGCGGCGCCGTCGGCGCGCGGATCGCTCGCGGCCTCCAGCGTCGACGTCGCGCGCGCGACGCGCACCAGTTGAACATGTCCGGCCTCGTCGGCGGGGCCGGGGAAGGCGATGACGGGGACGCCGAGCTCCGCGGCGCGCTCGCGCACGGCATCGGGTGCTCCCGGTTCGCACACGAGGCTGAGGGTCGGCTGGCCGAGGTCCCGGTCGCCCACCACCCAGCGCGGGCGCGCCAGCACGTCGTCGAGCCTCTGAGCGGGATCGAGGGTGTCCGACAGCAGCTGCGCGAGGATCCACGGCTGCGCGCGACCGCCCTGGCAGCCGGCCACCACGGTGACCGCTCCGTCGTCGACGATCGCCGGGCACAGCGTGTGCGGGGGCCGTGCGCCGGGCCGGATGAAGGCGGGCGACGCGGGATCCGCGGAGAAGGCGCTGCCCCGGTTGTGCAGCACGATCCCGGTCTCGGGATCGAGCAGCGAGGCGCCGAAAGTCATGTACACGCTCTGCACGATCGTGATGGCCCACCCGTCCTCGTCGGCGGCGGTGACGGACGCCGTGTCGCCCGAGGGCCGGGGTTCGCCGGGTCCGTCCGGTGCGTCGTCCGAACGCAGATCGAGCAGGGCGTCCAGGTCGATCTCGTGGGCGCGTGGATCGCCCAGGTGCGCGGCGCGGGCGCGGACGCCGCGCAGACTCGCCTCGAAGACGGGCCGCGGGTCGGGACGGGCGGCCGCCGCCGCGGACGCAACGCCGAGCAGGATCGGTCCGACCGACGGCGGTGGGGCGACGCTCCAGGTCGCGCCGTCGATGTCGGACTGAAGAGCGGGCACGATCTCGGGCCGGTAGTCGGCGAAGTCGGATGCCTCGTGAACGCCGCCGGCCAGCGACAGCGTGCGCAGGAGTGCGGCCGCCGTCCAGCCGCGATAGATGTCCGTCGGATCGACGGCGAGGCGACGGAGCGTCGCCGCGAGCGCGGGCTGCTGCAGGAGGTCCCCCTCGGCCAACATCCTGCCCTCCGGGGCGAAGACGCCGCGCAGACCCGGATCGGCCATCACCGCGTCCGCGCGGGAGACCAGCGCGCGTGCCAGCCCGGCGCTGACCGGCTCGCCGTCGGCGGCGAGGCCGGCCGCGCCCTCGAACGCGTCGGCGAGCGGACGCCGAGCACCGAGGCCGTGGATCGCGCTCCAGCCCGCGACGATGCCCGGGACGCTCACCGCGTGCGCCCCCTGCCGCGGCACCTCCGACCATCCGCCGCTCACCTCGTCGACGCGACGCGGCGCGGTGCCCGCTGCGACGACGGCGCGCGTCCGCCCGTCGGGAGCCCGGACGACGGCGATCAGGTCGCCGCCGAGCGCGCACTGGTGCGGATAGACGACCGTGAGCGTCACGGCGGCCGCGAGCGCCGCGTCGAGGGCGTTCCCCCCGGCCGCGATCGCGCGTTCGCCCGCCGCGACGGCGGCGTGGTGGGGTGCCGCGAGGGCCACTCTCGTCATCACAGTCCCCGTCGTGTCGTGGAGATGAAGTCCAGGTCGGGTCGTTCGACCCCCAGCGCCAGGTCGGCAGCGGCGTCGCCCACCGCGGGACCGAACTTGAAGCCGTGGCCCGAGCAGGCGGACACGACCACGACCTCGGGCGCGTCGGTGAGCGGTCCGAGGATGAAGCGTTTGTCCGCGGTCATCGTGTAGAGGCAGGCGGCGGCCTCGACCGGCGCCGGGTCGAGCCCGGGCACGAACGTCGACAGGAGCCGCTGCAAGGCGGCGGTCTCGGCCTCGTCCGGTGCGGCCACCGGAATCTCGGGATCCCAGACATCCCGCGCATCGACGCCGAGCTTCACGCCGTTGCCATCGGCATCCGGGATGCCGAAGACGAGCCCCTCGGCCCGGTCGACGGAGAAGGCGCCGAGCATCGGCGGGATGCCGGCCTCCTGCCCGGCGGCGACCGTGAGCGTGAGGATGCGCCAGACCTCGAGGAGCGGGGCGAGGGCGGGAACGAGCGAGGACATCCAGCTGCCGCCCGCCAGCACGAGGCGCCGCGCACGGAGTTCGCCCTGGTCGGTGCGGACGAGTACCCCGCCCGCGTCGCGCTCCCAGCCGAGCACGTCGACGCCGCCACGGAGATCCGCGCCGTGGCGCGTGGCCTCGGCGCGGAGGACTGTCTGTGCCCGCTCGGCCTCGATCACACCCGCCGAGGGGTCGGACACCGCCCCGTAGCCCTCCGGCACGACGAAGCCGGGCATGAGCGCTTCCATCTCGCCGCGCTCAGACACCGCTCGACAGCCCGGCCCCTGCAGCTGCGCCGCACCCGCGTGCGCGTAGAGCCCGCCGGTCCGGTGGATGAGCGTCTCGCCGCCGGCGGCCTCGAGCGCCTCCCACCCGGTCCAGGCGCGATCGACGAGATCGTTCCAGACCGGGTTCGGGTAGGCGCGTCGGATCATCCGGGTGCGTCCGTGCGACGAGCCCCGGGCATGTCCGGGGGCGAACCGGTCGAGGCCGATGACGTCGACGCCGCGGCGGGCGAGCGACGCGGCGGTCGCGAGCCCGTGGATGCCCTGTCCGACGACGAGGACGTCGGTGTCGACTCCGCTCACGCGGCGCCGCCCGCAGCATCCGAGGCGACGGCGGTGACCGCCTCGACCAGTGCGTCGACGTCGGATTCGTCGTTGTACACGTGCAGCGAGGCACGCACGACGGCGTCGAGGCCACGCGCACCCAGGTCCCACTGTCCGTGCGTCGCCGGAACCGAGACCACACGCACCGACCGGCGCGACAGGGCGTCGACGACGAGCGGAGAGACGACGCCCGCGATGTCGAAGGTGACGATCGCGCTGTCCGCGCCCTCCGGGTCAGCCACGCGGACGCCGGGGATCATCGCGAGCTGCGCGCGGAGTGTCCGCCCGCCCTCGCGGAGGTGCGCCTGCGTCGGCAGGATCCCGCGCGACAGCGCCTCGTCGACGGCGACACCGAGCCCCAGGCGCGCGGAGACGGCGGCCTCCCAGCTCTCGTACCGGCGCGCGCTCTGGGTGAGCTCCCATGCGAGCGGCGAGCTCCACTGCGCGCCCCGGACGTCCGGGGCGGTGGGGGCGAGCCGCTCCATCAGGGACGCGGAGACGTACGCGAATCCCGTCCCCCGGGGTGCGCGCAGGAACTTGCGACCCGTCGTCACGAGGATGTCGCACCCCACCGCGTCGACGTCCACCCCGAGATGGCCGACCGACTGCGTGGCGTCGAGGATGTACACCGCGCCGTGTCGGCGGGTGATCGCCCCGATGGCCGCCACCGGCTCCGTCAGTCCGGACGAGGTCGGGACGTGCGAGACGGTCACCGTCGTCGGCCGACCGTCGGCGAGCATCGCGTCCAACGCCTCGAGGTCCACACACCCCCGATCATCCACCGGCGCGAGCACGAGTTCCACCTCGCGCTCGCGGGCGAGTGTCATGAGGTGGAGGGCGTGGCTGACGTAGGTGGTGCTCGCGGCGACGATGCGGGAGCCCGCGGCCGGGCGGAGGGCGTCCAGCAGCACGCGCAGCCCCGCGGAGGCGCTGTCGAACAACGCGATCTCCGACGCCCGCGCGCCGATGAGTGCCGCGGTGCTGTCGTAGATGGCGTCGAGGCGGTCCCGCACGACGGCAGCGGCCTCGTAGCCGCCGATCGCCTCCTCGAGCCGGAGATGCTGCACGACCGTGTCGACGACCGACACCGACGGAAGGGCGGACCCCGCAGCGTTGAGATGGTGCGACCGCGTCGCGCCCACGGTGCGCATCCGCTCCGCAGCCACGTCGACCGCGCCGGTGGTGGCGATGACCGCGGGGTGCGATCCGTCCCTCGGTGTCATCCGATGACCAATCTCTCATGGGCGGGATCCAAAACTAACATGTATGGATCCACTTAGTGATGCATTGTCTCTTGATCGGCGCGCGGGGTCCGCGCGGGAGCGCCGGAACCCGCGCGGTGGTACGCCGATCACCGAGGGCGCGCAGACCGCGCCCTCGGTGCCGGCGGCGCTCATCGGATCGCCGCCGGCGGGGGGGTCATCGGTCGGCGTGCACCTGGCGGAAGGCGGCGCCCGGGTGGGTCGCGGGAAGCCGGTCGCCGGACTCGGGGAACAGTCGCGCCCGGAGGGTGGACGGCGAGCGGTCGGGGTCGACGAGACCCCGCTCGACGAGGGCGGGAACCAGGTGCTCGAGGATGTCGTCGTAGGTACCGGGCGTGATGAACGGCCGCACCAGGAATCCGTCGGCCTGGGTCTCGAGGAGGAAGGCCTCCATCTGATCGGCCACCTCGTCCGCCGCACCCACGAACATGGTGCCGTTGATCTGGCGGCTGTGGGAGGCGTCGAGGATCTCCCGCGGCGTCGCGTTCCGCCCGCGGGACGGATCCTGATAGGTCGCGAGGGACGACTGCCCCTCCTTCAGGTCGAAATCGGGCAGCGGCTCGTCGAGCGGGTAGGCCAGAAGGTCGATGCCGGTCCCCCACATGAACTCGGTCGCCGCATACTCGCGGGTCATGTAGGTGAGCATGTCGGCGTGCTTCGCCTGCGCCGCGGCGGTGTCCGCTCCCACGATGAGGTGCGCGCCGACGACGAACTTGACGCTGTCCGCCCCGCGGCCGTTCGCCACCACACGCGCACGGATGTCCGCGATCTGCGCGGCGACGTGCGAGGGGTCGCTGCCGCCGATGAAGACGAGCTCCGCGTACGCGGCGGCGAAGCCCCGCCCCGCGTTCGATGCGCCGGCCTGCATCAGGAAGGGCGTCCGCTGCGGGGACGGGGGCAGGGTGAACGCACCGTGGGTGCGCAGGTGGCGACCGTCGAACGACACCTGGCGCACGCCCTGTGCGTCGGCGTACACGCCTGTCTCCTTGTCGGCGATGAGCGCGTCATCCGCCCACGATCCTTCCCACAGGCTCAGGCAGATGGAAACGTGCTCCTCCGCCTGCGCGTAGCGCTCATCGTGGGGGGTCGGCGATTCACCGAACAGATCGGCCGAGGTCGCCTGGGCGGTCCCGGTGACGATGTTCCACCCGACCCGGCCCTCCGTGAGGTGATCGAGCGTGCCGTAGCGCCGGGCCACCGAGGGTGCGCGCTCGACCGTGGTGGACGAGGTCACGACCACGCTGAGCGTGCTGGTCGCGCCCGCGATCGCGGAGACCAGGGTGATCGGGTCGCCCATCGGGAAGTTCGTCGCATCCGTGACGGCCTGCGGGATCAGCGCGCCGTCCGGAGTCGCGGGGTAGCTGTAGGAGTCGGCGAAGAAGAGGAAGTCGAATCCCCCGCGCTCGAGGGACTGGGCGAGCTTCGTCCAGTACGGGATCGTGAGGTACTGCGCGGACGTGTTCTCGGGGTGCCGCCAGCTGGTGCCGAACACTCCATTGGGGTTCAAGGTCTGCAATGCGCCCAGGATGATGCCCATGGCCGGCTACTCCGTCCGTATCGGTTCTGTCGTGCTTTAGTATCCACAGTAGCAGATATTGGATCCATTCCTGGTCGAGATGTCCCGCGCCATCCCTGCCGGTCGAACGCGGGACCGGTCACGCAACGTCGAGCGGATTGCCCTCCTCCCATTGGATCCACTTCCTATAGATTTGAATCCACGTGGACGTTCGAGATCCGGACGTCGGAGAGGAGATCGGTGCATATCGTCTTGGTCCATGGGGCGGGCGGCTCCGACAAGTCATGGTCGCTGGTCACCCCGCTGCTCGATGCCGAAGGCATCCCCTATTCGGTCGCCGACAATCCGTCACAGTCCCTCGCCGACGACGTCGCGACGGTCACCGCGATGATCGACGCGGCGGACGACGAGGTGCTGCTCGTCGGGCACTCGTACGGCGGTGCGGTGATCACGAATGCGGGCAACCACGATCGTGTCCGCGGGCTCGTCTACGTCGCCGCGTTCGCCACGGACGAGGGCGAGGCCATCTCCGACATCGCGGACCGGTATCCCCCCGCGGAGGTGGCCTCGTTCATGACGCGCGGCCCGAACGGTGAATGGATCAGCGAGGACTCGGAGGCCAGCAGGCTGGCGCTCGCCTGGGACGTGCCCGACGAGATCTGGGCGAACCGGCACGCGGACAACCGCGTGTCCGCCGACGCGATCTTCACCGAGACCACCGGTCGCCCCGCGTGGGCCTCCCGCCCGGCGTGGTACCTGTTGGCGACCCAGGACAAGCACATGCCGCCCGGCGCCCAGCGCGACATGGCGGAGCGCGCCGGCGCGACCGTCGAGGAGGTCGACACGAGCCACGCGGTGCCGCATGCGGCACCCGAGCGGGTCGTGGCGATCATCGGCCGCGCCGTGGAGTCGATCGGCGCCTGACGCCGCGCACGGACGAAGACCGGACGGCCCGCGATGGGCGTCCGGTCTTCGTCCGTGCGGTCACAGGTCCAGACGGAACCCCGGAGCACCCGGGTCGGCGTCCAGGAGCCTGCGCGTGTACCAGTGCTGCGGGTCGGCGTAGATCTGCGACACCGGCCCGTGCTCGACGATCTCGCCCGCGTACAGGACGATCACTTCGTCGCTCACGCGCTGCACGACGGCGAGGTTGTGCGAGATGAACATCATGGTGACGCCCATCTCCGCCTTGATCTCCGCGATCATCTCGAGGATCTGCGCCTGCACCGACACGTCGAGCGCAGAGGTGATCTCGTCGGCGATCACGAACGACGGATCGAGGATGAATCCGCGCGCGATCGCGACCCGCTGGCGCTGCCCCCCGGAGAACTCGTGCGGGTACCGCACCATCATGTCGGCCTGGAGGCCGACCCGCTCGAGCCAGGATGCGATCCGATCCCGATGCACCCGCACGTTCGCGCGGACCGGATCGAGCGCCTCGGCCAGCGTCTGACCGATCGTGCGCCGCGGCGAGAGCGAGGAGAACGGATCCTGCGGGATCATCTGCACACGCCGTCGGTACGCGAAGGCGCTGGGCTGATTCCTGCTCAGTGTCCGCACGTCGACGGTGTCGACCTCGACACTGCCGGACTCGACCGGAACCATCCCCACGAGCACCTTCGCGAGGGTGGACTTGCCCGATCCCGATTCGCCGACCACGCCCACCGTTCGTCCCGGGGCGACGTCGAACGACACCCCGTGCAGCACACGTGTGGAGCCGAAGGACACCGTGAGGTCCTGCACACCGACCATGGGCTCAGTCATCGGACGCTCCGCGGGATCTCGGTCGTGGGCGGCACCTGGATCAGCGGCGTCGCGGCCAACAGCTGCTTGGTGTACGGGTGGGAGACGTCGTCCACGGTCAGGCGCCCGACGTCGTCGATGCGCTCGACGATCTCGCCGTCCTTCAT
Source organism: Microbacterium sp. (assembly GCA_031555335.1). Classification (GTDB taxonomy): domain Bacteria; phylum Actinomycetota; class Actinomycetes; order Actinomycetales; family Microbacteriaceae; genus Microbacterium. The sequence continues at coordinate 61,294 of JAVBUN010000096.1, forward strand.
GACGAGCACCCGATCGCACAGCGCACGCACCACACCGAGATCGTGCGAGATGAACAGCACCGACGTCCCCATCTCGGCGTTCATCCGCCGCACGAGCGCCAGAACCTCCCGCTGCACGGTGACATCCAGGGCCGTCGTCGGCTCATCGGCGACGAGCAGCTGTGCCTCCGTGCTCATGGCGGAGGCGATCATCGCCCGTTGCTTCATCCCCCCGGACAGCTGGTGCGGGTACTGCCGCATCCGTCCTTCCGGATCGGTGAGCAGCACCTGACGGAAGCGCTCGATCAGGTTCCGCCGCGCCGCACGGCGCGGGTGGCCGAGGACGCGCACGAGCACGTCGGAGAGCTGCGACCCGACGGTCAGGGCGGGGTTCAGGGCCGTGCCGGGGTCCTGGTAGATCATGGCGACCCGCCGGGCCATGTCCTTGCCGGACACCCGTGTCGTGAGATCGGTGCCCGCCAGGGTGAGCGTGCCCACCGACGCGGACAGACCCTCGGCCAGGAGCTTCGAGACGACGGAGGCGGTCACGGACTTCCCCGAGCCCGATTCGCCCACGATGCCCACCACCTCGCCCCGACCGACCGTGAACGAGACGTCGGACACGAGGGCGCGGCCCGTCTGGCTGTGGCGGACGGTGAGACCGTCGACGACGAGCAGGGGGTCGCCGGCGGGCACGATGGCGGGGATGGCGGGGTCGCGCACCAGACGCGCGCGACTGACGTTGGAGCGCGGGTTCGACGCGGCGGCGAGGCCGTCGCCGATGAACAGCGACGCCAGCGAGGCGAACACGAGTGCCACCGCAGGCGGGACGACCAGCACGGGGTTGGTGAAGATCTTCCGTACGCCCTCGTTCAGCAGCGAGCCCCAGTCGAACGCCGGGCTCTGCGCGCCGAGCCCGATGAACGAGAGTCCGGAGAGCTCGACGAGGGCGCCGGCGAAGGCCGCGGAGATGAGGATGAGGAGCGGCTCCGCCATGTTGGGGAGCACGTGGCGTACCGCGATGCGCCCGGTGGGCACTCCCATCAGCCGCGCGGTGACCACGTACTCGCGCGAGGCGAGTCCGGCCGCGAGGTTGGCGGTCAGGCGCGCGAATCCCGCGGTGTTGGCGACGGCGATCGCGAGCACGGCGGGCACGATCCCCCGTCCGAGGATCGCGGCCACCACGATGGCGATCAGCATCGCCGGGTAGGACACCAGGAACTCGATGATACGGAGCGAGAACTCGCGGACACGACGCGGCGACAGCCACACGCCGACACCGATGCCGATGCCGACGACCCCCGCGAGGACGGTGGTCGCGGCGGCGGCGAGCATCGTCACCCGGGTGGCGACCAGCGTCCGCGCCAGCATGTCGCGTCCCAGACCGTCGGTGCCCATGGGGTGCGCGGCCGTCGGACCCGAGTTCGGATCGCCCGTCATGGTCGACGCGGCATCCGACAGGAAGATCGGGGCGAGGATCGCGACCAGCACGAGCACGCCGAACATCGCCAGTCCCACGTAGAGCAGCGGCGCGGAACGGAAGCGGATCCGCCGCGCGGTGGGGGGCGGCGGGGTCTGCAGGTTAACCACGGTCGTCTCCGAGGGTGCGCGGGTCCACGAGGCCGAGGACGATGTCGATCAGAAGCGTGAAGAGCAGCGAGATCCCGCCGATGACGAAGACGGCGGCACGGATGACGGGATAGTCCTTGTACTCCGCGATCGCCTGCACCACCACTCCCCCGAGTCCGGGCCACGCGAAGACGGCTTCGACGATGAGCGCGGAGCCGAGCAGCGCCGTGAGGATGATGCCCGACAACGTCAGCGCGGTCGTGAGGAGGTTGGGCATCATGTGCTTGGCGTAGAGCGTGACGGTCGGGAGGCGCCAGCCGCGGGCGGTGCGCATGTAGTCCTGCTCGAGGACCACGGAGGTCTCCCGGCGGACGATGCGGGCGACGGAGGCGATGCAGCCGATGCTGAGGGCCACGATCGGCAGGATCGCGGATTCGGCGACGCCGTACGCCGGCGAATACGCGGGCGGGAGCACCGCCAGCCAGACGGAGAACACCGTGACCAGGATCGTCGCCTGGACGTACGCGGGGATGGAGGAGATCAGGCCGGTGCCGGCATTGAAGCCGTGGTCGAGCCACCGGTGCCGGTCACCGCGGGCGACGATGCCGACGGCCATGCCGAGGGCGAGACCGACCACGAGGAAGACGATCAGCGAGATGAAGGCGATCGAGATGGTGTACGGAGCCGCCGCGGCGACGATCTGGGTCGCCGGCACCCGGTACTGGAACGAGACGCCGAAGTCGCCGCGGACGACGTTCGCCAGATAGCTGCCGAACTGGGCGTACAGCGGCTGGTCGAGACCCAGCTCCGTGCGGATCTGGTCGACCTCGGACTGGCTCGCCCCCTCCCCGGCGATCGCGGAGGCGGGGTCTCCCGGGATCAGCTGGACGATCAGGAACGTGATGACGATGAGCAGGGCGAGGTTCACGACCAGGCCGATGCCGCGCCGCAGCAGGAATCGACGCCACGCGCCGCCGAGGGTGCTGGCCCGGGGGGCCTGCGGGCCGGCCGGCGAAGGCCGGCCCGCAGGGCTCCCCGAATCGGACGACGCGGGCGAGCGTCCATCCACGGTGTTCGTCAAGGGAGCCTCCTCGTCGATCCGGTTCGGGATGAGGGACGGTCAGCCGATGATGCGCATCGACGAGATGTCCCAGTTGTTCGAGAACACCGTCGACGCGTACCCCTCACGGGCGATCACGTAGTGGGTGTCCGTGACGAGCGGGACCACGTCGACGTGCTCGAGGATGGTGCGCTGCGCATTGCCGAACGCCTCGCACTGCGCCTCCGGGTCGGCGGCGGCGAGCCCCTCCTGGAGGAACGCGTACCCCTCGGCGTTGTCGACACCGGCGATGTTGCGGCCACCGTTCGCGGCGGTCGGCCCGACGTACGTCGCGATCGCCTGGCTGAGCGGGTTGGCGACGGACGTCGCGTTCACGGCCAGGTCCCACTTCTCCGGCTCGCCGCGCATCTGCGACTGCCAGTCGGCGGGGTCGAGCGCCGAGACCTCGACGGTCGCGCCGCCGGCCCGGAGCGATTCCGCGAGGAAGTCGGCGGCCGGGTCCCAGTTGGAGACCGTGAGGAGACGGATGGTCGTCCCGGCGAGCACCTTGGCCGCCGCGGCCGGGTCGAGCCCCGGAAGCAGGTCGGTGCCGTCGATCACGCAGTCCACCGTCGAGGCGTCGATGGAGGTCTGCGGCGTGGCGAGGCCGCCCAGCGCCGCGGCGCTGAAGCCCTCGGGATCGATCGCCTGGGCGACCGCGGTCCGCAGCTCGATGTTGTCGAGGAACACCGAACCCGCGCCCGGGGTCTGGTTGAAGATCAGCGTGTTCGCCGAGCTCGGCATCGTGACGTAGGAGAACGCGTCATCGTCCACGAAGCGCTCCACGTTCGCGTCGTAGAAGCGGGTGATGTCGATACCGCCGTCCGCGAGGAGGTTGGCGCTCGTGTTCGAGTCCGACGAGACCGTGATGTTGATGGTCTTGGCGGGGGTGCCCTCGACCGACCAGTCCGGCCACGCGTCGTAGTCGTCGCGCAACGTGTAGGTGGCACCGACGCCCGCGGTGGAGCTCTCGAGCGTGTAGGGGCCCGACCAGGCGCCGTCGACGGTTCCCGCGGCGAGCCCCTCGAGGTCGGCGAGGCCTGCGGGGCAGATGATGCCCGTGTTCGACTGGCTGAGTCCCTGCAGGACGTCGGCGTACGGAGCGGCGAGGGCGACGGTGACCGTGCCCGCCGCGTCGTCGGCGGTGATCGTCGGCGTCTCGGGCCCGAAGACCGACGAGCGTGCCGCCTGGGCCGCGGCGTTGTCGACCGTGGCGAAGTAGTCGAGCGAGTCGGCCACGATCGTCGGGGTGATGACGGTGCCGTCCGCGCAGGTCGCGTCGTCGCGGATCGTGAAGACGTAGTCGGTCGCGGACGCGGCCTCCCACTCCGTCGCGAGCCCGCCGATGAACCCCTCCGTCTCACCCGGGCGGATGAGTGTGTCGAAGCCCAGTCGAGCCGCGTCCCCGTCGGAGTCCGAAGAGATGATGGCCGGGTCGAAGACGCTCGGGGCGTACCAGAGCTCGGTGTTGATGGTGTCGGTGCTGCCCGCTGCCGTCTCGCTCGTCGGCGCGGCGCCCGCACAGGCGGTCACCGCCAGGCCGACGGCGCTCGTCAGCGCCAGGACGGCGAGGGCTCTCTTCTTGTTCACGTGATGTCCTCCATAGGCGATCGCGGGTGGTGCTTCGGGTGAAGGTGGAGCATCTGGACGACTCACCACAGGAGGAGAGCGCATCCAATCAACGACATTATGTATCCAATCATGGATCCATAGCGACATGCGATCGCGGATGGGGCTGCGCGAGTTTCGCGCAGCCCGCGTGAACAACCAGAACCGCAGAGGTCGATGGCGGACCGGGGCGTCACCCGCGCTCCGCCACGCGCGCCGATTACTGGGCTGCCAGGTGAGCCGCGCGATAGTGCCGCGGCGAGAGCCCCGTCGTCCGCTGGAACGAAGTGCTGAACGCGCTCTCCGACCAGAAACCGAGGGCCGTGGCGATCTCGCCGACCGAGGCGTCACCGGACATGAGCTGCCGCTCGGCGAGAAGAGTACGCCAGCGCTGCAGGTACCGCATCGGCGGTGCCCCCGCAGTCGCCCGGAAGCGATCGACGAAGGCCGTGCGCGACATCGCCACGAGGCGCGCCAGCTCGTCGAGCGACCACCGCCGGGCAGGTTCCGCGTGCATCGCACGCACCGCCTCACCCAGTCGGTCGTCGGTGACGAGTCGGAGCATGCCCGGCGGGAAGGCCGCCGCCTCGTCGGCGAGGAGGGCGCGGAAGATCTCCACGAGGAGCAGCTGTGCGTGCAGCTTCCCGCTCACCTGGGCGGCCGGTGGATGCGTCGTCATCTCGTAGAGGATCCGCTTGAGGAGTCAGCCGATCGCCGAGGTGGCGCCTCCGTGCGCGGAGAGCCTGGTCACGACCGGGAGCGAGTCCAGCAGGAGCGATTCCCGCACCCGGTCCATTTCGATATGCCCGCCGACGATCGCGACGTCGGCGCGGTCACGGGCCGCTCGGGATGACGCCCGACGATGCCGAGCAGCTCCGCGAAGACATCCTCGGTGACGGGGTAGACGCCGATCTCGAACGACTCGAGAGTGACATTGCGGCGGGTCCTCGTGCGCGCGTCGTGCAGCGTGACCGTACCGGCGGCGATCCGCGCCATCTCGATTTCCGTCACCTCGGCACTCTACCCAGGCGCCGTGTCGTTAGCGCGACGCGGTGAGCACGCTCCGCTGCTCCGCGAGCGGGCAGGTGAACACGTCTCGCTCCCCCAGCCCGACGCGGTTGATGTAGCGCACCACGATCGCGTACGACGCGAACAGGCCGGTCTGCGTGTACGGCACGCCACGCTCCCGGCAGTACGCCGCGATGATCGGGGCGGCGCGGCGCAGGTGGGGGCGCGGCATGGACGGGTACAGGTGGTGCTCGATCTGGTAGTTGAGCCCGCCCATCGCGATGTCGAGCAGCCGGCTCCCCCGCACGTCGCGGCTCATCATGACCTGCCGCCGGAGGAAGTCGAGCACGACATCGCGCGGCACGATCGGCATGCCCTTGTGGTTCGGGGCGAACGAGATGCCCATGTAGAGACCGAAGAGTCCGAGCTGCACGGCCAGGAAGGCGAACGCGATGCCGGGTGACAGCACGAGGAAGACGAGGACCATGAACCCCACGATCCGGATGCTGAGGAAGGCCAGCTCCACGCCGCGGCGCGCCAGCGGCTCGGCACCCGTGATCCGGCGGACCCCGGACGCGTGCAGCGAGACCCCTTCGAGGAGCAGGATCGGGAAGAAGAAGATGCCCTGGTGCGCGCGGAGCCACGCGATCCACGGCGCGGTCTTCACCCGGGCGCGCTCAGGGGTCACGGCGATCACGGGCAGCTCGATGTCGGGGTCGGCGCCGAGCTTGTTCGGGTTCGCGTGGTGGCGGGTGTGCTTGTGCTGCCACCATCCGTAGCTCATCCCGACCAGCAGGTCGCCAAGGATCAGGCAGATCCAGTCGTTCCAGCGGCCGGAGACGAAGATCTGGCGGTGCGCCGCGTCGTGCCCGAGGAACGCGATCTGGGTGAACACGATGCCCAGCACGGCGGCGGTGAGCAGTTGCCACCAGGTGTCGCCGATCCAGAAGAACGCCAGAAGGCACCCGGCGAGCACGACCGGGGCGGCGATGAGCTTCGTCCAGTAGTAGCCGTACCGGCGTCGCAGCAGACCGCTCGATCGGACGCGCTGAGCGAGTTCGGTGAATTCGCTCGGACCCGACGCAGCCCGTCGCGCGCGGGGAATGGTGACACGGATGGCGTCCATGACGGCCTCGATCCGGCGCGACATCGCGCCTCCCCTCGAGGCTACGCGCCGAACCTGGAAGGCGTTCAGACTTGGGCCGCCGCGCGGTAGCGGCTCGGCGACAGCCCCGCCGCGCGCTTGAACGACGTGCTGAAGGCGCTCTCCGAGCCGAAGCCGAGCATGGCGGCGATCTCGCCGACGGAGGCGTCGCCGGAGACGAGCTGCCGTTCGGCGAGCAGGATGCGCCAGCGCTGCAGGTACTGCATGGGCGGCACGCCCGCCGCCTCCCGGAACCGGTCGACGAACGCCGTGCGCGACATCGAGACGAGGCGCGCCAGCTCCTCGAGCGACCACCGTCGAGCGGGGTCCGCATGCATCCCGGAGACCACGGGCGCCAGCCGCGCATCCGCGATGAGCCGCAGCAGGCCCGGGGGAAACGATCCGGCCTCGTCCGCGAGGACGGCCCGGAAGATCTCCACGAGGAGCAGCTGGGCGTGGAGGTCCGCGCTCACCTGCGCGGCGGGCGGACGCGTGGTCATCTCCTGCAGGATGCGCCCGAGGAGCCATCCGATCGCGGATGCGGCATCGCCCCGCGCGGCGAGCCGGGTCACGACGGGGAGGGCGTCCAGCAGCAGCGACTCACCCACGCGATCCACCTCGATATGCCCGCCGACGATCGCGACCTCATCGCGGTCCGACAGCGCCAGCACGGCGTTCCCCGCATCGAGGAAGTCCTGCGACCTGTCGGGGTGAGAGCCGCCCGGGGCGCTCGAGAGCGCGACATGGCTCCATCCGTTCAGCACCGCCGCGTCGCCGGCGGTCAGTGGCACGGGATCGCCGCCGCCGTCGACGCTCAGCCAGCACTCCCCGCGGACCACGGCCACGATCTTGAGCCGCGCCTGCGGCCAGAATCGGATGCCCCAGTCGCCACCGGCGGTGAATCCCCCGGACACCACGCACCTCGCGCGCATCGTCGCGAGGGCATCGGAGAGAGGGTCGTCGATCACTTTCGTACTCTAGAGCAAATATTGTGGACGCTGAATTATTCAGCGACCGGATTTTCGCGCTTAGCGTGGTCTCACCGCGGAACACTCCGCGCGTCCTCCCCGATCCGGAAGCACCCACCCATGTCTGATCTCACCTCTTCCCGCGCCCTGGTCACCGGCGCCACCAGCGGCTTCGGCCGCGCGATCGCCGAGACGCTCGCCGCTCACGGCGCGCACGTGATCGTCACCGGCCGTGATGCGTCCCGCGCGGCGGCGACGGTCGACGCGATCCTCGCCGCCGGCGGCAGTGCGGAGTCGCTGACCGCGGAGCTCGGCGACCGGGATTCCGTCACGGCACTGGCGGAGGCGGCGGGCGCCGTCGACATCCTCGTCAACAACGCCGGGATCATGTCCTACGGCCCGACCGCCGCGACTGCTGCGCACTTCGACCGGGACTTCGCGCTCAACGTGCGCGCGCCGTTCCTGCTCGTGGGCGCGTTGGCGCCCGGGATGGCTGCCCGCGGTCACGGCAGCATCATCAACATCTCGAGCGGCGTCGCCGCCCGTGCGGGCGACGGATACGCCCTGTACAGCGCGACGAAGGCGGCGATCGAGATGCTCACCAAGAACTGGGCGTTCGAGTTCGGCGCCTCGGGCGTGCGCGTCAATGCGATCGCCGCGGGCCCGAGCGACACGGAGGGCAGCCGCAGCACGGCGGGCGACGCGCTCCCCGGCATCCTGGACGCGTTCGCCGAGACGCTCCCCCTGCGTCGGAACGTCACCCCTCAGGGCGTGGCCGACGCCGCGGCATGGCTGGCCGGCCCGGAATCCGGGTACGTCACGGGCGCCTTGCTGCGCGTCGACAGCGGATTCGCCATCGGCTGACGACAGCGCGGGGACACCGCGAGAGAAACGAAAAACCCCCGGATCACCGGGGGTTTTTCTCGAGCTGGGGTACCTGGACTCGAACCAAGAACAAAGGTACCAGAAACCTCCGTGTTGCCAATTACACCATACCCCACCAGGCCAGACCGAAGTCGTGCCGAAGATCGAGTTTAGTCGACGTCGGCGGGCCTGACAAATCGTGCGGCGCGTCAGCCGATGCGCTGCACCAGTGCGTCCAGTCGCCGGATGCTCTCGGCCTTGCCGAGGAGCTCGAGCGATTCGAACAGCGGCGGCGAGATGCGCCGGCCGCTCGCCGCCACGCGGAGCGGACCGTACGCGACCCGCGGCTTCAGCCCCAGACCGTCGATGAGCGCCCCCTGGAGCGCCTCCTGGATCGCGGCCGCGGTGAACTCGATCTCGGGAACGAGCTCGAGCGCGCCGACGGATGCTACGAGCACCTTCCCCGCGTTCGCCGGAAGCCCCGCGAGCGCATCCTCGTCGTACGCGACCTCGTCGCGGAAGAGGAAGCCGACGAGCCCCGGCACGTCGCCGAGCAGCTGCACGCGCTCCTGCACGAGGGGCGCGGATGCCGCGATCAGCGCCCGCTCGCGCTCGGTCGGCAGCGCCTCGACGAGACCCGCCTGGGCGAGGTACGGGACGATGCGGGCTTCGAAGTCGCCGGGTGTCAGCATCCGGATGTGATCGCCGTTGATCGACTCGGCCTTCTTCTGATCGAACCGGGCCGGGTTCGGGTTGACGTCGGCGATGTCGAACGCGGCGATCAGCTCGTCGAGCGAGAAGACGTCGCGGTCGGGCGCGAGCGACCAGCCGAGCAGCGACAGGTAGTTGAGCAGCCCCTCGTGGATGAAGCCCTTGTCGCGCTGGAGGAAGAGATCGGCCTTGGGATCGCGCTTGGAGAGCTTCTTGTTGCCCTCCTCGCCCAGCACGAGCGGCATGTGCCCGAACCGCGGCACGAAGTCGGTGACGCCGGCATCGACGAGCGCGCGGTACAGCGACAGCTGCCGGGCCGTCGAGGGCATGAGGTCCTCGCCGCGGATGACGTGGGTGATGCCCATGAGCGCGTCGTCCACCGGGTTCACGAACGTGTACAGCGGCACTCCCCCGGCCCGCACGATCACGAAGTCGGGGAAGGATCCCGCCGGGAACGTGACCTCGCCGCGGATGAGGTCGACATAGGTGAGGTCCTCGTCGGGCACCCGCAGCCGCCACGCGGGCTCGCGCCCCTCGGCGCGGAACGCCGCCTTCTGCTCGTCGGTCAGATCGCGGTCGTAGTTGTCGTAGCCGAGCTGCTTCGCACGGCCGTTGGCGACGTTCCGCGCGTCGATCTCCTCGGCCGTCGAGTAGCTCTCGTAGACGGCGCCGGCGTCCTTCAGCTTCTCCAGCACCTCGCGGTACAGATCGTGCCGCTGCGACTGCCGGTAGGGGGCGTGCGGCCCGCCGACCTCGACGCCCTCGTCCCAGTCGATCTCGAGCCAGCGGAGCGCGTCGAGCAGCTGCAGGTAGCTCTCCTCGCTGTCGCGGGCCGCATCCGTGTCCTCGATGCGGAAGATCAGCTTGCCGCCGTTGTGCCGGGCGTACGCCCAGTTGAACAGCGCCGTGCGGATGAGACC
>JAVBUN010000305.1:0-28207 GCA_031555335.1 Microbacterium sp.
GCGAGGCCGGCGAAGCCCGCCCCCACGATCGCGACGTCGACGCTCACGCCGGCACCGCCTTGCGCTCCGCGGTGGGCTCGCGGTAATCCGTCGTGCGTTGGCGGAGCGGGCGGAACAGCGGCCGGGCGATCCGGGACGCCTCCCGCAGCGTCAGCTCCTGGCCGTGCTCGATGCCGGCCTCCGGACGCACCCGGCCGTCCAGCAGCGTGCCGCCGAGGTCGTCGCCGCCGGCGCGCAGCAGTGCGACGCTGGTGGTGCGCCCGTGGCGCGGCCACGGGATCTGGATGTGCGCGATGCTCCCCGACAGCAGCAGACGCGACACGGCCACCATCGCCCGGTGCTCATCGAGGGCGTCGCGCGCCGGCACGAGCGGCACCCCGCCCGCGGCGCCGGGCAGCGGGATCGGGACGAACTCGGTGAACCCGCCCGTCTCGTCCTGGATGCGGCGCAGCCGGCGCAGATGCGCGATGCGCTCGGCGGCGGTCTCGACGTGCCCGTAGAAGAGCACGCTCGTCGAGCGGAGGCCGGCGCGGTGGGCGGCGGTGATGCCCTCGACCCACCGGTCGATCTCGAGGTCGGCGGGCGCGACGAGGGCGCGCACCCGCTCCGAGAGCACCTTCACGCCGGTGCCGGGGACCGTGTCGACACCCGCCTCGCGCATCGCGTCGAGGGCGGTGCTCAGCCCGAGCCCGGTGCGCTCGGCGAGGTTGCGCACGTCCTGCGGGCGGAACGCGTGCAGGTGCAGGCCGGGTGCCGCGTCGCGGACGGTGCGCACGATGTCCAGGTAGCCAGCCGGGTCCTCCGTGTTGGGCACCACGCCCTGGACGCAGAGCTCCGTCGCGCCGAGGTCCCACGCGTCCCGGGCGATGGCCGCCGCATCCGCGAGGTCGAACTCCTCGGGCCGCGAGGCGCCCGCGCGCCGGAACCCGCTGGAGGTGAGGTTGCGGTTCACGACGATGCTGATCGCCTCGCCGACGGTGTACCGGCGCACGTCGTCGGCGGTCGCGGCGAGGGCGTCGAGGTCGTCGCCGGTGGCGCCGAGCAGTGCGACCCACTCCGCGTCGTCGAGGCTCAGCGGATCGGCGGCGGCCCGCTCGGCGAGCCCGGCGACGCCGGTGCCCCCGGCCGCGTGTGCAGAACGCGGGGGCATCGGCCCCGCAGCCGTCTCCTCGCCGGGGTGCTGCCCGGCCGGCCGTGGCAGCACGTCGGCGGCGAGCCACGAGTCGGGGTCGGCGAGCGCGAGGAGAGGGGCGTGCAGCGCTTCGTCGACCCAGGTCGCGGCGTCGCGCACGTACTCCGGGTGCGCGGTGAGGCGCTCGCGCAGCGTGAAGCCGAGCTCGGCGGTGCGCGCGGCGAGGTCGTCGAGGTGCGGCCAGGGGCGCTCGGGGTTCACGTGATCGGCGGTCAGCGGCGAGACCCCGCCCCAGTCGTCGATGCCCGCGCGGACGAGCAGCGCGAACTCCGTCGGATCCGACAGGTTCGGCGGCACCTGGATGCGCATCGCCGTGCCCATCACGATGCGCGCGGCGGCCACGGTGGTCGCGTACTCGAGCAGGTCCGCGTCGGGCACGTCCTGCATCGCCGTCCGCGGCTTCGCGCGGAAGTTCTGCACGATGACCTCTTGGATGTGGCCGTGCCGCGCCTGCGCCTCCCGCAGGGCCCACAGCGATTCGGCGCGGTCCCGCATCGTCTCGCCGATGCCCACCAGGATGCCGGTCGTGAACGGGATGCGGGCGGCCCCGGCGTCCTCGATCACCTGCAGACGCAGCGCCGGGTCCTTGTCGGGCGAGCCGTAGTGCGGCTGCCCGGGGGTCTCGTAGAGCTCCCGCGACGTGGTCTCGAGCATCATGCCCATCGACGGCGCGGTCGGGCGCAGCATCCGCAGCTCGTCCGGGTACATGACGCCCGGATTGGCGTGGGCGAGCAGGCCCGTCTCTGCGGTGATCAGGCGGGCGATGTGCGCCACGTAGTCGAGGGTGGACGCGTAACCGTGCGCGTCGAGCCATGCGCGCGCCTCCGGCCAGCGGTCCTCGGGGCGGTCGCCGAGGGTGAGCAGCGCCTCCTTGCAGCCGAGTGCGGCGCCCTGCCGGGCGACGGCCAGCACCTGCTCGGGCGACATGAACACCGGCTTGTGCGCGCTCAGCAGCTGTCCCGGGGTGTCGACGAAGATGCAGTAGTGGCACCGGTCGCGGCAGAGCGTCGTGAGCGGGATGAACACCTTGCGCGAGTAGGAGATGACGCCGGGGCGTCCCGCCGCGGCGAGGCCCTCGTCGCGCAGCGCGGCCGCGGCGGCGAACAGCTGCTCCCGATCGTCGCCGTCGGCGGCGAGCAGCACGAGCGCATCGTCGACGCTCGGGTCGGCGGCCGGGTGCGTGAACGCGTGCACCGCGGCGAGGATCTGGTCTCGCGTCACCCGACAAGTCTCGCACCCCGTCGGCCCCGGTCGGCGGGCGGATGGTGCGCTCCCGGCGATCATCGGACAAGATTCGTCCCGGGAGGCGCCTGCTCGTGGCCTCTCCGCAGGATCTTCGCGGGCCGCGCACGTGCCCCCGTGGCCGTCATGGCGGGGAAATGAATCGGAAATGTAACGGTCGTCGTGTTGGCGATACGCTTCAGCGACCGAGAGAAGGGGTGCGATGGGCGAGATCCTCGACGACATGGACTCCCGTCCCGGGAGTACGACGTCGCTGCTGCGCACCGTGGTCGGCATCTACCTCCGCGAGCTCGGCGGCTGGATCTCCGTTGCCGACCTGCTGGAGCTGATGGATGCCCTCGGCGTTCCGGCTCCGCGCGCCCGGACGGCGCTGGCCCGCGTGAAGAAGAAGGAGCTCCTCATCCCCGAGACCCGGGACCGGGTCGTGGGGTACCGGCTGGCGCCGGACGCCGTCGCGATGCTCGCGCGCGGCGATCGTCGCATCTACCACCCGCGCAACATGTCCGACGACGCCCAATGGTGCCTCGTGTCGTTCTCGATCCCCGAGGAGGACCGTCACCTGCGCCATCAGCTGCGGCGCCGTCTGCACTGGATCGGATGCGGCACGGTGTCCCCGGCGCTGTGGATCGCCCCCGCCTACCTCATGAACGAGATCGAGGAGATCCTGGAGGAGCTCGAGGTGCGCGACCGCGCCACGGTCTTCCCCGCCGGCCGGCCGCGGACGGCGGCGCCCCTGGCCGACGCCGTCGCGGAGTGGTGGGACCTCGACGCGATCCGGGCCTACCACGAGGCCTTCCTGAGCGAGCACGCCGCGCACCTGGCGGACGATGACCGGGTCATCTCGCCCCGCGAGGCCTTCGCCATCTACATCCGCAGCATCGACACCTGGCGCATCGTCCCCTACATCGACCCTGGCCTGCCCCCGGCGCTCCTGCCGGGCGACTGGCCCGGCAACGCGAGCAGCGCGCTCCTCCTGGCGCTGCGCCAACGGCTGAGCGGTCCGGCGACCGACTACGTCGCCGCCGTCACGAACGCGCGGATCGACAATCCCGGCCGCAACGCCCTCTTCGACCGGGAGGTCGCCCGATGAACGCCGCCACCGACCTCGACCTCTGGCTCGCCGAGGTCTACCGTCCGCAGGGGCATCGTCTCGGGATCCTGTCGGCGGGTGACATCCCGGATGCGGTCGCCGCCGCGGATCGCACCATGCGCGCGCGCGGATTCGAACCGGCGCGCCGGCACGCCCACGTGCAGCCCCGGCCCGACGAGGCAGCCGTGCGCCCCGCCGACCTCGCGGACTTCGTGCGCAGATACGGGCACGAGTTCAGTGCCGCCGTGATCGGCGCAGCCGTGATGGACGAGTCGGTGGCGGCCGCGCTCGCATCCGAGCGGATCAACGCCCGTGTCGTGCCGGAGCGCGCTACGATCTGACGTGTTCGTGACGCAAGTCAGAGAAATGAAACATGACGGTAATTCGTGGACACCTCGCCGTGACATCTCCTGGGTAGGAATGACGGGAGGGTGGTGACCACCGCCCCGTCGAAGAGCGATCGGAGTCCCCATGCGCGCCGCATCCGCAGGTGACCTCGCGGGCCGCATCGCCCTCGTCGTCGGCGGGACCGGTCGCATCGGTCGCGCGGTGTGCGCGGATCTCGCCGCGCGCGGAGCGACCGTCGCCGTCGGCTACCGCCGCTCCGCGGACGCGGCGCACGCGCTCGCCGCGGAGCTCGACGGCATCGCCGTGCCGATCGACGTCGACGATGACGCGTCGATCGATCAGGCGTTCCGGGCGATCGAGTCCGCTCGGGGAACCGTCGGGGTCCTCGTCGACACCGCCCGCGCCGAGGCCGAGCCGGCGGTCGTGGCGGACCTCGACCGCGCGGCGCTCGGGGTGCACCTGGCCGCGGTCCAGGGATTCGCCGCGCTCGTGCGCCGAGCCGTGCCCGGCATGCGAGCGCAGCGGTGGGGCCGCATCGTCTACGTCTCGGGCGCGCTCATGTCCCGGCCGGCACCCGGCTTCGGCGCCTACGGCGCATCGAAGGCCGCCGCCACCGCACTCACCCGCTACGTCGCCCTGGAGGAGGGCCGCGCGGGGATCACCGCCAACATCGTCGCGCCCGGCCGGGTGCACGATGACACCGAACAGCTCGACGACGCCCGTCGCGAACTGGCCGCCCGCCTGCTCGAACGTGCCGCCCTGGGGGTCTTCCCGACCGCCGACGAGGTCGCGGCCACCATCGGACTGCTCGCCGCATCGCCGCATCTCACCGCTCAGACGATCTGGGTGACCGGCGGCGAGCCGATCATCGCGTGAACCCGGAAGGAACCCCATGACCATGGTCGACACCTCGCTGCTCGCCACCGATCCGGTGATCGCGGGCCTCGCCGCCCCCGACTCCGCCGAGGCGATCATCGCGAACGCCCGCGCGATCCTGCCGCTCATCGCGGAGGAGGCCGACGGGATCGAGGAGCTCGGGCGGCTCACCCCGCGAGCCGAGGCCGCCATGCGCGCGGCCGGCGTCTTCCAGATGGCCTTCCCCGCTCGCCGCGGCGGCGTCGAGATGTCGCTCGTGCAGCAGGTCGAGGTCGCCGCGATCATCGCGGCCGTCGACGGCTCGGCGGGCTGGCACGTCGGCGTGCTGAACGCCACCGGGTATTACGCGACGCGGCTCGGCGACGAGGCGTACGCGGAGCTCTACCCGACGCGCGACATGCCCACGGCCGGCGCTTTCCACCCGCGCGGCCGCGCCGACAAGGTGCCCGGCGGCTACATGATCACCGGCAAGTGGGGCTGGGGCTCGGGCAGCTACACCGCCGAGCACATCATCGGCGGCGCCGAGATCTTCGAGAACGGCGAGCCCGTCATGGGCGCCGACGGCAAGCAGATGCACCTCGGCATGTGGCTCCCGCGCGAGGCGGTCGAGATGATGCACGACTGGCAGGTGCTGGGCGTCCGGGGCTCCGGCAGCACGACATACGCCGTGACCGAGCCGACCTTCGTGCCCGAGAAGTACACCTTCGACCGGGAGGCGCTCGACGACCCCGCCGCGGACCCGCTCAACAAGAGCGTGCTGATCTCCCACGTGGGCCTGACCGGGGTGCTGCTCGGGATGGCGCGTCACGCCGTCGAGCTCGCCGCCGACGTCGTGCACCAGCGCATCCCCGTGGGCGCCGGCGCCAAGGTCGATTCGGCGATCAAGCAGGCGCTCGGTGAGGCGATGTGCGAGGTCGACTTCGCCTACGCCGGTGTCCGCGAGGTCTGCCGCATGACCGACGCGGTCATCTTCACTCCGGGCGCCGGCCTGAACGAGGTGCAGCGTGCGCGCATGACGGCCGCCAGCGCCTCGGCGGCGAACGCGCTGCGTCGCGTGCTCACCCTGACCATGGACGTCGCCGCATCCGTCTACCTGCTCGATCGCAGCCCCATCCAGCGCGTGATCCGCGACGGGCTGTCGGCCATCGCCCACGGCGGTGCCCGGCGTCCGCACCAGGGGGTCCTCGCCGTGGCGGCGCTCGATCACCCCGATCAGGGGTACACGATCGCGGACGAGCCGGGCTGGGCAGAGGGCGCGCGGTGACCGCGGAGCTCTCGCCGGGCAGCGATCGCGTGCGCGTGGTCGTGGAACGGGTGGATCGCGAGATCGGCGTCGGCCGGGTGGGCGACCGGTTCGAGGTCGACGGCACCCGTCTCGTCCTTCCCGATGGCGGCACGTTCTGCCCGGCGGCGCTCGCCGCCGTGCTCCCGATCGTCGCGATGCGTCAGCTCGATCTGCCCGCCGACAGCTGGCTCGTGCGCAAGCCCTGGATCTGCGGGCCCGATGCCCGCGAGAACCTCGTCATGCGCGTCGAGCCCGTCTACGACGAGGTCGCCTCGTGAGCGTCGCGCGGGTGCGATGCACCGTCGAGTCGATGAACTACTCCGCGTGCGGCATGCAGCCCGGCCACTGGTTCGAGGTCGGCCCCGACGGGTTCCGGATGCCGGACGGCCAGGGCTTCTGCTACTTCGCGATCGCCGCCGTGCTGCCGCTCGTGAACGGCCGCACCGACAGCCCCGAGTTCCGGGAATGGCTGGACTCGGCGCCGCTCGTGCAGTGCCCCGACCCGCCCGAGGACCTGCGGATGACGCTGTCCTCGGCGCCGGAGGTGGCGCGATGAGCCGCCCGGTGACGTTCAGCGCGCGCATCGGCGGCGCGGGTTCGGTCGGCGACGTGGCGGACCGCGCCGTGTTCGCCGAGGAGATGGGCTTCGACCAGGTCTGGACCGGCAACGATGTGTTCGGCCGGCCCGGGCTCGTGCAGCTCGCCGCGATCGCGATGCGGACGACCCGCATCCGCTTCGGGTCCGCGGTCATCGACCCGGTCACCATCCATCCGGCGCAGATCGCCATGTTCGCGTCGGGTCTGCAGGACCTGTCGGACGGGCGGTTCCTGCTCGGGCTCGGTGCCGGCTCCGACGTCTTCTTCTCCTGGGCGGGCCTCACCCCGCCCGGCCCCGTCGTCCGTGCCCGCGAGGCCGTCGTCGCCATCAAGGAGCTCGTCGCCGGTCGATCCCCCGCCGGCGTCCCCGGCGCGGGGGAGGGCTGGACCGGCAACGCCGTGTTGAAGGACCCGCGCCCGACGCCCGTGTACGTGGGGGCGATGGGCCCGCGGATGCTGGAGATGACCGGGCGCTACGCCGACGGCGCCCTGCCGCTGTGCCTGCCGCCCGAGCACGTGTTCAACGTCTTGGCCGATCTCGCGAAGGGCGCCGCACGCGCAGGGCGCAGCGTCGAGGACCTCGACGTCGCCGCCTGCGTCTGGGTCTCGGTCGCCGACGACCCGGCCGTCGCCCGGCGCCTCCTGGCGCACCACATCGCCGAGTACAGCGGATCGCTCTCGACCGACGCGCTGCTCGCGAACGGCCTGGATCCCGAGGAGTTCGCGCGGACCCAGGGACTCATGTCCGAGGGGCGCGTCGACGACGCCATCGACTCGGTCACCCCCGACATGATGCGCCTCGGCATCGTCGGCGGCGTGACCGAGGTCATCGACCGCTGCGGCGCGCTCATCGCCGCCGGCGCCCGTCACATCTCGTTCGGTCCCCCGATGGGGCCGGACCCGCAGGCCTCGGTGCGGCTGCTGGGCGAGCGCGTGCTGCCCGAGCTGCGTCGGATGCTCTGACCCCCCGTCTCCCCGCTGCAAGGAAGGAACCACGATGATCTACGTCTACGGAGGAGTCCGTGTCGACCCCGCGCGCAAGGCCGAGGTGACCGCCGCCGCGGCGGAGTTCGCCCGCACCTGCCGCGACGAGGAGGGGTGCCTGGAGTACAACCTCTCCTGGAACACGGAGGACGAGAACTTCCTGCGCCTCATCGAGGTCTGGGAGCCCACGTCGGCGCTCGACGCGCACGTGGAGCAGCCGCACGTCAAGGAGTGGGCCGCCTTCGTCCAGTCCGCCGCGGTCGCCCCGCCCGCCTTCACGAAGTACACGGTCGATGTCGTCGAGTGAGACGGCCGGGCGGACCGCCGGGATCACCGACAACACGCGCGACCTCGAGGCGACGATCGTCACGGACCTCCGCGAGAAGCTCAGCTACGGCTCCTACCTCGGGCTCGACACGCTCCTGACCTCGCAGCATCCGCTGTCGCGTCCCGAGCATCACGACGAGATGCTGTTCATCATCCAGCACCAGACGAGCGAGCTCTGGCTGAAGCTCGTGCTGCACGAACTCCGGGCCGCCGCCGCGGCCCTCGCCGCCGACGACCTGCGGGACGCGCTCAAGAAGATCGCCCGCGTCAAGCACATCCAGCGGTCCATGATCGAGCAGTGGTCGGTGCTCGCGACGCTCACCCCGACGGAGTACGCGCAGTTCCGCGGGGCGCTCGCCAACGCCTCCGGCTTCCAGTCCGCCCAGTACCGCGGCGTCGAGTTCCTCCTCGGCAACAAGAACGCCAAGATGCTCGAGGTGTTCGAGCCCGACCCGACGAGCGCGGCGATGCTGACGGAACTGCTCGCCGTGCCGAGCATCTACGACGAGTTCCTCCGGTACCTCTCCCGTCACGGCTACGACGTGCCGGCGCACCTGCTCGACCGCGACGTCACGGTCGCGCACGTGTTCGATGCGGAGCTGCGCGACATGTTCACGCGGGTCTACGAGAACGCGCGCGAGAACTGGGACGTCTACGAGGCGTGCGAGGAGTTCGTCGACCTGGAGGAGAACTTCCAGCTGTGGCGGTTCCGGCACCTCCGCACCGTCCAGCGCACCATCGGGATGAAGCACGGCACAGGCGGCTCGAGCGGCGTCGGCTTCCTGCAGCGCGCACTCGAACTCACCTTCTTCCCCGAGCTTTTCGCCGTCCGCACCGAAATCGGAGAGTCATGACCACCCGGCCCCTCGCCCCCACCGCCGCCGAGCTGGACGCGGCCGATCCCCTCGCCGCGTACCGCGACCGCTTCGAGGCGGCCGAGGACACCGGCATCGTCTACCTCGACGGCAACTCCCTCGGCCGCCCGCCGCGCGCCGTGGCCGAGCGCATGGCCGAGTTCGTCACCGTCCAGTGGGGCACGCGCCTCATCCGCGGCTGGGGCGACTCGTGGTTCGAGTCGCCGCTCGAGATCGGCGACCGCATGGGGCGCGCGGTGCTCGGCGCCGCCGAGGGGCAGACGATCATCGGCGAATCGACCACCGTCTCGCTCTACAAGCTGATCCGGACGGCGCTGAACGCGCGACCGGACCGCAGCGAGATCGTCATCGACCGCGCCAACTTCCCCACCGACCGCTACGTCGTGCAGGCGATCGCCGACGAGCGGGGGGCGACCGTGCGGTGGATCGACACGGATCCCTCGAGCGGCGTCACCGTCGCGGACCTCACACCGGTGCTCGGGCCGCAGACGGCCGTCGTCGTGCTCAGCCACGTGGCCTACCGATCCGGTCACGCCGCCGACATCCCCGCCATCACCGCGGCCGTCCACGCGGTCGGCGGGCTCGTCGTCTGGGACCTCTGCCACTCCGTCGGCGTCGTCCCGCTCGCCCTCGACGACTGGGGCGTCGACTACGCCACCGGCTGCTCCTACAAGTACCTGAACGGCGGGCCGGGCGCACCCGCCCTCGTCTACGTGCGGCGCGACCTCATCGCCGACGCCGTGCAGCCGATCAGCGGTTGGATGGGCGTGCGCGACTCGTTCGAGATGGGTCCGGAGTACCGGCCCGCCGACGGCATCCGCCGGTTCATCAGCGGAACGCCGCCGGTGCTCGCCATGGTGCCCATGGTGTCGACCCTCGAGCTGATCGAGGAGACCGGGATCGAGTCGATCCGGGCGAAGTCCGTCGCGCTCACCGAGTTCGCCATCGCGCTCGTGGACGCGCTCCTGGCCCCCTTCGGGGTCGAGCTCACCTCGCCGCGGGACCCCGACGAGCGCGGCGGCCACATCACGATCGACCACCCGGCATTCCCGGGGATGATCGATCGGCTGTGGGAGCAGGGGATCCTCCCCGACTTCCGGCCCCCCACCGGCATCCGCCTCGGCCTGTCGCCGCTGTCGACCTCGTTCGCCGAGGTCGAGACCGGCATCCGGGCGATCGCGGCGGAGCTCGCGGCCGCCACCGCGGCGGGGGCGTGATGCGTTCGCGCCGCCGGCCCGCCGCATCCGCGCGAGCGCACGAGGCCTGACGGTGCACGTGCTGGATCGGCCGGCCCCCGACCCCGACGAGGTGCTGTCCTCCGGGCCGGGGCCGACCGGCGTGGTCGACGTGTACGCACCGTCCGGGGCCGAACGCGGAGTGCTGATCCTGCTGCACGGGGGTTTCTGGCGTGCCGCCTACGATCGGGTCCACCTCCGCACCCTCGCCGCCGCCCTCGCGGCGGACGGCTGGCGGACGGCGCTGCCCGAGTACCGCCGGGTCGGCGACCCGGGCGGCGGGATGCCGGGCACCCTGGCCGACATCGAGGAGATCCTCCGCGTCGTCCCCGGCCTGCTCGGCGCGACACCCGCCGAGACGGTCGTCGCGGGTCATTCCGCCGGCGGGCACCTGGCTGTCCTCGCGGCGTCCCGCGCGGAGGTGCCCCCGGCGCGCGTCGTCTCGCTCGCGGGGGTGCTCGACATCCGGGCCGCCCACGATGCGAGGCTGTCGCGGGGGGCGGTGGGGGCGCTCCTCGGCACCCCGGACCCCCGCGGCTCCGACATCGCCGCAATCGATCCGATGCAGCGGCCGCTGCCGTCGTGCACCCTCGCGCTGGTGCATGGGACGATGGATGCCGAGGTCCCCCTGGCGTACGCCGAGCGCTTCGCCGCGCGGGACCCCCGCATCCGGCTCGACGTCGTCGAGGGCGCCGATCACTACGACCTGATCGACCCGCTCTCCGACGCCTACCCGCGTGTGCGCGACGCGCTCTGACGTCGCCGCTGCTTCATCTGACGTAATCATGACGACAGGCAGCAAAATGAAACAGGAGTGCACCGGCGAGGAAATCACCCGGATACAAACGCCCCATAGAAAGGTCATGACGGGTCGCCCGGCCCGTCGCACCATCTCACCGCCTTCACTGTTGGGATCACCCATGGCCGGAATGCTCTTCCCGAATGCATCACGTCGTTCCAAGGTCGCGCTGAGCACGATCGCGATCCTGTCCACCGCCGCTCTGCTGTCCGCCTGCAGCGGATCGTCCGAGCCCGCCGAATCCTCCGCCCCCGCCGTCGCCGTCGACGAGGAGCTCGCGGCGCTGCTTCCCGCCGAGGTCGCCGAGTCCGGCGTCCTCTCGCTGGGCGCGCTCTGGGAGACCCCGCCGATGATCGGCGTCGACGAGAACGACACGAACGTCGCGGTCGGCATCGCCCCCGACCTCGCGGCCATCGTCGCCGGCACCCTGGGGCTCACCCCCGAGTGGCAGAACATGCAGTGGCCCGCGCAGCTGCCGGGTGTGCTCTCCGGCCAGGTCGACGTGCTCTGGGGGCAGGTCACCGGCACCGCCGAGCGCGAGAGCGCCGAGTACGACCAGATCCCGTTCTACAAGACCACCGACGCGCTGCTGATGCTCGCCGAGGACGGCGCCGACATCACCGGCCTCAGCGACATGTGCGGTCTGACCATCGGCACCGGCGTCGGGTCGACGTATCTTGCGACCATCGGTGCCGCGAGCGACACGTACTGCGTCGCGGAGGGCGAGCCCGCGATCGAGACCGCGGAGTACCAGGGCGCGACCGCAGCCATCAGCGCCGTGCGCGCCGGCACGGTGGACGCCTGGATCGACAACACCACCAACAACATCTCGGCGGCGGACTCGTCGAACGGCACGTTCGTGTCGATCGAGATCCCGGAGGAGCAGGCTCCGGCCAGCTACACCACGATCACGGTCTCCAAGGCGATGCCGGGTCTGACCGAGGCCATCCTGGGCGCCCTCAAGAAGTCCATCGAGGACGGCTCCTACGGCGAGGTGCTCGACGCCTACGACGTCGGCATCGCCGCCGTCACGGTCGACGAGGCCGTCATCAACCCGTACACCGGTCTCGCCGCCGGCGCGACCTCCTGAGGATCGACCGGGGAGCCCGCGCGGCTCCCCGGTCCGTCCCGTCCCCGACCCCCGCGGAGGATCCATGACCGAGAGCGTCCCCCAGGCGAGCCCCGCCGTCGCCACCCGTGCCCCCCGGCTGAACGTCGTCCCGGTGCGCCACTACGGTCGCGGCCTCGGCGCCGCGGTCGTCGTCCTCGTCCTCATCGGACTGGCCTACAGCTTCGCCACCAACCCGAACTTCGACTGGTCGGTGGTCGCGCAGTACCTCTTCAACGCGAACGTCCTGCGGGGCCTCGGCGTGACGCTCGGCATGAGTGTGCTGGCGATGGCGATCGCGCTCGTGCTCGCGGTGGTCATCGGGGTGATGTATCTCGCCGAGAGCCGCATCCTGCGCTGGTTCGCCGCCGGCTGGGTGTTCGTCTTCCGCGGCATCCCGCTCATCGTCCTGCTCATCCTGCTCGGCAACCTCGGGCTGTTCGTGCGCACGATCGTCATCGTGAACCCCGTCAACGGGGCGACCGTGTTCTCGATGGAGACCGGGGACCTCGTGACGCCGTTCGTCGCCTCCGTGATCGGGCTGGCGCTCGCCGGCTCCGGGTACATGGCCGAGATCGTCCGCGGCGGATTGCTCGCGATCGGCCGGGGCCAGCGCGAGGCGTCGAAGGCGTTGGGGATGGGGTCGGGCATGACCCTGCGGTTCATCGTGCTGCCTCAGGCGCTCCGCATCATCCTGCCGCCGCTCGGCAACGAGTTCATCGGCATGCTCAAGGCGTCCGCCATCGTCTCGGTGATCGCCGGCGGCGACCTTCTCACGGTCGTCCTCGGCCTCTCCGGACTCAACTTCCGCACGATCGAGATGCTGATGGTTGCCACGATCTGGTACCTGCTGGTGATCGCCGTCTTCTCGGTCGGACAGTTCTTCCTCGAGCGAAAGGTGGCCGAGCGATGACCGGCACGGATGCGGCGACGCCGCCGACGACGGGTGAGCCCGCGGTCGTCGTCTCGGACGTCGACAAGTGGTACGGGCAGACGCAGGTCCTGTTCAACATCGACCTGGCGGTCCAGCCGGGCGAGACCGTCTGCCTCATCGGGCCGTCGGGGTCGGGCAAGAGCACGCTGCTGCGCTGCATCAACCATCTGGAGGAGATCAACACCGGTTCGGTGCGGGTGCGGGGCACGCTCATCGGCTACCGCGAGCACCGCGGGCGGCTGCACGAGCTGCGCGAGCGCGAGGCGTCGCACCAGCGCCTCGAGATCGGCATGGTCTTCCAGCACTTCAACCTCTTCCCCCACATGACGGCGGTCGAGAACGTCGCTCTCGCCCCCATCCGGGTGAAGAAGGAGAGCCGGGCGGACGCGCACGCCTACGCCCGCGAACTCCTCGCCCGCGTGGGTCTCGAGGGCCGCGCGGACCACTATCCCTCGCAGCTCTCCGGCGGCCAGCAGCAGCGCGTCGCGATCGCGCGCGCGATGGCGATGCGACCGAAGGTGATGCTCTTCGACGAGCCGACCAGCGCTCTGGATCCCGAGCTGGTCGGGGAGGTGCTCGCGGTCATGCGGGATCTCGCGCAGACCGGCGGCATCACGATGATCGTCGTGACCCACGAGATGGGCTTCGCGCGCGAGGTCGCCGACCGGATCGTGTTCATGGACGGCGGGCGCATCGTCGAGCAGGGGCCTCCCGCCGCCGTGCTGGATGCGCCGCGGAGCGAACGCACGAAGGCGTTCCTCTCCGCTGTCCTGCACTGACCCCGATCGACCCGACACGAGCACGGCCCGGCGCACTGCGCCGGGCCGTGCTCGTGTCTGACGCATTCCTGTCGGCCGAAACGAAAACGTCACATGCCAGAAAACAGACGGTCGTCACAAGACCGATACATTGCAAGTCACGCCCCCTGATTCCGCCGTCGAGAACAGAGTCGAGAATGCACACCTCCCCGTTCTGGAACCCCAAGACCGAGACGCTGCCGCGCGAACAGCTCCGTGCGCTGCAGCTCGCGAAGCTCCGCCGTGTCGCCGAGTGGGCGCAGGCGCGCAGCCCCTTCTACCGGCGCACCTTCGCCGCGGTGGGCTTCGAGCCCGCGCAGCTGCGCACCTGGGACGACATCGAGCGCATCCCGTTCCTCACCCGCGAGGAGTGGATGGAGAGCCAGTCCGCCCACCCGCCCTACGGCGAGCTGCCCGTCGCGGGCCCGGAGGCGGCGATCCGCCTGCACACCACGAGCGGCACGAGCGGCAAGCAGCCGCTGCGGGCCCTCGACTCGCGCAAGGACTGGTCGTGGGCGGCGGAGATGTGGTGCTACGCGCTGTGGGGTGCGGGTGTCCGCCCCCACGACATCGGCTACGTCGCCTTCGGCTACGGATCGTTCATCGGCTTCTGGGGCCTGCACAACGGACTCGAGAAGCTCGGTGCCCTCACCATCCCGGGCGGCGCCCAGACGACGCCCATGCGCGTCAAGCAGATCATCGACTTCGGCGTCACGGTCGTGGCGTCCACCCCGACCTACGCCCTGCGGATGGCGCAGGAGGCGGAGTCGCTCGGGCTCGACCTCGTGAACTCGCCCGTCCGCATCGTCATCCTGTCGGGAGAGCCGACCCCGGCCGCCACCCGCGATCTCATCGAGGCACAGTGGGGGGCGAAGGTCTACGACACGGCGGGCATGACCGAGATCTCGACCATCTTCATGTTCGAGCCCGCCGATCAGCCCGGCGGCTGCCACATCATCGAGGACCACTTCCTCGAGCAGGTCGTCGACCCCGACACCGGCCGGGAACTGCCCTACGGCGAGGCCGGCGAGCGCGTGACGACCTCGTTCGGACGCGGCATGATCCCGCTGCTGCGCTACCGCACGAAGGACATGGTGGTGCGCCTGCCGCACACGGTCTCCTCGAACGGACGCACCTGGGACATCTACGAGGGCGGCATCATCGGCCGGGTGGACGACATGAAGCTCGTGCGCGGCACGAACGTGTACCCGCGGGCGGTCGAAGCGGTCGTCCGGCAGTTCTCGGAGGTGGACGAGTTCCAGGTCGAGATCACCCGCGAGGGCATCCGCGACGAGATCACCCTGCACGTCGAGACGGTCGACGGGTTCGCCGACCCCGGCTGGGAGGCGCTGGCGGGTTCGCTGCAGACCGAGCTCGCCGATGCGCACGAGGGGCTCCGGTTCCATGTGCAGCGCCGCGCGGCGGGGGAGCTGCCCCGCTTCGAGCTGAAGGCCCGTCGCCTGAGCGACCTGCGCCCGGTCTGACCGAGAGAGAGGCACGACATGACCACCGACCTGCTGGGAACGCCGCTGACGGCGACCGAGACCGAGCTCATGCGGCTCTACTCCGAGCTGAAGGCGTTCGTCGGACGCGACGACCTCGCGCCGTCGACCCGGGCCGCCGCCCTCGCGGCGCTCGCGCCGCTCGGCGTCGCGGTGACCGACCTCGGGCTGACGCTCGAGCACCTGATCGATCTCGGCGCCTGACGAAGGAGCGCACCATGACCGACGCATCCGTGGTCCCCGTCGTCACCCGCGCGGGCGCCGAGCACACCGCCACGGCGGACTCCGGCGGCGCGCACCGCGTGTCGGGTGTGAGTCCGCAGCACACGCCGGCGACCCGCATCTGGTTCGGCTCGGTGCGCAACGACCCCGGATTCCGATCGCTCCCGCACCACCACGGCGAGGCGGAGACAGGTGGGTACGTGCTCACCGGCACCGCGCGGATCTACTTCGGCGAGGGGTACGCGCAGTGGATCGACATGACGGCCGGCGACTTCGTGTTCGTGCCGCCGTTCATGCCCCACGTCGAGGCCAACATGAGTACGACCGAAGAGCTCGTCTGGCTCACCGCGCGCACGCCCGACAACATCGTGGTCAACCTCGACGACGTCGCCGACGAGACGCTCGAAGGGTTCCGCCGCGCGTGATCGACACCCTCGGATTCCGTGCCGCGATCGCCCTCGAACCGCTCGGCGACGACGTGTTCGCCGCGGTCACCCAGAACGTGCCGTGGCCGAAGTCGTACGGCGGCGATCTGCTGGCGCAGGCCGCCGCAGCCGCGAACGAGACGGTGGCCGGCGACCGCACGCTCCACGCCATGCACTCGCTGTTCGTCGCCCCGGTGCCGATCGGGGCGACGGTCCGCTACCGCGTGGAGCGCCTCCGCGACGGCCGCTCGTACTCGTCCCGGCGGGTGAGCGGCACCGTCGGCGACGAGGTCGTCGTGAGCGCCCTCTGCTCGTTCCATGTGGGGGAGGCGTCGCCTTCGATCGCGGAGCCCGCCGCGCCCGCGCCCGACCCGGCCGGCGTCCCGAGCGCCGCGCAGGTGCTCGACGGGCAGCAGGGTGCCGCGGCCGCCTACTGGTCGACGGGGCGCAGCTTCGACATCCGTCACGTGGGCGCCGCACCGTACCTCGCGCCCGGCGACGGCGCGCGCGACCTGGAGGTCTGGCTCCGCGCGGGCGAGGGGCTGCCGGATGCGGCGGCCGTCCATGCGCTGGCGCTCGTCTACGCCTGCGACTACGCGATGCTCGAGCCGGCGCTGCGCGCCCGCGGCCTCGCCTGGACCACCCCGGGCCTCGCGACCGCCAGCCTGGATCACTCGCTGTGGTTCCACGACACCTTCCGCGCCGACGAGTGGCTGCTGTGCCGGTTGCACCTCGTCTCGCTCACCCACGGCCGCGCGCTCGTGCGCGGCGAATTCTTCACCGCGGCGGGCGCCCATGTGGCGACCGTGGCGCAGCAGGGGATGATCCGCGTCCGCGCGGTCCCCGCATCCGACTGACCACACCCCGAAGGAGCACAGCGTGCGCATTGCCGTGATCGGCGGAGGGCCCGGCGGCCTCTATTTCTCCGCCCTGATGAAGCAGCTCGATCCGACCCACGAGATCACGGTCTGGGAGCGGAACGCTCCCGACGACACGTTCGGGTTCGGTGTCGTCTTCAGCGACGAGACCATCCAGGGGATCCGCGCGGCCGACCCGGACATGCTCGCCGACATGGCCGCCGAGATGGCGCAGTGGCGCGAGATCGACGTGAACCTGCGGGGCGAGCTCGTGCAGACGGGCGGCCAGGGCTTCTCGGCGCTGAGCCGCAAGCGACTGCTCGAACTCCTCCAGGCGCGGTGCGCGGCACGCGGCGTCGACATGCGCTTTCGCACCGTCGCGCCGGACGTCGCGGAGCTCTCCGCCGAGTACGACCTCGTGGTCGCCTCCGACGGGCTGAACTCCGCCACCCGCAACCGGTGGGCCGACGACTTCGGGGCGAGTCTCGATCCCCGCAAGTCCAAGTACATCTGGCTCGCCACCGACAAGGTCTTCGAGGCGTTCACGTTCCTCGTGAAGGAGACCCCGCACGGCGTGATGCAGGTGCACGCCTATCCGTACTCCGCGACCGAGAGCACGTTCATCGTGGAGATGCATCCGTCGGTCTGGGAGCGCGCCGGCTTCGCCGAATGGTCCGAGGGCGCGCTGCCGCCCGGGGTGAGCGACGAGCGTTCGATCGCCGCCCTCGCCGAGATCTTCGCGGCGGAGCTCGACGGGCACCGTCTCATCGCGAACAACTCGAAGTGGCTGACGTTCTCCACCGTGCGCAACGAGCGCTGGCACCGGGGCAACGTGGTCCTGCTCGGCGATGCCGCGCACACCGCGCACTTCTCGATCGGGTCGGGCACCAAGCTCGCCCTCGAGGACGCGCTCGCCCTGGCGGCGTGCATGGCCGAGGGCGAGACGGTCGAGGGAGCGCTGACGGCGTACGACGCGGAGCGCCGCCCCGTCGTGCTGTCGCTGCAGCGCGCAGCGCAGGCGAGCCTGGAATGGTTCGAGAACATCGGGCAGTACACCCATCAGGACCCGGTGCAGTTCGCCTTCAACCTGATCACCCGCAGCCGGCGGATCACACGCGACGGTCTCGCACTGCGCGACCCCGCCTTCGCCGCGCGGATCGATCGGCACTTCGCCGCATCCGTCGAGGGCGGCCGGGAGGCTCCCGCGATGTTCCAGCCGGTCCGGATCGGCGCCCTCGAGCTCGAGAACCGCGTCGTCGTCTCGCCGATGGACATGTACAGCGCCGTCGACGGGCTCGCCACCGACTTCCACCTCGTCCACCTCGGCGCCAAGGCGCTGGGAGGGGCGGGGCTCGTCATGACCGAGATGATCGGCACGTCCGCCGAGGGCCGGATCACGCTCGGATGCACCGGGCTCTACACCGACGACCAGGCTGCGGCCTGGGCGCGCGTCGTGGACTTCGTCCACGCGAACTCGCGAGCGAAGATCGGCGCCCAGCTCGGGCACTCCGGCCGCAAGGGGTCCACCCGGCTCATGTGGGAGGGGATCGACGAGCCGCTCGACGAGGGCGGTTGGGAGCCGGTCGGCCCGTCTGCCGCCGCCTACCGCGACGGCGGCGGCGTGCCGCGCGAACTCGATCGGGCGGGCATGGACGCGATCGTCGCGGAGTTCGTCGCGGCGACGAAGCGGGCAGCGATCGCGGGCTTCGACCTGCTCGAGGTGCACGCCGCGCACGGGTACCTGCTGTCGTCGTTCCTCTCGCCGCTCAGCAACCACCGCACGGACGAGTACGGCGGGTCGCCGGAGAACCGGATGCGGTTCCCCCTCGAGGTGTTCGACGCCGTGCGGGCGGCATGGCCCGCCGAGCGTCCGCTCACGGTGCGACTGTCGGCGGTCGACTGGGCGCAGGGCGGCAACGAGATCGACGACGCCGTGGCGATCGCCGAGGCGTTCATCGCGCACGGCGCCGACGCGATCGACGTGTCGAGCGGCCAGGTCGTCGGGCACGAGCAGCCGCAGTACGGCCGCAGCTTCCAGGCGCCGTTCGCCGACGCCATCCGCAACCGCGTCGCGGCGCGCCACGGGGTGCCGGTCATCGCAGTCGGCGCGATCTCATCGGCGGACGACGTGAACTCGCTGATCCTCGCCGGGCGGGCGGACCTCTGCGCGCTGGGCCGTACCCACCTCTACGACCCGCAGTGGACGCTGCACGCGGCGGCGGACCAGGGGTATCGCGGGGCGGGGGCCGGCTGGCCGCTGCCGTTCCGCGCGGGCCGTCGGAAGCCCCCGGTCTCCCGTACCGACGCCGTCCGCCCGCGGCTGCAGCTGCGGTCCGAGGTGACCACGGAGCCGGTGCCGCCCGCGCGGTGGACGCCCGCTGTCGTCGCCCTGACCTCCTGAACCTTCGACCCGCTGAGGAACGACCATGACCCACATCCTCGTGAACCCGCCCGAGCTGTCCCGCCCGTCCGGCTTCTCGCACGCCGTCGTCGCCGGCGCCACCGTCCACCTCGCCGGCCAGACCGCCATGGACGCGACGGGCGCGATCGTTCCGGGCGGCATCGTCGCCCAGTTCCGGCAGGCGTTCGGCAACCTGCTCACGGCGCTGTCCGCCGCCGGCGGTGCGCCCGCGGACCTCGTCAGCGTCACCATCTATCTGACCGACATCCCCGACTATCAGGCCCACGGCCGCGATATCGGCGCGGTGTGGCGGGAACTCGCGGGAACGCACTTCCCGGCGATGGCGGGCATCGGCATCACGGCGCTCTGGCAGCCGGAGGCGATGATCGAGATCGCCGGGGTCGCGGTGCTCGCGGCCGCGCCGATCGTTGCCGGTCCGTAAGCAAAAGTCCGCTCGTCCGGCGCCCGGCGCTGGCAGACTGGGGCCATGGTCACGCTCATGCTCGACTCGAGACAGCTCGAGATCGTGCTGGCGCCGGCGGAGAAGGCGCTTGCATTCCGCAAGCGGAATGTCACCGTCGAGCGCTCGGCGATCACTCGCGTCCAGTTGACCGACGACGCCTGGACCTGGCTGCGCGGGGTGCGTGCGCCGGGGACGTACCTGCCGGCGACGCTCGCCACCGGGACATGGCGCTACGCCGGCGGTAAGGACTTCGCGTTGATCCGCCGCAATCGACCCGGCGTCGTGATCGATCTCGAAAGCCACGAGGAGTTCCAGCGGCTCATCCTCACGACCCGCCATGGCGTGGCGCTCGCACAGGCGCTGCGGCTCGAGGCCGGCGACGAGCCGACCGACGTTGTGGATATCGCGGGCTGACGCTCAGCTGATGTCGCGGCGCCAGCTCGCGATGTGCCCGATCAGCAGCAGCACCAGCGCATAGCCGAGCAGCACGAGACCCCCGCCCCACCATGCGAGCCCGCCCTCGGCGGCCGGGGTCGCCACCGCGAAGATGCTCGTGCCCACGAGCGCGTCGCTGCCGGCGCCGGGGAGGTACCGCGCCACGACCGTGAGGCCGTCGGCGAAAGACCCGGCGAAGCGCAGCAGCGGCTCGACGAACTGCGTGAACGCCAGCACGATCACGACCGCCGCGACCTGGTTGCGCACCACGAGCCCCACGCCGATGCCGACGAACACCCACAGCACGAACGCGATCACGATGCGGCCGAGCATCGCCCACGTCGCCGCGTCACCGAGCCCGGTCTTCATGCCGAACCCCGCGAGCACTCCGGCGGACGGGCCCACGGCGACCACGAGCGCCACTGCCGCGTACAGGACGCCGAGGATGGCGCCGGCGATGAGCTTCGCCCACAGCACCCGGCCGCGGCGGGGGGTCGCGAGGAAGGTCGGAGTCAGCGTCTTGTGGCGGAACTCCCCGGTGATCAGCAGCGTGCCGATCAGCAGCGGGAACACATACCCGACGGTCGAGGCGAGGCTGTAGAGCACGGATGCGGCCGCGTCGCCGACCGGGAGACCCTGCTGCCCCGCCGGGAGCCCGCCGTTCGCCGCGACGCCGATCGTGAACGCGAGGCCCGTCGCCGTGAGGCCGACGTAGAGTCCGAGCACCAGTGCGAGGATCCACCACATCGAGGTGGAGAACTGCTTCGTGAGCTCCGAACGGGTGGCGCGGGCGAGACTCATCGCGGGTCTCCTTCGTTGCGGCGCGCGGCCGGATCGGGTTCGGGGACGCTCTCCTCGGGTTCGGATCCGGTGTCGTCGGCGGGCGCGAGGGACGCGTCGGCCGTCGTGTCGGCGTCGGGCTCGGACGCCGGTGCCGCCGCGGCGTCGGTCTCGGTCGGTGCCGCCGCATCCGCGACGCGGGTACCGTCGACGAGCGCGAGGAAGACGTCCTCGAGTGCGGGCCCGCGTCGCTGCAGCGACGAGAGGGCGATGCCCGCCGCCTGCGCGACGGCGCCGATCTCGGCCGGTTCGGCGCCCCGCACGGTCAGGCCGGTGCGCAGCACCACGAAGTCGTGCCCCGCGGCGGCGACGGCCGCGGCGAGGGCGTCGCGGTCCGGGGCGTCGACCGTGGTCGCGTACTCCGACGCGTCCGCCAGATCCTCGATGTTGCCGTCGAACACGAGACGGCCGTGCGCGAGGATCAGCAGGCGGTCCGCCGTCTGCTGGATCTCGGCGAGCAGGTGCGACGAGACGAGCACCGTCCGGCCCTCCGCCGCGAACGCCTGCAGCAGGGTGCGCATCCAGCGGATGCCCTCGGGGTCGAGTCCGTTGGAGGGTTCGTCGAGCACGAGGATGCCCGGGTCGCCGAGCAAAGCCGTCGCGAGGCCGAGGCGCTGGCGCATCCCGAGCGAGTAGCCGCCGACCTTGCGGCCCGCCGCGTCCGCGAGCCCCACGAGTCCGAGCACCTCGTCGACCCGGCGACGCGGGATGCCGGCCGCATCCGCGTAGACCCGCAGGTGGTTGACCGCGCTCCGGCCCGGGTGGAAGCTCGAGGCCTCGAGGGCGGCCCCGACCGTCTGCAGCGGGTGCGCCAGCTCGGCATAGGAGGCCCCGCCGATGCGCGCGTGACCGGATGTCGGCTCGACGAGTCCCAGCAGGATGCGGAGCGAGGTGGTCTTGCCGGCCCCGTTCGGGCCGAGGAAGCCGGTGAGGACGCCCGGCTCGACGCGGGCCGTGAGCCCCGCGACCGCCTCGACGCCGCGGAACCGCTTCGTCACGTCGGTGAACTCCAGCACCTGTCCCTCGGGCATGGCAGAACCTCCGTCGTGGGCTTTCGCCCTATCCTGCCCGAAAAGGGCGGCGAACCTCATGTTTTCCGGTCGTCGGCGGATGCGGGACGCGCGCGGCGGGCGGAGTAACGTGGCCGTGTGACCGACCTGGCTGAGCTGTCCGCCGACGTCCTCGTCCGCCGTGACAGCAGTGTCGGCCGGCTCACCCTGAACCGGCCGCGGGCGATCAATGCGCTCGATATCCACATGGTGCGCGCGCTCGCTGCGGCGCTCGACGCCTGGGAGCACGAGATCGACGTCGAGGTCGTGCTGCTCGACGGCGCCGGGGACCGCGGGCTGTGCGCCGGGGGGGATGTGCGGGCGCTGCGTGAGCAGGTGCTGTCGGGCGATGCGGCGGGGGCGGCGCAGTTCTTCCGCGAGGAGTACGCCCTCAACGCCCGCATCGCCGCGTACCCGAAGCCCGTCGTCGTCTTCGCCGACGGCGTCACGATGGGCGGCGGCATCGGTCTCGCCGGCCACGCCGGCTTCCGGGTCGTCACCGAGCGCTCGCGGCTCGCGATGCCCGAGACCCGGATCGGCTTCACCCCGGACGTCGGCGGCACCTGGCTGCTCTCCCGCGCGCCCGGCCGGCTCGGCGAGTACCTCGCCCTCACCGGCAGCTCGATGGATGCGGCCGACGCGATCTACGCCGGCCTGGCCGACCATCTCGTGCCCGTCGACCGACTCGACGGGTTCCGTGACGCGCTCGAGACCCGCGCCGACCCGACGGGCCCCGCCGAGCTCGTGCTGCTGTTCGATGAGACCCCCGAGCGTTCCGCCCTCGAGCGCGCCCGCCCGTGGATCGACGAGGCCTTCGCCGCGCTGACGGTCGCCGAGATCATCGACCGGCTGCGCGCGCGAGCGGAACCGGATGCCGCGGCCACCGCCGACCTGCTGCTCACGCTCTCGCCCACCGCGCTCACCGTCACACTCGCCGCCGTCCGCTCCGCGCGGGAGTTGCCGGACCTGCGGGCGGCGCTCGAGCAGGAGTACCGGCTCGTCATGTGGTCCGCGTCCACCCGGCCCGACCTCGTAGAAGGCATCCGTGCGCAACTCGTCGACAAGGACCGCGCGCCGGTGTGGCAGCCGGCGACGCTGGCGGAGCTGCCGCCGGACCTCGTCGCCGAGGCGTTCGCCTTCTCCCCGCCCGTGCCGCTCTGGGACTGAGCCATGACCGCGACCGACACCGACCCGCCCCGACCGCGCCGGCGCGCGTATTCGCTCGGGGTCGCGCTCGACTGGTTCTTCTTCGTGTTCGCGGGGGTCGCCGCGGTGTGGCTCGCGTACCTGAGCTTCACCGAGACGTTCCGCGTCGGCTGGTGGGGTGTGCCGCTCGCGGTCGTGTTCTGGCTGCTGCTCGCGTACCTCGTGCTGCCGCGGCTGCACCGCATCCTGACCACGATCTACGTGCCGGACTACTTCATCGGACGCACGCGCACGAGCGACGGTCTGCTGGGCGATCCGGTGAACCTCGCTCTCATGGGCACGGGTGAGCAGATCGAGGCCGCCATGCGCGCCGCGGGCTGGACGAAGGCCGACCCGGTGACGCTCGCGTCGTCGATCCGCATCGTCACCTCGACGCTGCGCCGGCGCAGCTACGACGAGGCGCCCGTCAGCCCGCTGTTCCTCTTCGGGCGGATGCAGGACTTCGCGTATCAGCAGGAGGTCGCGGGCAACCCCGCGCAGCGCCATCACGTGCGGTTCTGGCGGTGCCCCGACGACTGGCTGCTGCCCGGCGGCCGCCGGGTGGAATGGCTCGCCGCGGGCACATTCGACACCGCCGTCGGGCTGTCGCTGTTCACGCTGCAGGTGACGCACCGCATCGATGCCGACACCGATATCGAGCGCGATCACATCGTCGCGACGGTGACGGCCGCCGAACCGCGGGTGCGGGTCGACGTGATCGAGGACTTCTCGACCGGTTACCACGCCCGCAACGGCGGCGGCGACAGCATCCGTACCGATGGCGACCTGCCGATCCTCGACATGACGGAGGTCGGTGGATGAGCACCCCGCGCCCGCCCCGCAAACGCGCGGCGTTCGAGTCGCCGGTGCGGCTCGCGAAACCCCTCGCCCACGACCCGTCGATGCCGCGGCCCGCCTCGACGGTCGCGGGCGCGGTGCTCGTGCTGCTGCGCGTGCTGGCGGGGGCCGGCTGGTTCGCCGTCTTCGCGCGGGACTGGCCGTCGCTCGCGCACGAGGCCGATGCGCAGCTCGACGGCATCTCGCTGACGCCGGAGGACATCGGCTGGGGCCTCGGATTCGTGGGCGGCGTGCTCGGGGTGTTCCTGCTGACGGATGCCGTGCTCGCCTTCCTCATCCTGCGCGGGTGGAACACGCCGCGCGTCATCGTGATGATGTTCTCCACGGTGTCGATCGGCACCTCGTTCGTGGCGTGGTGGGTGCAGGGGCAGGACATCCGCGTCGAGACGACCCTGCTGACTCTCGCGCTCGACATCCTGGTGCTGCTCGCGCTGTCGAGCCGCAGCGCCGCGGCCTACGCGCGGCGGCACGAACGCTGACGCCCGCGTCGGGACGCCGAGCGTCCGCGCCCGCGTGCGTGCGGACGCGGGATAACCTGGATGCCGCGCCCCGGCGCGAGAAGGAGGCGGCGTGTTCGACAGCCCGTTGTCCGCGTCGGCGTACGAAGTGCTCGGGGTCGCGGCGGACGTCAGCGACGACGAGTTGCGCAAGGCCTTCCGCATCCGGCTGCGCCAGACCCACCCCGACACCGGCGGTGACGCCGCCGTGTTCGTGCAGGTGCAGCGCGCGTGGGAGCTCGTCGGCACCCCGGCCGCGCGCGCCGTCTACGACCGCGGTCGCGGCTCCGCGACGCTCGCGGCGGACGAGGACATCGCCGCGGGATGGAGCGCGCCGCGCGCCCGCACCGACACCCGCCCCCGTGCCCGCTCGGCGGGGCATCCCGGGGGCTGGCGCCGCGAGCGATACCTCGACCTGATGCGCGAGTGGGTGGGGCGCGGCACCGAGCTCGCGGACCCCTACGACCCGCAGCTCGTGCGCACGGCGCCCCGCGAGATCCGGCGGCTCCTCGCCGACGCGCTGGCGGAGGAGGCCACGGCCCGCACGGTCGCCGACCTCGGCATGGGCTTCAGCGTGTGGCACGACGTCGCGGCGGCCGGCCGCGGCGGCGGCCCGGACGACAAGCTCGACCACATCGTGCTCGGACCGAGCGGGCTGTACGGCGTGCTCTCCGAGGACTTCGGCGGCCCGGTGGGGTTCCGCCGCGGCGAGATCACCGGCCCCGCGGTGCCGGGGGCGCCGATCAGCGATCTGCTGGGGCGGATGCGGACCGTCGCGCGCGCGGCGGGCGTGCGGTTCGGCGGCGCGATCGTGGTGCTCCCCGACGACGACCTCGCGCAGCAGATCACCGAGCTCGGCAAGGTGCGCGGCGTGCCCGTCGCCGTGGTGGGGCGATCGGCGCTGTCGACCGTGCTGCGACGGGGCGTGACCGGTGCGCGCGACGTGGGCGGCAACGAGGTCTTCGACGTGCGCACCCGCCTCGATCTGACCGTCCGCTTCGTCTGACGTCGGCGGGATGCGGGCACCCGCGCCGCGATGCCGGATGCGGGGGCGGTGACGCGACGTGGGAGGCTGAGGGGGTGATCACCGACGCCGCGCGCGAATTCCTGTCCGAACGTCATCTGGCGACGCTCTCGACGCTCGGCCGGCACGGCCGCATCCACTCGGTCCCGGTCGGCATCACGTACCGCGACGGCGTCGTGCGCGTCATCGGCAGCCGCGGGACGCAGAAGTTCCGCAACGTCGAGCGCACCGGGCGCGCGAGCGTCAACACCGTGGACGGCTGGCGGTGGATCAGCTTCGAGGGCCCGGCGAGGGTCGTCGAGGACCCGGATGCGGTCGCTCTCGCCGTCGAGCTCTACACGGCCCGCTACAGCGAGCCGCGCCCCAACCCCCGGCGCGTCGTCCTGGAGCTGCAGGTCGAGCGGGTGCTCGGATCGGCCGACTTCCGCGCCTGAGGCCGGCTCCGCCGCGTCACTCGACGACGTACACGCGCAGCCGCACGAGGGTCGGCTTGCGCTCGCCGGTCGCGACGAGGACGCGGGAGTTGAGCCATCCCCACGGTCCCGGGGGAGCGCTGATCCGCGGCGACGAGCGGAAGTACACCCGCGAGGGGTCGACCTCCTCGCCGCGGGCGAGCCGCTCCATGTCAGCGGGGTCACCGGCCCGGAGCGCGCGGTTCTCGATGTAGAGGCGATGGCCGTCCGCGGTCTCGAGGCCGTAGCGGGCGTCGAGCTCCTGCCGGCCGTCGGAGTGCAGGATCTGAACGTCCGCCCCACCGGGGAGGACGACGCCGCTCAGCGCCGGACCGGACACCGTCCCGCCGACGATGGGGATGATGCGGCGGTGCTGGCCGTCCGTGACGCCGAGGTCGATCGGTGCGGCGACGTCGACGTCGATCCGGGCGAGCAACGTCAGCGCGGGGGGCGGGGTGTCTTCGATCACTCCGCGAGTGTACGCGCGGGTCTCAGACGAGACCGAACAGCTCCAGCGGGTGCGTCAGGCGCCAGAGGATGCTCGGCTCCGTCACCTCGCCGTCGAGCACGAGGTCGACGGTCGCGGCGTTCCGCGGTCCGGTGGCGACCAGCGATCCGACGACGTCGCCCGGCTCGTGACGGTCGCCGAGATCGAAGCGGGGCGTGACCGAGGCCGCCGCGCCGTTCCACAGCACGACGTCCGCATCCGCCGCCGCGACGATGGGGACGGGGTCCGCCCAGCGGGTCTCGACCTGACCCGCGACCGTCCCGGCCGCCACGGACGGGCGCAGCTGCAGCTCCTGCTCCACCTGGGCGAGCAGCGCCCGGGTGGCCGCCGCACGCGTCTCGGAGTCGGGCTGGCCGAGCGCCGTCGCGTAGATCCGCACCGTGGTGTCGCCGATCGTCACGTCCTTGGCGGCGAGCAGGTTGTACGTGTCGAGCGTG
Source organism: Microbacterium sp. (assembly GCA_031555335.1). Lineage (GTDB taxonomy): Bacteria > Actinomycetota > Actinomycetes > Actinomycetales > Microbacteriaceae > Microbacterium. The sequence goes on from JAVBUN010000305.1 coordinate 26,845, forward strand.
CCGGTCTTGAGGCCGACGACGCCGGGGTCGGCCAGGAGCGGGTTCGAGTTGCGCACGAGCCCGGCGCCCGGCAGCTCGATCTCGGGCGTCCGGACGATCTCGGCGATGACGGGATCGGCGAGCGCGCGCTGTGCGAGCGTGAGCAGCGCCTCAGGGCTGGCGGTGTTGGCCGCGTCGATGCCCGTCGGATCCGCGATCGTGATCCCGGGCACCCCGTGCTGGGCGAGCCATTCGTTCGCGGCGCGGGCGAAGACCGCATCCGTCGGCCAGATGGTGCTCGCAAGACGGTCGGCGTAGTTGTTGGCCGAGCCGATGAGCATGCCCTGCAGCATCTGCAGTTCGCTGAGCGCCCCGCCCACCGGGACATCGAGCGAGGATTCGCCCCGTGCCCGGTAGCGCTGGAAGTCGGCGCGGTCGCTCGCCGTGAACCGGAACTCGCGTCCCTGCTCGCCCGGGGCGAGCGGCATCTCGTCGAGCACCAGCAGCGCGGTGACGAGCTTCGTGATGCTCGCGATGGAACGGGCGTCGGTGGCGGACGCGATCGGCGTCGAGACGTCCTGGACGGCGACGGCGGCGCTGCCCTCCGCGGGCCAGGCGCCGACCGCGGCCGGGGCGGCGACGGGCTGGACCGCGATCTGCGCGATCGTGGGGGCGACCGCGTACAGGGGCCAGAGGAGCGTGGTCCCGACGTAGGCGAGGATCACCGCCAGGATGACGCCGATCGGGATGAGGACGCCGGGACGCAGGGGCGTGCGCCGGGGTGCGCGCGCGAGGAGGTCGGCCGTGACCGGGACGAACGGGGTGGCGGTCGCCTCGAGCTCGCGCACCGGACGCGTACGGGCGAGCAGGGCGCGCTCGTCGACCCACGCCAGGGCGGGTGTCGCGGGCGGCACGACGACGGGCACGGATGTCGCGGCGCCCGGGGCGGCGGATGCGGTGGTCTGCTGCTCCACGGCCCACGCGGCGGCCGCGATGAGGGCGGGCATGGCCGCCGGGTCGCCGTCGAAGCCGTCGAGGGCGATGTCGGGGACCGTGCCGTGGTCGTCGACGCTGCGCGCGGGATGGTGCCCCGGCGCGGACCCGATGCCGGGAGCGCCCGCGTCCGGCTCGTCAGCCGTCGTCTCCGGGATGGTCGTGATCGAGCCGGTCGCCGTCGCCTCGCGCAACGCGCGCCGGGTCGGCGGAGGGGGGCCCTGGACGGTCACTCGCCTACGGTAGCGCGACCTGAGGTCTATACTCGGCACGTCAACCACGGGAGTCCGGTGTGCCGGGCTGAGAGGAAGCGAATCCACGCTTCGACCGTCGAACCTGATCTGGGTCATGCCAGCGCAGGAAGGAGCACCGAATGCACACGTCCACGTCC
>JAVBUN010000009.1:0-5625 GCA_031555335.1 Microbacterium sp.
GCATGCTGCGGCCAGCGTAGCGCGCAGGAAACATCGCGCGATTAACGTGGACGCATGCTCGAACTCGCGCGCGATCTGCTGCCGCTGCTGCGCGCCGGCGAGACCGTGGCCGTGGTCACCGTGTCGGACGTCGCCCGCAGCGCACCGCGCGGAGTGGGCTCCGCGATGGCGATCACTCGCGACGCCCAGGTCATCGGCTCGATCTCGGGCGGATGCGTCGAATCGGATGCCGTGGCGCTGGCACTCGCGTCGCTGGGTTCCGGCTCGGGCACCCGGGGCCGGTTCGGGTTCAGCGACGAGCAGGCGTTCGCCGCGGGGCTGGCGTGCGGCGGCACGATCGAGGCGGTGATCAGCGTGGTGCACCCCGCGGATGCCGACACGATCGCCGCGCTCGAGAATGCGGCCGCCGACCGCCCCGCCGCTGTCGGCATCATCACGAGCGGCCCCCGCACGGGCGACGTGCTCCCCGCCGACCCCGAGGGCGACAGCCGCATGCTGCACGGCGCATATGACGACGCCGACCTGCTTCTGGTCACCGCCCGACCCCGGCCGCGGCTCCTCCTCCTCGGTGCCGGCGAGCACGCCGCGGCGCTGTGCCGGGTGGGCACGGCGAGCGGATACGCGGTGACCGTGTGCGACGTATGGGATCTGCTCGTCACCCGCGAACGCTTCCCGGATGCGGCCGATCTCGTCGTCGCGACACCGCACGAGTACCTCGACGGGCTCGCCCCCCACGAGATCGACGAGCGCACCGCGGTGTGCGTGTTGACCCACGACGTGCGCCTCGACATCCCGGCGATCCGCACCGCGCTCGGCATGCCCGTCGGGTTCGTCGGGGCGCTCGGGGCGCGCGCGACGGTCGCGCGCCGGGCGCAGCTGCTCCGCGAGGAGGGCGTCACGGAGGCGGCGCTCGCACGCCTGCACTCCCCCCTGGGTCTCGACCTCGGCGGCACGAGCCCCGAGGCCACGGCCCTCGCAGCCCTCGCCGAGATCGTCGCCGCCCGGCACGGCGGCACCGGGCGGCCGCTGCGCGAACGATCCGGCCCCCTGCACCGGCGCGAGATCGCGGCCGCATCGGCCCCGGCCGCCGCATCCGGAACGATCTTCTGCGCCTGATCCGCGACGCACGCCCGGGCGGAGCGTGCTAGCGTCTCGGCACTGCGTACCTGCACGTCTGTCCTATCAACCATGACCCGCGCGGTCAGGGCGGGGACTGCGGCGAATCCGAATCGTCACAGACCTCCGAGGAGAAGCGTCATGTCCACCCCCGTCGACAAGTCCCAGGCCGGCCTCACCGCCCGGCAGTACCACATCGGCATCGCGCCCGGAGAAGTCTCCTCGGTCGCCCTGCTGCCCGGCGACCCCTTCCGCGTCCCGTTCGTCGCGGAGTTCCTCACCGACGTGCGCGAGGTCGCCCACAACCGCGAGCACCGCACGATGACCGGCTGGTACAAGGGCCGTCACATCACCGCGACCTCGACCGGCATGGGATGCCCGTCCACCGCGATCGCCGTCGAGGAGCTCGCCCGCGTCGGCGTCACGAGCTTCATCCGCGTGGGCAGCTCGGGCGGCCTGCAGCCGGGCATCGAGCCCGGCGACCTGCTCGTGAGCGAGGGCAGCTTCCGCAACGACGGCACGACCGACGCCTACCTGCCCAAGGGCTTCCCCGCGGTGCCGGATCTCGAGCTGACGATGTCGCTGCAGCGCCAGTCGACCCGCATCGCGGAGGCGGCGGGCACCCGGTCGTACAGCGGCATCAGCGTGAGTGACGACGCGTTCTACGCCGAGACCCCGGAGTGGATCGGCGAGCTCAACCGCATGGGAATCCTGAACGTCGAGATGGAGGCATCCGCCCTCTACATCGTCGCGCGGATGCGGGGGCTCCGCGCCGGCATGGTCTGCGCCTGCTCGAGCAATCTCGTCGACGGCTCCTCGCTCTACGACGAGAAGAACTCGGCGCTCAAGGACGGCTGGATGCGCTCGATCGAGGCCGCCCTCGAGACCGCCGTCGAGCTCGAGCTCTGACCTCCGCGCGATGTTGATGCAGGAAACATTCGGGTAATGCGGGCCTGATTTACTGACGCCACCCGAACAGAACGACAGACCGAGGCACCGCCGTGGACATCACCTCCATCACGAGCTTCCGCGCCGCCCGCACGCGCGCGGACCTCGCCCTCGCGCCCGGCGAGGTGGTCATCGCCGGCGGCACGTGGCTGATGAGCGAGCCGCAGCCCGACACCACCGGGTTCGTCGACCTCACCACGATGGGCTGGCCCGACCTCGAGATCACCGACGACGGGCTGCGCATCGGGGCGACCTGCACCATCGCGCGCCTCGTGGCCTGGGGCGAGGGCCGCGCGGCCGACCTGCCCGCCGTGCCCCGGGACTGGCAGGCCGTCCGGGTGTTCCCCGATGCCGCGAACGCCCTGCTCGCGAGCTTCAAGATCTGGAACACCGCCACCGTGGGCGGCAACCTCTGCCGCACATTCGCCGCCGGCGCCATGATCTCGCTCGCCGTCGCCCTCGACGGCGTCGCGGTGGTCTGGTCGGCGGACGGCGGCGAATACCGACTGCCCGTGGCGGAGCTCCCCACCGGCAACGGCACGAACGTGCTGGCCGCCGACGACGTGCTCCGTGCGATCGAGTTGCCGGCGCACGCGCTCCGTTCGCGCACCCTGCTCCGCAAGATCGCCCTCGCCGAGCTCGGCCGCTCGGGCGCCGTGGTCACCGGCCGCCTCGACGCCGACGGCGCGACCACCTTCGGGATCACCGCCGCGACCGCCGCGCCGACGGTATTCCGATACCCGCATGTACCGGATGCGGCGACGCTCGCCGCATCCGTCTCGGCGGCGGACGGGTACTACACCGATCCGCTCGGCGCCGCGGACTGGCGTCGGGGCGTCAGCATGGAGCTCGCGGAGCGCATCCGGGCGGAGCTGGCAGGAGGCGCAGCATGAGGTTCGAGGTCAACGGATCGCCGGTGGAGGCGGAGCCCGCCGCCGGTCAGTCGCTGCGGACCCTGCTCCGCGAGCACGGGCACACCGAGGTCAAGAAGGGGTGCGACGCGGGCGACTGCGGCGCGTGCTCCGTGATCCTCGACGGCGAGCCGGTGCACTCGTGCATCATCCCGGCGGTCCGCGTCGAGGGCGCGACCGTCACGACCGCCGCCGGCCTCGCTCCCGCCGACGAACTGCATCCCGTCCAGCAGGCCCTCGTCGACAACTTCGGTTTCCAGTGCGGCTTCTGCACCCCCGGCATGAGCGTGACCGCATCCACCCTCTGCGCGCACGACCTCGACGACCTCGATCGCAAGATGAAGGGCAACCTCTGCCGCTGCACCGGGTACCGCCCGATCCGCGAGGCGATCCGCGAGTCCGTGCTCGGCCCCGTGCGCGAGACGGGCGCCGCCCGCGACACCACCGCGGCTGCCGGGGTCGGCACCTCGGCGCGGCCCGCAGCGGGGAGCCGCATCGTGCAGGGTCGGGAGCCGTACACGTTCGACGAGCCGGTGCCGGGCGCGCTCGTGCTGCGCGTGCTCGGCTCTCCGCACGCGCACGCACGCATCACCGCGATCGATGCGAGCGCGGCCGAGGCGATCCCCGGGGTCGTCGCCGTGCTCACCCACCGCGACGCGCCCGCCACGCGCTTCTCGACCGGCCGCCACGAGCACCGTGAGGACGACCCCGACGACACCCGCATCCTCGACGACGTCGTGCGGTTCGTCGGGCAGCGGGTCGCCGCGGTGGTCGCCGAGACCGCCGCCGCCGCCGACGCGGCGGTGCGCGCCATCCGCGTCGACTACGACGTACTGCCGGCCGTGCTCGACCCCGAAGCCTCCCGTCGCCCCGGCGCGCCGCTGCTGCACCCCGACCGCACCCCCGCCGACCGCGTCGCCGACGCGTCGCGCAACGTGGTGGCCGAGATGCACGAGACCCACGGCGACGTGGATGCCGCACTCGCGGCGAGCGCGGCGACGGTCTCGGGGACGTGGCAGACCTCCCGCGTCACCCACGCCCAGCTCGAGACGCACGGCGCCATCGGTCGCATCGACGACGACGGCCGCCTCGTCATCCGCTCCTCGACGCAGGTGCCGTTCCTCACCCGCGACGAGCTCTGCCGCGTGCTCGAACTCGATCGCGACCGCGTGCGCGTCTACGCTCCGCGCGTGGGCGGCGGCTTCGGAGGCAAGCAGGAGATCTTCACCGAGGATCTCGTCGCCCTGGCGGTGCTGCGCACCGGCCGCCCGGTCGCCTACGAGTTCTCGCGCACCGAGCAGTTCCAGCGCGCCTCGGTGCGGCACCCGATGCGCGTGCAGGTCGAACTCGGCGCCACCGCGGACGGCGTACTGACCGCCATGAGCGTGGACCTCCTCAGCGACACCGGCGCGTACGGCAACCACGCGATCGGCGTGATGTTCCACGCCCTCGCCGAATCGACCACGATCTACCGCACGCCGACGCGGCGCATCGACGCCGAGGCCGTGTACACGAACAACGTGCCCTCCGGCGCGTTCCGCGGCTACGGCCTCGGCCAGGTCATCCTCGGCGTCGAATCGGCGATGGACATGCTCGCGGAGCGACTGGGCATCGACCCGTTCGAGCTGCGCCGCATCAACATGGTGCGCGAGGGCGACCCGCTGCATCCGGATGCCGACAAGTACGAAGAGGACCTCGTCTGGGGCAGCTACGGCCTCGACCAATGCCTCGATCTCGCCGAGGGCGCGCTGCGGCGCGGCAACGGCGTGACCGCCCCCGCGGGATGGCTCGTCGGCGAGGGGATGGCGGCGTCGATGATCGCCACCATGGCCCCCCGCGGCCACATCGCCCGCACGTCGGTCGCGCTGCACCCGGACGGCACGTACCGGCTGCGGGTCGGCACGTCCGAGTTCGGCAACGGCACCACCACGGTGCACCGGCAGATCGCCGCCTCCGTGTTCGGTGTGACCCACGACCGGCTGGAGCTCTGGAACGCCGACACCGACGCGGTCGCCCACGACACGGGAGCCTTCGCCTCGGCCGGCATCACGGTCGCCGGCAAGGCGCTGCACGCCGCGTGCCTCGCCCTCGAGGGGCGGATGCGGCGCATCGCCGCCGAGCTCGTCGGCGCCGATGCCGCCGACGCCGCGGTGGGCGCCGACGGCGTGCGCACCCCCGCGGGCGTGGTGGGCTTCGCCGAGATCGTCGCCGCCGCTCCCGCCGCCGAGCGGGACGACCGCGGCGACCTCGTCGCCGACGGCAGCGAGCTCGGCGACCTGCGCTCGCTCGCCTTCAACGTGCAGGCCGTGCGGGTGGCGGTCGAGCCGTCGACCGGGAGCGTCCGCATCCTGCACTCGATCCAGTCCGCCGATGCCGGGTTCGTGATGAACCCCGCGCAGTGCCGCGGCCAGGTCGAGGGCGGGGTCGCGCAGGGCATCGGCAGCGCGCTGTACGAAGAGGTGCTGATCGATGAGACCGGCCGCGTGAGCAACCCGGTGTTCCGCACCTACCGGGTGCCGCAGTTCGCCGACGTGCCCGACACCGAGGTGTACTTCGCCGAGACGAGCGACGACGTGGGCCCGTTCGGTGCGAAGTCGATGAGCGAGTCGCCCTACAACCCGGTGGCCCCCGCCATCGGCAACGCGATCGC
>JAVBUN010000124.1:0-4833 GCA_031555335.1 Microbacterium sp.
GCCCTCCCCGCGCAGCTCGGCGGCGCCGGCGGCACCCTCGCCGCCTTCGTCGAGATCGGCGGCCCGGATGCGGCCGCAGCCCTGCCCGCCGCGTACGCGGCGGAGCTCGGCCTCGCGGCCCCGGACGCACCCTGGCACGTGGAGCGCTGGCCGGTCACCGAACTCGGCGACGCGCTCGTGCAGGCGATCGACGCGGTGGGCAAGATCGCGACGGATGTCGCCACCCTCGGCCGTGCCGAGATCGGCGAGGTCGCCGAGGGCGACACCGGCGGGTCCAGCGCGATGCCGCAGAAGCGCAACCCCGCCGCATCCGTGCTGATCCGCTCGGCCGCCCTCCGCGCCCCGCAGCTCGGCGCCACCCTGCACCTGGCCGCCGCCTTCGCGGCCGACGAGCGCCCCGACGGCGCCTGGCACGCGGAGTGGCCGACGTTGCGGGAGCTCCTGCGCCTCGCGCTGGGGGCGACCGGCGCGGCCGCGCGCCTCGTCGCGGGGTTCCGGGTCGACGCCGACGCCGCCACCCGGAACGTCGCGCTCACCGGCGGGCTGATCGTGGCCGAACGACTCTCGATCGTGCTCACCCCGCTCCTCGGCGCCGACGAGGTCGGGCGGATCGTGGCGGCGGCGGGCGATGGCGGCGACCTGCGTGCACTGGTGGTCGACGCGCTCGAGGCCGCCGTGGACCGCGCGCCGGGGGCGCCGCATCCGGCCGACGGGGTCGACGCGCTGCTCGACCCGGCCGCGTACACCGGGCTGTCCGGGGCGCTCGTCGACGGTGCCGTGCAGGAGCTGCGCGCGTCCGCCGCGCGCGAGACGGCCCCGGCGGCCGAGGCCGATTCGACCCAGGAGGACCCGCGATGACCGTTCCCGAGATCACCCTCACCGCTCCCGAGGGAGCAGCCGGCGCTCCGCTGCTCGTGCTCGGCCCCTCGCTCGGCACCTCGACGATCCTGTGGGAGACGACGGTGCCCCTGCTGCGCGAGCGCTACCGCGTGGCGGCCTGGGACCTGCCCGGTCACGGCGCATCGCCGGTGCCCCTGGGCCCCTTCACGGTCGCGGAGCTCGCCGACGGCGTCGCCGGCGCGGTCCGCGCGCTCGGCGAGGAGCGCATCCGATACGCCGGGGTCTCGCTCGGCGGTGCGACCGGGCTCGAGCTCGCCCTGCGGCATCCGCAGCTCGTCGAGGCCGCTGCCATCGTCGCCTCCGGCGCCCAGCTCGGCGACCCGCAGGCGTGGCACGAGCGCGCAGCGCTGGTGCGCGCGCAGTCCACGTCCGCGCTCGTGACCGGGTCCGCGCAGCGGTGGTTCGCGCCGGGCTCGATCGAACGCGAACCGGAGCTCAGCGGCCGGCTGCTGCACGCGCTGCAGGATGCCGATGACGAGGGCTACGCCCGGTGCTGCGAGGCGCTCGCGGGCTACGACGTGCGCGACCGGCTCGGCGAGATCTCCCTGCCCGTGCGCGCGATCTGGGGGAGATTCGACCAGGTGGCGCCCGAGTCGAAGGCCGCGGAGATCGCGGCGGGGGTGGCAGACGGCAGCGCCGCCGTCATCGAGGATGCGGCGCACCTGCCACCTGCCGAACAGCCGGCGGCGACCGCATCCGCTCTGCTCGCGTTCTTCGAGGATGCCGCGCGATGACGCGGCCGGAGGGCCCGGGGCTCGCCGACGAGGAGCGCTACGACCAGGGCATGGCGGTGCGCCGGGCGGTACTCGGCGACGCGCACGTCGACCGCGCCGTCGCGGGCACCGTGCCGCTGACCGCCGACTTCCAGGACCTCATCACCCGCTACGCGTGGGGCGACGTCTGGTCGCGGCCGGGGCTCGCGCGCCGCGAGCGCTCGGTGGCCGTGCTGACGGCGCTCATCGCGCTGGGCCATCACGAGGAACTGGCGATGCATCTGCGGGCGGCGATCCGCAACGGCCTCACGCAGGACGAGATCGTCGAGGTGATCCTGCAGTCCGCGATCTACTGCGGCGTGCCCGCCGCGAACACGGCGTTCCGCATCGCGAAGGACGTCTTCGCCGCGTAGTGACCGCCCCGCGCGATGTCCTTGCCCGGTCGGCAAGATCCGCATTCCTTTCGGCGTCCGGCAGCCGGGCGCGGTGACGGCGCGGGCATAGCGTCGTGGCCATGAGCACCGACGCCGGCGCGGCATCCGACCGGGCCGACCGCATCACCCTGCGCTTCCTCGCGACCCCGGCCGACACCGCGGCGGGTGGCCGTTCGGTCGCCGCCGGAAGCGTCATGGAGTGGATCGACAAGGCCGGATACGCCTGCGCCGTGGGGTGGTCGGGCGCGTACTGCGTCACGGCGTACGTCGGCAACATGCGCCATCGCCGGCCCATCCCGCCGGGCAGTCTGATCGAGGTGGAGGCGCGCCTCATCCACACCGGACGCAGCAGCATGCACGTCGTCGTCACGGTCTCCTCGGCCGAGGTCGCCGCTCCCCGTCACACGCCCGCGACCACCTGCATCCTCGTCTTCGTGGCGAAGGATGCGGCCGGCCGGCCGACGGCCGTGCCCGCCTGGTCGCCGCATTCCCGGTCGGATCGGAAACTCGCGGCGGCCGCGATCGAACGCATCCCGGCGCGGATGGAGATCAAGCGGCTCATGGTCGAGGAGGAGCACTCCGACGACAGCGAGACGCCCCGGGTCACGATGCGCTTCCTCGTGCCGCCGGGCGCCGTGAACTGGGGCGGGAACGCCCACGGCGGCACCGTCATGCGATGGATCGACGATGCCGCCTACGCGGTCGCGGCCTCGTGGATGCGGGACGGCACGGAGGCCAGCCACGCCGTCGCGGTCTACAGCGGCGGCATCCACTTCTTCGCGCCGGTGCGGATCGGCGACCTCGTGGACGTCGATGCGCGCATCATCCATACGAGCGCGCACAGCATGCACATCAGCATCCGGGTCTCGTCCGCCGATCCCCGTTCGCCGCACGAGCGCACGCTGACGACGCAGTGCATGAGCGTGTTCGTCGTGCCGGGCGCCGACGGGGTGGCGCGCCCCGTTCCGGAGTGGCGACCCCGTACCGCCGGCGATCGGCGGCTGCAGGATCATGTGCGCGAGATCGTGCACCTGCGCGAGTCGATCGTGCCGATTCCGGCGTCGCTGACGCTGGAGCCCTGAGGGCGGGCCGCCTCGTGCCGGGCCTCGCGGCGGTGGTTCCGGGGGTGGCGACCGCGCCGAGGCGGCGATACACTGTTCTATATGCGGACGTGTGTTCGCATAGCGAACGTACGAAGGAGTATGCGTGATCGACAAGACCGTCGCAGACGTCGAGGCCGCCATCGCGGGCATCGACGACGGCGCCACTGTCATGATCGGCGGCTTCGGTCGTGCCGGGCAGCCCGTCGAGCTGATCGATGCGCTGATCGCCCAGGGTGCGACCGATCTCACCATCGTGAACAACAACGCCGGCAACGGTGACGTCGGGCTCGCGGCCCTCCTCGCGAAGCGCCGCGTGCGCAAGATCATCTGCTCCTTCCCGCGGCAGTCCGACTCGTGGGTCTTCGACGGGCTCTACCGTGCCGGCGAGATCGAGCTCGAGATCGTGCCGCAGGGCAATCTCGCCGAACGCATCCGCGCGGCCGGCGCGGGCATCGGCGCCTTCTTCTCGCCCACCGGCGTCGGCACCGAACTCGCCGCCGGCAAGGAGCAGCGCGAGATCGACGGCCGCACCTACGTCCTCGAGTACCCGATCACGGCCGACTATGCGCTCATCAGCGCCCTGCGCGCCGATCGCTGGGGCAACCTCGTCTACCGCGAGACGGCGCGCAACTTCGGGCCGATCATGGCGACGGCCGCCGCCACCACGATCGTGCAGGTCGACGAGGTCGTCCCGCTCGGCGACATCGATCCCGAGACCGTCGTCACCCCCGGCATCTTCGTCGATCGCGTCGTCCCGGTCGGGGCCCGCCGGTGGCTGCACGACGGCCGGTTCGTCGGCGGAGTCGACATCGAGGGCCGAGCGCTCGAGACGGATGCGGCACCCGCCGCCGAGGAGGACGCACGATGACCACCCGCATCTCCCGCAACGACCTGGCCAGGCGCATCGCCGCGGACATCCCCGAGGGGGCGTACGTCAACCTCGGTATCGGGGCGCCGACGCTGGTCGCCAACTTCCTGCCGCCCGACGAGGAGATCATCCTCCACACCGAGAACGGGCTGCTCGGGATGGGCCCGGCGCCCGCCGCGGACCGCATCGACCCCGACCTCATCAACGCGGGCAAGCAGCCCGTCACCGCGCTCGCCGGCGCCGCCTACTTCCACCACGCGGATTCGTTCGCCATGATGCGCGGCGGACACCTCGACGTCTGCGTGCTCGGGGCGTTCCAGGTCGCGCAGAACGGCGACCTCGCGAACTGGTCCACCGGCGCGCCCGGTGCGATCCCCGCCGTCGGCGGCGCCATGGACCTCGCGATCGGTGCGAAGGACGTGTACGTCATGACCGACCTGCTCACGAAGACCGGCGAGTCGAAACTCGTCGCCGCGTGCACGTACCCGCTGACGGGCGTCGGCTGCGTCTCCCGCGTCTACACCGACCACGCCGTCTTCGACGTGACGCCCGAGGGGTTCGCCGTGCGCGAGCTGTTCGGCGACAACACCCTGGACGAACTGCGTGAGCTGACCGGGCTCGCGCTGACCGATGCGACGGATGCAGCCGCATCCGCATCCGACACCGCTGGAGGACACCGATGACCGCCACCTACATCTACGACGCCGTCCGCACGCCGTTCGGACGGGCGGGGGGTGCCCTGTCGGGCGTGCGCCCCGACGACCTCGCCGCGATCGTCATGCGCGCGGCCGCCGAGCGCACCGGGCTCGACCCGG
>JAVBUN010000141.1:0-2930 GCA_031555335.1 Microbacterium sp.
ACGGCCGGCATCCGGTCGATCTTCCAGTCCTTGGCGTGCGTGATGATCTGCTCGTCGATCTCGTCGCGGTGGTCGATCACGCCGTCGACGATGTCGCGGGCGTAGAGCCAGGACGCCTGCCGCGCCGGTTCGCCGGTCGCGCGCTGCGCCTCGGCGGCGAGGATCGCCGCTGGCTGGTCACCGCGGACGTCCGCCTGGAAAAGGATGTCGAGCGCGCGTTTGCGCGCCTTGCTGCGTGCACTCATCGAACGAGCGCGTCAGCTGATGCGGCCGAGGTAGTCGCCCGTGCGGGTGTCGACCTTGACCTTCGTGCCGGTCTCGAGAAACAGGGGCACCTGGATCTCGTAGCCGGTCTCGAGGGTTGCGGGCTTCGTGCCGGCGGACGAACGATCGCCCTGGAGGCCCGGCTCGGTGTAGGTCACCTCGAGCACGACGGATGCGGGCAGCTCGACGTAGAGCGGGTTGCCGTTGTTGAGCGCGATCTGCACCTGCTGGTTCTCGAGCAGGAAGTTCGCGGAGTCGCCGACGGTGGCCGCCGAGACGTTGATCTGGTCGTAGTCCGCGACGTCCATGAAGACGAAGCTGTCGCCGTCGTTGTACAGGTACTGGAAGTCGCGGCGGTCGACGTTCTCGATCTCCACCTTCGCGCCGGCGTTGAACGTGCGGTCGACGACCTTGCCGCTCATGACGTTCTTGAGCTTCGTGCGCACGAATGCGCCGCCCTTGCCCGGCTTGACGTGCTGGAACTCCACGACGCTCCAGAGCTGTCCGTCAATACTGAGGACAACGCCGTTCTTGATGTCTGCGGTGGATGCCATGGTGTCGAGTTTTCCGTTCGTCAGCGTGCGGGACCGAGCGGCCCGACCGCCCATTCTAGCCCGCGAGACAGCATGCGATCCACGAGACAGCATGGAACGCGCGCAGTTTCGTAGAACGGATGCTGTCTCGCGGACCCTCTCGCGAAGCGGGTCGGCGGGGCGCGGAGCGGGGCGGCGGGAGAGCGGGGCGGGTCAGTTGTCGGTCTGGCCGGTGATGATGCGGATGAGTCGGTCCACCGCGGTCGCGTAGCCGCGGACGCCCTCGCCCACGACATGCACGACCGCGACGTCGCGCACGTACGAATGGTGCCGGAAGTCCTCGCGCGCCATCACGTCGGAGATGTGCACCTCGGCGACCGGCAGCGAGACCCCGCTCAGCGCGTCGCGCAGCACCACCGAGGTGTGCGTGAGCCCCCCGGGGTTGATGACGATCCCCGCGCAGTCGTCCCGCGCGTCGTGGATCGCGTCGAGGAGGACGCCCTCGTGGTTGCTCTGCACCGCGCGGACCTCGAACCCGTGGGCGGCCGCCGCGGCCGCCGCCAGACGTTCGACGTCGGCCAGCGTCTCGGTGCCGTAGATGCCCGGCTCGCGGGTGCCGAGCAGGTTCAGGTTCGGCCCGTTCACGAGCAGCAGACGACGGGGGGCGCTCACTCTCGCACCCTATCAGCGGGCCCGGCGCCCCGAGCGGTCGGTCGGATCGGCGCATTGCCGGCACCGAAGCCCGCGGCGTGGCCGCGGCGTTCGACGAACTCCCCGAAGATCGAGCGAGCGCAGCTCGGGTCGGCTCGTCGAGGCCGGATCACCGAACCCCGATGCTGCGCTACGCGACGATCTCCTGGTACGCGGCGAACAGCAGCGAATCGTCCGGCGCCTGCAGCACGGTCGGCCGAGCCAGATCGTCGAGCACGATGAAGCGCAGCATCCCGCCCCGGCTCTTCTTGTCCCGCTGCATGGTGGCGAGCAGCTGGGGGAACGCGCCGGCGCGGTAGGACGTGGGCAGGCCCAGCAGCTCGAGGATGTCGCGGTGGCGCTGCGCGACGGCGTCGGGGAGCCGCCCCGCGAGGCGTGAGAGCTCGGCCGCGAACAGCATCCCGACCGAGATCGCGGCCCCGTGCCGCCAGCGATAGCGCTCCGCGTGCTCGATGGCGTGTCCCAGTGTGTGTCCGTAGTTGAGCACCTCGCGGAGCCCCCCCTCGCGGAAGTCCTCCCCCACGACCCGCGCCTTCATGTCGATCGCGAGTTCGATCGCGCGACGGAACTCGGGTGTGGTGGGATCGACGGCGCGCGCGGGGTCTGCCTCGATGATGTCGAGGATCTCCGGATGCCAGATGAACCCGGCCTTCACGACCTCGGCGAATCCCGCGACGGCCTCGTTGGGCGACAGCGACGCCAGCTCGCGCAGATCGCAGACGACGTGACGGGGAGCCCAGAACGCGCCCACCAGGTTCTTGCCCTCCGCCGTGTTGATCCCGGTCTTGCCTCCGATCGCGGCGTCGACCATGCCGAGCACGGTGGTCGGCACCTGGACGACCTGGATGCCGCGCAGCCACGTCGCCGCGACGAACCCGGCGAGGTCGGTGACCGCTCCCCCGCCGTAGCCGACGACGGCGTCGGTCCGGGTGAAGTCGGCCTGACCGAGCACCTGCCAGCAGAAGGCCGCCACCTCCACGCGCTTGCCCTGCTCGGCGTCGGGGATCTCGGCGAGGATGACCTCCCGCGTCCCGTCGGCCTGCAGCCGCTCGCGGAGTGACGCGGCCCGTTCGGCGAGGGTCGGCGGGTGCACCACCAGCACTTTCCGCACGGCGGGGTCCAGGGCCTCGCCGATCCTGTCGAGGATGTCGTGGCCGACGGTGATGTCGTAGCCGGGGCTCCCGGCGACCGAGATGGTGGTGCTGTCGCTCATGCGTCCTCCCGCGCGGACTGCTGCGCCCACGCGACGATGTCGGCGACGACGGCGGCGAGCGGCCCCGTCGACGTGTCGATGGTCAGGTCGGCGACCTCTTCGTAGATCGGCCGGCGTTCGGCGTAGATGCGCTCCCAGCGCTCCACGGGATCCTCCTCGCCCGCCAGCAGCGGGCGGTCGTTCCCCTGGATGCGCGACGCGACGATGCG
>JAVBUN010000282.1:0-9672 GCA_031555335.1 Microbacterium sp.
GTCTTCCTGCTGATCCTGGTGGTCGTCCTGGGCGACATCGTCGCGATCATCCCGATGGCGGCGCTCGTGGCCGTCATGATCCTCGTCTCGGTCGCGACGTTCGACTGGCACAGCATCCGGCCCTCGACCCTGCGCCGCCTCCCCAAGAGCGAGACGGCGGTGATGGTCGTGACGGTGGCGATCACGGTCTGGACGCACAACCTCGCGATCGGGGTGGGCGTCGGGGTGCTGATGGCGATGGTGCTGTTCGCGCGCCGGGTCGCGCACTTCGCGACGGTGACCCGCACCGTGGATGCAGCGGGCGACACCGTGCGCTACCGCGTCGACGGGCAGCTCTTCTTCGCCTCGAGCAACGACCTGACCACGCAGTTCTCGTACGCCGACGACCCCGCCCGCGTCGTGATCGACATGTCGGGCGCGCGGGTGTGGGATGCCTCGACGGTTGCCGCGCTCGACGCCATCGAGGCGAAGTACGCCCGCCATGGCACGACCGTGACCCTCGAGGGCATGAACGCGGCGACGGCGGCGTTCCACGGCCGGATGACCGGCGGACTCGGCGCGGGACACTGACGCCGGGTACGTCAGGCGTCGCGGCTCGTCAACCCCGCCGGGGGGCGGCGGGCGGCCGCCTAGCGTCGACGGCATGTCCGATGACAACAACGAGACGCAGATCACCGACGAGAACACCGAGCCCGAGATGCTCGGCGCCGTCCCCGACAGCACGGACCCGGCGGAGAAGGACCCGGCGGACTGGGTCACCGGCGACGAGCCCATGACCGCCCCGCAGCGCAGCTACATCGACTCGCTCGCGCGCGAGGCAGGCGAGCAGATCCCCGCCGATCTCACGAAGGCGCAGGCCTCGGAGCAGATCGAGCGCCTGCAGGAGCAGACCGGGCGCGCCACCTCCTGATTCCGGCGCGGGGGAGGGATGCGGTGTCCGCCGTATCCCTCCCCCGCTGTTGTCCGTCGCCCGGGGCTCGTCCCTCTCCCCCTTCTGGCCGCCGCTAGGCTGTCGCCGGGCCACGACGCCCGCATCGGGGGGAGACCGACATGAGCACAGTCGTCACGGATCGACCGGCGGGTGCGACCCGCATCGCACGCATCTGGTTCGGAGCGATCGCGGTCATCGTCGCGATCGCCCTGGTGATCCAGATCGTGCTGATCTTCGTCGGCGGCCAGGACGCGAACTCGGGCGCGAACGCCACGGGTCCCATCGGCACCCGACTGGTGCGGCTGTTCAGCTTCTTCACCATCCAGAGCAACATCTTCGTGCTGGGCACCTCCATCGCCCTCGCGCTGAACATCTTCCGCGATGGCCGCGTGTGGCGCGTGCTCCGGTTCGACGCGTTGCTCGGCATCATCATCACGGGCCTCGTCTACGACGCGGTCCTCGCCCCGCTCGTGCACCCCACCGGCTGGGCTCTCGCCGCCACGATCGGGTTCCACTACATCGCGCCGTGGGCCACGCTGATCGGCTGGCTGCTGTTCGGCCCCCGCCCGCGCATCGGCTGGGCGGCGATGGCGCTCGGATTCATCTGGCCGATCCTCTGGATCGTGTACACGTTCGTGCACGGCGCCGTCACCGGGTGGTACCCGTATCCGTTCCTCGACGTCACGACGATCGGCTTCGCCGACTCGGTGCGCAACTCCGCCGGCGTGCTGGCGATCGGCGTCGTGCTGGCCGTCATCCTCACGCTGCTCGACCGGTACCTCCCCTCCCTCATCCGCACCGCCGAACGCGCGCCCGAGGGCGCGGTCGTCGAACGCTGAGTCCTCGCCGGGGCGTCAGCGGGTCGCGGTCCTCGCCGGTCGACCGCTGAGCACCCGCGCGAGTGCGGCCGGGTCGTCCTCCGGCTCACGGGTGTCGAACGTGCGGATGGAGCGGGCGTCGGGCCCGGCCGGCTCCCACCCCGGGTCGCCGTCGACGACGAACCGCACGAGGGCGTCGTGCATCTCGTCCGCGAGCCGCTGCGGCGGTGCGTCGCCGGCCACACGCGCCACGTTCTCCTCGTCGAGGGCGTCGAAGAAGAACGGGATGTCGAGGCAGTGCAGCGCGTACCCCGACACCGGGGAGCGCCACGCGAAGTCGTACATCCACGTCGGGCCGTCGCCGCGCACCTCGGCGATCTCCAGCAGCCGGGTGCGGAACAGTGTGTCCGCGATGACGCGACCGGCGGCCGTCGTGGTGGACTCCCGGCCGATCGCGGCGAGCGCGGCGTCTCGGCGGTCGGCCGGAACACCGAGCGTCTCGAGTGCGATCACGGGGTCGAGCGGGTCGAGGTCGGCCCGGATGGCGCCGAGCGAGCGCGAGAACTCGTCGCGGGTGGACCCCATGACCAGGGGCACCCGGCGCCCGGCTCCCGACGCCAGCGATCGCGGCACCGTGTCGACGACCAGTTCGCCGTCGACGACGGGTCCGTAGGGCATCGGCTCGGTCGCGAAGCGGCCGAGCGCCCGGAGCCGTTCGATCCCGGATGAGGGAAGGTCGCCGAGCGGTGCCCCCTGCGCGGCGAACACCTCCGCCTCGCCTGCCGAGGCGAATCCGGCTCCGGTCGCCGGCACGCTGAGACGCTCGGCGACCGACTCCGACACCGCCCGCGCCTGCTCCGGCGAGATGTCCGCGGGAACGCCGGAGAGCGAGAACACCCCGCGGAAGAGACCCTGCGCGGCCGGCAATGTCAGGAGCGTCAGGACGGCGCCGCCGCCCGCCGACTGACCGGCCAGCGTGACGCGGTCGGGGTCGCCGCCGAATGCACGGATGTTGTCGCGCACCCATTCGAGCGCGAGCAGCCAGTCCCGCACGCCGCGATTGCTCGGGGCGCCGGGGACCCATCCGAAGCCGTCGAAGCCGAGCCGGTACGAGACCGACACCGTCACCACGCCGTCGCGGTTGAAAGCGGCGCCGTCGTACCACGGGCTCGCCGGCGATCCGGCGGTGTACCCGCCGCCGTGCACCCAGACGAGCACCGGCAGGCCCGCGCCGTCCGCGGGCTCGCCCGGAGCGGGCGTGAAGACGTTGACGTTGAGGATCGAGTCCCCCGGGATCGTCGGCTCGGGGATCATGGTGACCTCGGCGAGTTGGGCGCGCTGCGGGGTGGGGCCGTACTCCCGCGCATCCCGCACACCGGACCACGGCCGTGCGGCGACGGGCGCCGCGAACCGGAGCGCGCCGACGGGCGGCTCGGCGAAGGGGATGCCGAGGAATCGTGCGCTCTCGCCGCGCCACGTGCCTCGCACGTCCCCGTTGTTCGTGCGGACCACCGGGTCCTCGCGTACCGTCACCGAGCTTCTCCCTCGAACCGCGGCCACCGGCGGGTGCCCGCATCCCAGACAAGCGGGCGCGCACGGCGGAGTCCAATACCAATGACCGGGTGTTTGATACGCCCCACGACACACTCCCGCGCCGCGTCGGGGGCCCGGACGACTGTGAGCGACGGCGTATCACTCGCGCCGCGAATCGGAACAATAAAACCTTCTACGTCGAAGGTTTTGGTCTACCGTCATGGGAAGTGGCGATCCAATGGGGAACCGCCCCGACGAAAGTGACCAACGATGCTCAGAAGGAGAAGCTCCGCCATCGCGCTTGCCGTGGCCGCAGCAGCGGTTCTCAGTGGCTGCGCGGCGGGAGCCGGCCCGGACACGTCCGACGGCGGCGCCGAGGGCGGCGGAAAGCTCACCCTCGTGGCGACGCTCTCGCCCACCTCGCTGGATGCCGCGGCGTCCACCGGAGGCAACGCCGCGCCGTTCTACCAGGCGGTCTACGACTCCCTGCTGCGGGCCATGCCCGACGGTTCGATAGAACCGTTCCTCGCCACGGAGTGGGTGTACAACGACGACAACACCGAGCTCACCCTGACGCTGCGCGACGACGTCACCTTCAGCGACGGCTCGCCGATGACCTCCGCCGACGTCAAGATCAGCCTCGAGCGCTTCAAGGCCGGAACCGCGCCGGGTGCCTCGTGGCTCAGCAACGTCGAGACGATCGAGGCCCCGGACGACACGACCGTCGTGCTCGGGCTCTCCGCCCCCGACCCGGGCCTGCTCAGCTACCTGAGCCGTGACGCCGGTCTCGTCGAGAGCGGCGACGTCGCCGAGAGCGACGCCGAGAGCCTCGCCACGAACCCCATCGGATCCGGCCCCTACATCCTCGACACCGACGCGACCGTCACCGGCACCAGCTACGTGTACACGAAGAACGAGGACTACTGGAACCCCGACGTCCAGCACTACGACGAGCTGGTCATCAACGTCATCCCCGATGCGACGGCGGCGCTGAACGCCATCAAGTCGGGCGAGGCGAACGGCGTGCGCCTGGCGAACAACAAGAACCTCGCCGAGGTCGAGGCCGCCGGCTGGACCGTCAACGCGGGTGAGATCAACGTCTTCGGGCTGCTGCTCCTCGACCGCGCCGGCACGATCAACCCCGCCCTCGGCGACGTCAAGGTGCGCCAGGCGATCAACCACGCGTTCGACCGCGAGGCGCTGCTCACCGCGCTCCAGAACGACGCCGGCGTCACGACCGACCAGACGTTCCCGGAGCGCTCCGCCGGCTACGACGAGGCGCTCGAGGGGATGTACGACTACGACCCGGATGCGGCGAAGGAACTCCTCGCCGAGGCGGGCTACGCCGACGGCTTCACGCTCGAGATGCCCAGCACCGCGAGCGTCGGCACCACGACGTACAACCTCATCACGCAGCAGCTTGCCGACATCGGCATCACCGCGAAGTTCACGGATGTGGGCAACAACTACGTGTCCGACATCCTCGCCGCCAAGTACGCCGCGGCCTGGATCGGTCTCGAGCAGGGTGCGGACTGGCAGCTCGCGCAGTTCATGCTCGCGCCGAACGCCGTGTGGAACCCCTTCAAGTACCAGGATGCGACCGTCGACGAGCTGCTGCAGAAGATGCAGTTCGGTGATCAGGCCGCCCAGGACGAAGCGGCCGCCGAGCTGAACGAGTACGTCACGGAACAGGCCTGGTTCGCCTGGTGGTACCGCCCGCAGAACAGCTTCGCGACGGATGCCAACACCACCGTCGAGATGAACCCGATCAACATCTACCCGTCGATCTACGACTTCCAGCCGAAGCAGTAGGTCACCGTCGGCCCAGCCCCACGGGGCCGGGCCGACGCCCGGATTTCAGGAACCGCCATGGGATTCTTCATCGTCAAGCGCCTCCTCGGAGGTGTCGTCCTCCTCCTCGCGGTGTCGCTCGTCGCCTTCACGATGCTCTATATCGGGGGCGGTGACATCGCCCGTCGCCTTCTCGGCGAGAACGCCACCGCAGAGGTCGTGGCACAGAAGGCCGCCGAGCTCGGCCTCGACCGACCGTTCATCCTCCAGTACGTCGACTGGCTCGGCGGTGCGGTCACGGGTGATCTCGGGCGTTCCTGGTTCACGAGTCAGTCGGTCTTCGTCGACGTGTCGAACCGACTGCCCGTCACCCTCTCGATCGTCATCGGCGCCGTGCTCCTCGCGGCCATCGTGTCGATCACCCTCGGCGTGCTCGCCGCGCTCCGCGGCGGCTGGCTCGACGGCCTCGTGCAGGTCATCTCGGTCATCGGATTCTCGATCCCGAACTTCCTCATCGCGCTCGGCCTGGTCGTCGTGTTCGCGATCAACCTCGGCTGGTTCAAAGCCACCGGCTACGTGCCCGTCGGGGTCTCGTTCAGCGGTTGGGTGGCATCCGTCACCCTCCCGATCATCGCGCTGTCCCTCGCCACGATCGCCACCGTGACGCAGCAGGTGCGCGGCTCGGTCATCGACGCGATGTCGCGCGACTACGTGCGCACCCTCCAGACTCGCGGGCTCGGCACCGGCACCGTCGTCTTCCAGCACGTGCTGCGAAACGCCGGCGGCCCCGCGCTCGCCGTCCTCGCGGTGCAGTTCATCGGCCTCCTCGGCGGGGCGATCGTCATCGAGCAGGTGTTCGCTCTTCCCGGCATCGGTCAGCTCACCGTCCAGGCGACGACGCTCGGCGACGTGCCGGTCGTGATGGGCGTCGTGATCACGACCGCCATCATCGTGGTGATCGTCAACCTCGCCATCGACCTCGCGCAGGCCGCGCTCAACCCGAAGGTGCGTCTGTCATGACCGCTGTCGATGTTCCTCCCACCGTCCCCGTCGCCGCGGCGAAGGTCTCGATCTTCCGGCGGCTGCTGCGCAAGCCCGTCGCGGTCGGCGCGATGGTGTTCCTGTTCATCCTCGTCATCGTCGCGATCCTCGGTCCGCTCCTCGCGCCCTACGATCCCAACGCCGGTGCGATCCAGGACATCCTGGCCCCGCCGAGCCCCGAGCACCCGCTCGGCGCCGACAGCTCGGGGCGCGACGTGCTCTCGCGGCTGCTCGCCGCCACCCAGGTGAGCATCGCGGCCGCAGCCCTCGCGACGGTCACGGCGTTGACGATCGGCGTCATCGCGGGTCTGCTCGCCGGCTACTACCGCGGCTGGCTCGACTCGGTCACGTCGTGGTTCACCTCGCTGGTGATGGCCCTGCCCGGCATCGTCGTCCTGCTCGCCGCGCGCACCATCCTCGGCCCGTCGGTGTGGCTCGCGATGCTCGTGTTCGGCATCATCCTGTCGCCGGCGTACTTCCGACTGGTCTACGCCGCGGTCTCGGGCGTCCGCAACGAGCTGTACATCGACGCGGCGCGCGTGTCGGGGCTCAGCGACTCCCGCATCATCGGGCGCCACATCCTGTCGGTCGTCCGTGCCCCGATCATCATCCAGTCCGCGATCATCGCCGGCATCGCGATCGCGATCCAGTCCGGCCTCGAGTTCCTGGGGCTCGGCGATCTCGCCGTCCCGACCTGGGGGGCGATGCTCAACGACGCATTCGCCAACATCTATCAGGCGCCCATCCTGATGCTGTGGCCCGCCCTCGCGATCTCGCTCACCTGCATCGCGCTCACTCTGCTTGCCAACAGCATGCGCGACATCCTCGAGCGCACGGTCGCCGTGCGGCGCCGTCGGCGCCGCGTCGTGACCACCGGGACCGGCTCGATCGCCTCGGTCACCACCTCGCTGTCACTCTCCGGCGGCGACGCGCTCGAGGAGATCGAGTTCGTGACCGAGCAGCCCGAGGTCGTCCACCCCGACGACGAGGCATCCTCGCGCCTGACCGGCGACGCGCTCCTGCGCATCCAGGGCCTGCGCGTGGCCTACAACCAGGGCCGTGAGGCGCCGATCGAGGTCGTGCACGGCGTCTCGCTCGACATCCGTCCCGGCGAGATCCACGGCCTCGTCGGCGAGTCGGGGTCGGGAAAGACCCAGACCGCGTTCGCCGTGCTCGGAGTGCTGCCCCGAGGCGGCGAGGTCACGGCCGGCTCGATCCGGTTCGACGGCACGGAGCTCGCCGACGGGTCGTCGCACGCCTACCGCGGCATCCGGGGCACGCGCATCGCGTACATCCCGCAGGAGCCCATGTCGAACCTGGACCCCTCGTTCCGTATCGGGTTCCAGCTCGTCCAGCCGCTGCGCAAGTCGCTCGGGCTGTCGAAGAAGGAGGCCACGCAGAAGGCCCTCGATCTGCTGGCCCGTGTCGGCATCCCCGACCCGGAGCGCACGTTCCGCGCCTACCCGTTCGAAGTCTCCGGCGGTATGGCGCAGCGCGTGCTGATCGCGGGGGCCGTGTCGACCGAGCCCGACTTGATCATCGCCGACGAGCCGACCACGGCACTCGACGTCACGGTGCAGGCTGAGGTGCTCGATCTCATCCGCGACCTGCAGCGGGAGCGCGGGATGGCGGTGCTGCTCGTGACGCACAACTTCGGTGTGGTCTCCGATCTCTGCGACCGCGTGACCGTGATGCAGCAGGGGCGTTTCGTCGAGACAGGCCCGGTCCGTTCGATCCTGCGCACCCCGCAGCACCCCTACACCCGGAGCCTCCTGGGTGCCATCCTCGACGGCGGCCCCGCCCGCGGGGAGCTCGTCGTCTCGGAAGGGAGCCGGTCATGACCACGCTGCTCGACGTCTCCGACCTCGTGGTCGAGTATCCCGGCAAGGGATTCCGCGCCGAACCGTTCCGCGCGCTGAAGGGGGTCTCCCTCGACATCCGCCCCGGCGAGACCGTGGGTCTCGTCGGCGAGTCGGGGTCGGGCAAGACCACGCTCGGTCGCGCCGTGCTCGGCCTCGCCCCCGTCACCGGCGGATCCATCCGGTACGACGGCAACGACATCTCGCGCCTCGGTCGTCGTGAGCGCCGCGCGCTGAGCTCCGACATCCAGGTCGTCTTCCAGGACCCCTTCTCGTCGCTGAACCCGTCGCTGACGATCGAGCAGATCCTCACCGAACCGCTGACGACCCGGCGGGTCGGTCGGCGGGAGGCGACGGCGCGGGTCAAGGACCTGCTCGACCGGGTCGGTCTGCCGGCGGATGCGGCGGGCCGCCTGCCGCGCGAGTTCTCCGGCGGTCAGCGCCAGCGCATCGCGATCGCCCGCGCCCTCGCGCTCGATCCTCGGCTGATCGTCTGCGACGAGCCGGTCTCGGCGCTCGACCTCTCGACGCAGGCGCGCGTGCTCGACCTGTTCATCGAGATCCAGGAGCAGACCGGCGTCGCCTACCTGTTCATCTCGCACGACCTCGCGGTGGTGCGGCACATCAGCCACCGCGTGTCGGTGATGTACCGCGGCGAGATCGTCGAGAGCGGTGACGGCGACCAGGTCACCGCGCACCCGCGGCATCCGTACACGCAGCGACTGTTCCTTGCGGCGCCCGTGCCCGACCCGGACGAGCAGAGCGAGCGTCGTGACGCCCGTCGCGCCCTGAACGCGGCGGGTCCGGCCGCGTCGTGACCGCCGACAGCCCCGCGCGGCCCGCGACGGCGCGCCCGGCCGGACCGCGCGGGACCTACGCGAAGGGCGATCGGCGCCGTGCGCAGATCGTCCGCACCGCGTTCGAGTTCTTCGGCTCCCGCGGTTATCGCAGCGTCAGCATGCTCGAGATCGCGGAGGCGTGCGGGGTCACCCGTCCGGGGCTGCTGCACCACTTCCCCTCCAAGGAACTGCTGCTGGAAGCCGTTCTCGAGCAGCGCGACGAGCGCGCGGCGCGGCTGTTCTTCGAGGGGGCGCCGACCGAGGCCGAGGACGGCCTCGCCTACCTCAACCGCCTCATCCGGGTCGCGCAGTACAACGCCCAGGACCTGGGCCTGGTGCGGCTGTTCGCGATGCTGTCGACGGAGGCCACCGATCCGCAGCATCCCGCCCACGAATATTACGTGGCGCGCTACCGCCGTAGCCTCGCGCGCACCCGCGCCGCGCTCGGCAACCTCGACCGTCGAGGACTGCTGCGCGAGCACGCGCGCCGCGACGGCGTCGACGCCGAGATCATCGCGCTCATGGACGGCCTGCAGATCCAGATGCTCCTCGATCCCGGCTCGGTCGACATGGCAGCGGTGCTCCGCGCCCGTCTCGTCGAGCTCGTCGACGCAGACCTGGACCCCATCGACACCGCTCCCGGCGAGCGAGGAAGCGAGACCCCCGATGCCTAGCCCGGTCAACGATCCGGCCCACGTCACGACCGGATCCGGCTACTGGACGACGTTCGAGCTGGTCGACCCGCCGCAGCGCGAGATCCGCCTGGCCGACGGCCCGCACGGGCTGCGGGTGCAGGACGACGACAACCCCGACCACCTGGGTCTCGGGCGCAGCGTCCCCGCCACCTGCTTCCCGCCCGC
>JAVBUN010000075.1:0-6885 GCA_031555335.1 Microbacterium sp.
AGATCGCCGACGAGGCGTTCCGGGCGCTGCGGATGCCGGCGGCGGGCTCGTGAGCGAGCGGGCGGCGCCGAGCGCGCCGGTGCAGACACGCGGCGCGCGGCGCGGGGCGGTGTCCGCGTCGTACGCGGCGCAGGGGCTCGGTTACGCGACGATCGTGACGGCCCTCCCCGCCATCAAGGACCGGGTCGGGATCGATGATGCGACGGTGTCGCTGCTGCTGCTCGGCACCTGCCTCGCGGCCTCCGCCGGATCGATCCTCGCCGACGTCGTCGCCGTCCGGCGCGGCAGCCGTACCGCGCTCGTCGCGGGGCTCATCGCCCAGGCCGCGGGGCTCGTCGTGGTCGCCGTGACCGGGTCCTTCCCGGTGCTCCTCGCCGCCGTCGTCGTGTACGGCGTCGGGCTCGGCGCGGTCGACGCCTCGTCGAACATGCAGGGGGCACTGCTGCAGCGGCGGCTGCCGCATCCGATCTTCGGGCGTCTGTACGCCGGTTACACCGCGGCCGCGATCGTCGCGACCCTCGGCACCGCGGCCGTGCTCGGGATGTCGGCCCCCGCCGGGCTGACGCTCATCGTCACCGCGGTCGTGCAGCTGGCCGTGGCCGCGTGGGGGATCGCCGCCTTCGACCCGGCGCGCGCCGCGCACACCGCTCACGACGAGCCTCGCGATCGCACGCCGCTGCCCCGCCGCGCGATCTGGGCGGTGGGATCCATCGTCTTCGCGGCGTTCGTCGTCGACTCCGCGGTGTCGAGCTGGAGCACGATCTACCTGGCGGAAGGACTCGACGCGGCACCCGCGCTGACACCGCTCGGCTACACGGCGTACCTCGTCGCGATGCTCGCGGCGCGGCTCGCCGCCGACCCCGCGGTGCGGGCGTTCGGCCGCATGCGGGTCGGGATCGCGGCGACGGTGATCGCGGTGCTCGGCGCGGTCGTGGTGGCGGTCTGGCCCTCGGTGCCCGCGACGATCGCCGGCTTCGCGGCGATGGGCGTGGCATCCGGGGCCCTCGTGCCGCTCGCGTTCGCGCGGGCCGGCGAAGTCCTGCCCGAGCGCAGCGACGAGGTCATCGCGCGGGTCAACCTCTTCAATTACGGCGGTGCGGTGGCGGGCGCCGTGGTGCTGGGGCTCGTGGCCGCCGGGCCGTCGCTCGGCGCCGCGTTCCTCATCCCGGCCGCGATCCTCGCGGGCCTGTCGCCGCTCCTGCGCACCCTGCGTCGCCGCTGACGGCGATCGATCAGCGTGGGGCGACGCGGTCGAGCCACTGCAGGAGGCCCGGCAGCGCGAGGTAGGCGACGGTGGCGTGCGTCGCGAAGGGGATCTCCTCGTACGTGACGGGGATGCCGAGGGAGGCCTCGTGGCGCGCGAAGCTCGCCGTGTCGGCGGGCAGGATGAGCGCGTCGTCGAGCCCCTGCGCGATGAACAGCGGCGCATCGAATCCGCGCTGGCCGGCGGAGTTCTCCGCGAGGAGGGTCGCCCACGGCTCGGTCGTCGTCGGGTCGTCGACCACGAAGTCCCCGATGAGCGGCTCGCCCATCGCGTGCAGCCGGTCGAGGTTCGCAAGCAGGCACAGCTCGGTCATCTCGGGCACGACGCGCTGCGCATCGGCCGTCAGGATGTCGTCGAGCTCGGCGCCCGGGACGGTGCCGCCGTACACACCCGCGAAGGCGGTGAACGCGTAGGAGCCGATCGTCACGCCGGAGATGTCGTCGAGGTGCGCACCCACGAGCTGCGTGAGATCCGCCGCGGGCGCGGCGACCGCCACGGCGCGTACGTGCAGTTCGGGCGCGTAGTCCGCCGCCTGCTCTGCGGCGAACAGCGCCGCGCCCCCGCCCTGCGAGTGCCCCCACAGGATGACGTCGTCCGTCGCCCGTGCCGCGTCGATCTGCTGCGCGGCCCGCACGGCATCGAGCACCGCATTGCCGCCGGTGACGCCGACGAGGTAGGAGTCGGGCCCGTCCGTGCCCATGCCGACGTAGTCGGTCGCCACCACCGCGTAGCCGCGATCGAGCAGCGGCCGGAGCCCCTCGATCCCGAGGTACGGATCGAAGCCGCGCGACGGCGCGCAGTCCTCGGCCGACCCGGTCGTCGGGTGCGCCCACGAGACGACCGTGCGCCCGCCGGGACCGGCCGGCAGGAGCGGCACGACCAGCACGCCCGACGCGACGGCCGTGTCGCCGGTCACCGTGGTCGTGGCGTAGAGGATGCGCCAGGCGCGCGCCGCGAACGGCGTGCCGAGCAGCGGTTCCGCCCGCAGCAGGTCGCCGGCGGCGGCGGATGCGGCATCCGTCGGCGTCTCGTAGAACGCGGCGACGCCGGGCCGCCCGATCGCATCCCCGAGCACGCGCAACTCGATCGCGGCGACGAGCCCGCCGAGGATCGCGAGGGATGCGGCGAAGAAGACCACGACGAGCCGGAACCTGTCGCGCACGTCGCCCCCTCTCGCGATACGCCCGATGCTACGGGTCAGCGCGGGTCGGCCGCGCGCGCGTCCTCGATGAGTTGCAGCGTCACCCGGGTGCGCTCGTGGTCCTCGGCGGCCGAGGCGCCCGATTCGACCAGCTCGACGAACCGCCGCACGCCGTCCGCGAGGGTGAACTCGGGGGCGTCGATCGTCCACTCGTCGGTCGTGCCGTCGAGGGTCGTCCGCACCAGATGGCGGGGCGCCGCGATCTCGTCGATCGTCAGCGTCGCCTCCTCGCCCTGGATCTCGCTCGGGCGCCGGGACGTCGTGATCTTCGAGTACGAGACGTCCGCGACGAAGCCGGGGTAGCCGAGCAGCACGATGCCGGCGCCGTCCACACCCGCGGCGAGCGGCACGGATGCGGCCTGCACCGTCTCGGGGGCGCCGAAGTAGAGCACCGCCGCGTGCAGCCCGTACACGCCGAGGTCGGCGAGCGCGCCGCCGCCCATCGCGGGGTCGAAGATGTTGACGCGCTTACCGGCGAGCACATCGGAGTACCGCGACGAGCGCTTCTGGTAGTGGAGCGAGGCGCGGCGGAGGGTGCCGAGTGACGGCAGCAGGTCGCGGACCGCGGCACTGCCGGGGTCGTAGGCGGTCCGCATCCCCTCGAGCAGAACGACGCCCGCGCGGTCCGCCTCGGCGACGAGTGCGCTCCACTCCGCGGCGGAGCCGACGGCGGGCTTCTCGACGAACACGTGCACGCCGGCGGCGAGCGCGAGGCGGATCTGCTCGGCGTGGACGGCGTTCGGGGAGCCGATGTAGACCGCGTCGATCGCCGGGTCGGCGAGGATCGCATCCAGGTCGTCACCCGAGGCGGGGGCGCCGATCCGCGCCGCGAACTCCGCCGCGCGGGCGGCGTCGCGAGAGTACGCGACGCCGAGCTCGATGCCCGGCGTCTCGCGGACCGCATCCGCGAAGGCCGTGGTGATGATGCTGGTTCCGATGGTGGCGATGCGGATCATGATGCTCTCGATTCTATTCGCGCCCCTCCGGGTGGCGGCGGGCTCGCACGAGCGGAGGAGATCCGACGAGCGGAGGGCGGATGCGGCGCCCCGCGTCCTCCGCTCGTCGAATCTCCTCCCTTCGAGGCTGCTCGAGGATCCCGCGCGCGCTCGAGGCTGCCGCGCGCTGTCGAGGCACGCTCAGGATGCGGCGGGCACCGCCTCGCGGAAGCGCGCACCGGGGTGCGTGTCCGGCAGGTGCGCGTGTCCCTCGCCGAAGAGGTGCTCGCGGAGGGTCTCGCCGACGAGCTCGTCCTTGATGAGCCCGCGGCGGCGGAGCTCGGGCATGACCCGGGAGAAGAAGAGGTCGTGGCTGCCGTCGGGGTCGGGCTGCACGAGGAACCCGTCCGCACCCGTCTCGGCGATCATCGCCTCGGCCTGGTCGGCGATCTCCTCGGGCGAGCCGAGGAACGGCTGGCCCATGACGCCGTTCCGGCGGAACTCCTCGAGCACCTCGCGCACGGTCGGGGCGTTCTCGCCGAGGAACCGCTCGATGTTGGTGCGCCCGTTGTCGCCGTTCGCCGCCTCCTGCGGGATCGGCTTGTCGAGGTCGAAGGCGAGCAGGTCGAGGCCGGTGAAGTACGCGTAGATCGTGGCCGCCTCCTCGAGCGTGACGGCCGCGACGGCCGCCTCGTGCTCGGCCTCGGCGCTCGCGCGGTCGTCCGCCACACGGAAGGTGCCGGCGATGAGGCACTTCACCGCATCCGCGCCGCGCCCGTAGGCCACGGCACGCCGGCGGATGTCGGCGATCTGATCGGCGAGCGCCTGGGACTCCGCCGCGAGGAACACGGCCTCCGCATAGCGCGCGGCGAGATCACGACCGGATGCGGACGCTCCCGCCTGGAAGAGGGTCGGCGTGACCTGGGGCCCCGGAGGGGTGACGAGGAGCCCGCGCGAGCGGAAGTACGCCCCGTCGTGCTCGATCTCGTGCACCTTGGCCGGGTCGGCCCAGACCCCGGTCTCGGCGTCCATCTGCAGCGCGTCCGACTCCCAGGATCCCTCCCAGAGCTTCAGCGACAGCTCGACGTGGTCGGCGGCCTTCGCATAGCGGTCGGCGTGCGCCATGAGCGGCTCGCCGAACAGCAGCGCCGAGCCCGCCTGCGCGGAGCCGGTGACGATGTTCCAGCCGACGCGGCCGCGCGAGAAGTGGTCGAGCGTGCGGAACTGGCGCGCCACGACCGGGGGCGCCTCGACCATGGTCGACACGGTGGTCACCAGCCCGAGCCGCCGGGTCGCCGCGGCGAGCGCGGAGATCAGCATCTGCGGGTCGAACGTCGTGAACTGCACATTCCGCTCGACCGCGAGCGGGATGATCCGGTCCCCCGCGGTGGGATAGCCGTACGAGTCGGCGAGGAACAGGAAGTCCGCCCCGTTCTCCTCGCACGTGCGCGCCAGATCCATCCAGTACGTCAGGTCGTCGTAGTTGCGATCGGACGTGCGGCCGGCCATCCGCCACGTGGGGCGAGCCGTGGCGGCCTGGAACATGCCGATGGTGAGCGTCTTGGTCATGGTGCTCCCTGATGCGCGGGCAGTCGTCGAGTGAACTGCGCTGTTCAGATCCAAGACGCGGATTATGGCGAACTCATTTCCGGGGGAAGAAGATTGCGTGACATCGCACGCTGCCGGCGTCAGGCGTCGAGCGCGGCCACCACGGCATCCACGCCGAACCGGTACGCGGCGCGCAGGGCGACGGGTTCGGCGTCCGCCAGGAGCGCGAACTGCAGGCCGCGCCAGACCGCGAGCAGGTGGGTGCCGGCGAGCGCCGCGCGATCCTCCGGCACCCCGCCGGCGACGAGGATGTCGGCGACCTCCTCGGCCCAGAAGTGCGTCGACGGATGCAGGTCGTTGCGCCAGCGCTCCGGATCGCCCATCGCCGCGCCGAACCGCTGGAAGAACAGCACGAGGTACGAGTGGTTCTCCGGGGCGGCGAGATCGTCCCACGCGCCGTAGAGGCGCTCGCGGAGCGCGCCGGGTCCGCGCATGCGATCGAACATGGTCTCCAGGCGCGGGAACCGTTCGAACGCCCGCACGCATGCCTCATCGAGCAGCTGCTCCCGCGAGCCGAAGTAGTACAGCATCATGCGGTTGTTCGAGCCGACCTCGCGGGAGATCGCGCTCATGGTGAGGTCGCGCACCCCGAGCCGCAGCACGACGTCGATCACGAGGTTCAGCAGTCGCTCCCGCTCGAGGGTCTGCCGCGGCGTCTGCGCCGCAGTGGGTCGGTCGACGGATGCGGGCATGGCCTGGCTTTCTCGCGGGAAGGGCGCTCGTCGGCAGGGAGCCGATCGCGCCCCATTATGACCCGGCCGCGGCGCCGGCTCGCGCGACCCCGCTCAGGGCCGGCTCCATCGCCATCCCGAGATCGCGGGATCGTCCTCCCCGTGCTCGCGGGTGTACGCACGGGCCCGGATGCGGCGGTCCGCCAGCGTCTGACGCAGTCCGCCGTGGCGCTCTGCGGCGCCGGGGACCCGGTCGAGCGCATCGATCGCGAGTTGGAACCGGTCGAGGTCGTTCAGCATCACCATGTCGAACGGGGTGGTGGTCGTGCCGCGCTCCTTGTACCCGCGCACGTGCAGGTTCGCGTGACCGGTGCGGCGATAGGCGAGCCGGTGGATGAGCCACGGGTAGCCGTGATACGCGAAGACGATGGGCGCATCCGTCGTGAAGATCGCGTCGAACTCCGCATCCGCCAGCCCGTGCGGGTGCTCGTGCGCGGACTGCAGCCGCATCAGGTCGACGACGTTCACGACCCGGACGGCCAGCTCGGGCGCCCCCTCGCGCAGCAGTTCGGCGGCGGCGAGCACCTCCATCGTCGGCACGTCGCCGGCGGCGGCGAGCACCACATCGGGCGCCGCACCATCGCGCTCGGTGCCCGCCCACGGCAGGATGCCGAGCCCGCGGGTGCAGTGCACGATCGCCTCGTCCATCGACAGCCACTGCGGTGCCTCCTGCTTGCCCGCCACCACCACGTTGACGTAGTCGGTCGAGCGCAGGCAGTGGTCGTAGGTCGACAGCAGCGTGTTGGCGTCGAAGGGCAGGTAGACGCGGACGACATCGGCGCTCTTGTTCACGACGAGGTCGATGAAGCCCGGGTCCTGATGGCTGAACCCGTTGTGGTCCTGACGCCAGACGTGGCTCGAGAGCAGGTAGTTCAGCGACGCGATCGGCGCCCGCCACGGAATGTCGCGCGTGACCTTCAACCACTTCGCGTGCTGGTTGAACATCGAGTCCACGATGTGGATGAACGCCTCATAGCAGTTGAACACGCCGTGCCGGCCCGTGAGCAGGTAGCCCTCCAGCCAGCCCTGGCACAGGTGCCCGCTGAGCACCTCCATCACGCGGCCGTCAGGCGCCAGGTGCTCGTCGGTCGGCAGCGTCTCGGCCTGCCACGCGCGATCGGTGACCTCGAACAGTGCCGCCAGGCG